>CAYVZE010000051.1:0-18998 GCA_964455685.1 uncultured Steroidobacteraceae bacterium
GTCGCCACCAGGGGCAGGCCGATGATGTCCTCGTAGAAATGCCGCGTGGCCTCCAGATCCCTGGTCGTATACGCCGTGTGGTGCAGACGCGATGGCAGCTTTGCCGTGATAGCCATGATCAACTCCCTTGCTCGAACCTGCAGTCGGATCCTGGTCTGCGGCCTCCGTGCCCCGGCGAGATCGCGCCGGCCCGGTGGCGGATTCCGGGATCATTGTAGGGTCGTTGCCGCGCGGGCCCACCGGTCCTTACCAACCGATTATCGGTTGGGCTCCGCACCCTGTCGGGAAGCGAAAGCATCGCGGGCGGCAACGCTGGCACGGCCTTCTGCCTCACCCCTGCCTGCGCTGCTGTTCCATCTCCTGCCGCACGATGCGCGCACCGGCCACCATGGCGTGCAGCTTGCCGTCGGCGACCTCGCGCGGCAGGTACTTCATGCCGCAGTCCGGCGCGACGATGAGGTTCGCGGCCGGCACGTGGGGCAGCGCGCGGCGGATGCGCGCCGCCACCGTCTCCGGCGTCTCGATGTTCATGTCCGACAGGTCGATGACTCCCAGCAGGATCTGCTTGCCCGACAGCGTCTCCAGCACGCTGGTGTCGAGGCCGGACTGCGCGGTCTCGATCGACACCTGGTGGCAGCGGCATTGCGCCAGCTCCGACAGGAATGAATATCCCGACGGCCGCTCGTGGATGATGGCTGCGTAGCCGAAACAGATGTGCACCGCTGTCTTGCCGGTGATGCCGTCGAGCGCGGCATTGAGCGCATCGAGGCCGTACTTGCGGGCGTCGTCGGGCCGGGCCTGCATGTAGGGCTCGTCGATCTGCACGATGTCGGCGCCGGCCGCGAACAGGTCGCGGATCTCCTCGTTCACCGCCTGCGCATAGTCCATGGCCGCCTTCTCGCGGCTGCCGCCATAGTGGTCGATCTGCGCCTGCTGCGACATGGTGAACGGCCCGGGCACCGTGATCTTGATGCGCCGCTGCGTGTTGGCAGCGAGGAACTTCACGTCCTCCACCATCACCGGATGGCGGCGGCGGATGGGACCGACCACGCGCGGCACGGGATTGGGATGGCCGGAGCGATCCAGCGCCGTGCCGGGGTTGTCCAGGTCCACGCCATCCAGCGCAGTGGCGAAGCGGTTCGAGTAGCTCTCGCGGCGCATCTCACCGTCGGTGATGATGTCGATGCCGGCCCGCTCCTGCGCGCGGATGGCCAGCAGCGTGGCGTCACGCCAGGCTTCCTCGATGAACTCCCCGGGAATGCGCCACAGCTCCTTCGCCCGCACCCTCGGGGGGAAGCGCCCTGCCAGTTTCTTCCGATCGATCAGCCATTCCGGTTGGGGGTAGCTTCCGACGAGGGTGGTGGGAAACAGCATCGGGCAGTTCCTTGTGGCTCGGGTTCAGTCTCGTCCGGGCCAGGCCGCTGATTGCGCGAGCCTTGCCCTGATCGCCTCGCTGTGTTCGCCGAGCAGGGGCGCGGGATGCACCGCCTCGGCCCGCTGCCCGTCGAACTGCACCGCCGGCCGCACCGCATGCGTGGCGGCATGCGGCCGCTCCACCGGCACCATCAGCCCCAGGTGCTGCACCTGCGGGTCCCTGGCGGCCGCGTCGATGCGGTTGATGGGTGCATGCGGCACGTCATTGGCGCCGAGGCGCCCGGCCCAGTAGTCGGCCGGCTTCTGCGAGAAGCGCCGGTCCAGCTCGCGCCCCAGCTCGTCGTAGTTGTCGATGCGCGCCAGGCGCGTAGCGAAGCGCGGGTCGGCGGCCAGCTCCGGCGCCTCCAGCGCCGCCACCAGCCCGGTCCAGAACTTCTCCAGCGAGGAAAGATGGATGGCGATGAAGCCGCCATCGGAGGTGCGCAGGATGTGCGCCTGCGCCAGCCGCGGGCGGTCGCTGGAGCGTGGCACCGTGCCCAGTGCGAAGTACGCCGCATAGGGCTCGACCGCGAAGTGCGCCATGGCCTCCAGCATGGAGACCTCGACCACGCGACCCTTGCCGGTGCGGCTGCGGTCGAACAATGCGCCCAGCACGCCATAGGCCGCGTAGATGCCGGTGATGGCATCGGCCAGGGCCGGACCCAGGAACCTCGGCCGGTTCTCGTCGACCACCACGCTGAGGAAGCCGGACAGCGCCTGCGCCACCGAGTCGTAGCTGGGGCGGTCCACGTAGGGCCCATCGGCGCCGAAGCCGCTGATGGAGCAGTACACCAGCCGCGGGTTCAGCGCCTGCAGCCGTTTCGCGCCGGCGCCCAGCCGCTCGGCGGTGCCGGGGCGGAAGTTCTGGATGAAGACATCGGCCTCGCGGACCAGCGTGTCGAACAGCCCGAGGTCGGCAGGGTTCTTCAGGTCCAGCGTGAGGCTGCGCTTGTTGCGGTTGTAGGCCTGGAAATGGGGCGAGTAGTTGCTGCCCTGGTAGGCGCGGTAGGGATCGCCATCGGGGCTTTCGACCTTGATCACGTCGGCGCCAAGGTCGGCCAGCATCATGCCGGCGCAGGGACCGGTGATGAAGGTCCCCTGCTCCACGATCCTCACTCCCTTGAGGACATCCAGCCCCTTCATGTGTCTCCCCGCGCGAAACCTTCCGGCACCGGGCCGTCGTAGTCGATGGCCTTCGAGGCCGCATGCGAGAGCACGAATCCGATGGGTTTCGCCTGCTCTTCCAGCAGGTGGCCGATCAGGCTGGCGGTGCGCGCCAGCAGCGGCACGCCCTTCAGCGCGCCCACCGGGAAACCGGCGTCGAGCAGCACCGCGGGAATGGCCGCGGAGACATTCATGACCAGCGGCCTGCCGACAAGCTCGGGCAGCAATGCCTCCACCTGCTTCGCCGCGCGACGATGCGTATCGGGCAGGCCGGCCTCGGTGGCGACCGCGAACAGGCGCGTGGCGCGCGGATCCTCGCCCTTGTGCAGCGGATGGCCGTAACCGGGCACCGGCTGCCTCGCGGCGCGCTGCTTGCCCACCACGGCGCGCGCAGCGGTTTGCAGGTCCGATACCGCGGCGCGCGCAACCACGTCCGCCAGCAGGCGGCCGGCGTTCTCCGCCGCGCCCAGGATCACCGAACCGCAGCCCAGCAGTCCTGCCGCTACCGCGCCCTGCAATGCCTCGGGTGCCGCGGCATAGGTCATGCGCGCGGCCTGCACGCTGGGCACCAGGCCGTGCTCGGCAATCGCCACCAGCGTGGCATCCAGCACGCGCCGCTGCGCCGGCTGCGGCAGCTCGCCGCACAGCAGGAACCAGACGTATTCGGTGAAGCCGACATGGCCGATCAGCTCGCGGCAGAGGTCCTTGCCCCGGACGATGATGGTGTCGGCGTTGGACGTGGAGATGCCGGAGCTGCGATGCTCCTGGCGACCGATCTTCATGGCGCCCGGCCCCCCGCTTGAAGATACCGCCCTATCCTGGGACGCCCCGGCTTCCCCTGTCAACGCAGGCCGGGCACGACCACTTCCGGCCCACGCACACGAACCGGAGAAGTTCATGCGCGTCCTTCCGCCCTGGTCATGACCTTGCCATGGCACGCTGCCGTGGCACGTCGGCGTTAATATGGGGGAGAACAATCCGACGCAGGGGGGCGACCATGCACATGCGGCATCGGGTCCTGGGCCTGGTGGCACCGGCCTTCCTGGCCACGAGTGCCCTGGCGCAACGCGCAGTGCCGATGAACCCGGCCGGTACCGCCCCCGTCTCGCCGCCGGGCTTCAACGAACCTCTGCCGGACGGCCCCTTCACCTATCGCACCGGCGAAGGCCAGGACATCCGCGTCACCGTGCTCGCGCGACTGGCCTGGCCCTATGCGCTGACTTTCCTGCCCGACGGCGACCTGCTGATCGCGCAGCGCTCCGGCCAGATCAAGCGCATGCCGAAGGGCACCACCGACCTGCTGCCCGTCGGCGGCGGGCCCGTGGCGGTCAACGGCCCCGTGGCCGGCCAGGCCGTGCATGGCTACATGGCCATCGCCGTGCATCCGCAGTTCCAGCGCAATGGCTGGCTGTACATCGTCTACACCAAGCCGCTACCCGACAACAAACGCACCACCGCGGTGGCAAGGTCGCGCTATGCAGGCGGCGCGCTGCATGACACGACTGACGTGTGGGTGGGAGAGAACATCACCGGCGGGCCGGCCTCGCTGGCGATGACGCCGGACGCGAAGCTGTGGATCGGCACCAGCGGCGGCATGGCCGACACCGCGCAGGATCCTGCCTCGCTGGCAGGCAAGGTGCTGCGGTTGAACGATGATGGATCGGTGCCGCCCGACAATCCCTTCGTCGGCCGCGACGGCCATCGTCCCGAGATCTACACCATGGGCCATCGCACCACGCTGGCGCTCACGGTCCATCCGGTCACCGGCCAGGTGTTCCTGGCCGAGATGGGGCCCAACGGCGGCGACGAGGTGAACCTGCTCAAGGCCGGCGCCAACTATGGATGGCCCGTGGTCAGCCTCGGCCGCACCTATCCCGGCCCGTGGCAGTCGAAGAGCAACGAGCCCACGCACTCGGGCTTCGAGCTGCCGCTGGTGTACTGGACGCCCTCGATTTCGGTCACCGGGCTGTCGTTCTACCAGGGCGATGCGCTGCCGAAGTGGAAGGGCGACCTGTTCGTGGCCGGCGTGCGCTACGGCGAAATCCCCAACACCGGCAGGGTCGATCGCGTGGTGCTGAACGAGCGGCTGGAGGAAATGCGGCGCGAATCCCTGCTCACCGACCTGCACCAGCGCATCCGCGACGTGAAGCCGGGGCCTGATGGATTCATCTACGTGGCCACCGACATGGAACAGGGCACCATCCTGCGCATCGAGCCGGCGCGCTGAGCAGCGCTTACCTGATCGTTTCAAGCCAGGGAATGAACACCTGCTTCGCGATCTCGCCGTTGTTCAGCTCCTCGTTCATGAAGTGCGCGTTGCCCTCCAGGCCATGGTCCTCCAGGCGCGCCAGCTTCGCACTGGCACCCAGCTGGTTCAGCGTTTGCACCGAGCAGTGCACCGTGGGCGCGAACATCGAGGACAGCGGCGCCACCACGAACAGCACCGGCTTGCCGGCATAGGCGGGCACCTTGCGAACCTTGCCCTCGGGCTGCAGGCGGCAGGGCGCGAGGCCCGGGCGCTCGGGCGGGAGCTCGACGGTCTCGATGCGCCCGCCCGGCGCAAGCGCAGGCTGGAAGGTGATCAGCGGCGCCAGGAACTCGGTGATGCCCATGGCCGGCTCGATGGCCAGCACGGCCTTGACCTTGTCGGGACGGGCCTCCATGGCCAGCCAGCCCGAAGGCCCTCCCGCGGAATGGGTGATGAGGATGGCCGGGCCGATGCGGTCGAGCAGCTCGGCGAAGTTCTCCTTCAGGATCTCGTTGGCCACCGTGGGGCCGGGCTCGGAACTGGCGGTGTGCTGCTTCACCTCCGCGCTCAGCGCCGCGCCGCCGCCGGGGTACTGCCTGCTCCCGGCGGTGAAGCCGGCGATCTGCTCCAGCGTGGGCGGCGCGCCGAGCTGCTCACCGTAGCCGCGATGATTGGGCGAGCGGCCATGTGCCGGCCGGTCCACGAAGTACACATCGAAGCCGGCGGCGAGGAAGTAATCCAGCCAGCCATCGCGGCCGTCGGGCGTGCCCATCCAGTCGGTGGCCTGCCCGCCACCGCCGTGCACGAGCACCAGCGGATACGGGTGGCGCTTCTCCGCGGGCAGCTGGAAACCCACGTACATCTGCCCTTCGATCGCATGGCCATTGCGCGGCGCCGTGCCTGCCGGGCCGGGCACCTGCACCTCTTTCGTGCGCACGCCCACCCAGAAGAACCCCTGGTCGCGCAGGTTGATCGGACCGGCCTCGCCGCCTGCGAGGGCGCTGCCCTGCGGCAACAGCGTGGCGGTGGTGGAAAGCAGCAAGGCGGCGAACGTGCGCCGAGCGGCGCTGATGATGCTGGTCATACCGGCCCCCCGTGATCCTGCATTCGTCCCAATCCTATTCCATCCGGAGCGAACGGATGGAACTGCAGGCGATAAACGATCACATACCACCCTTCGCAGCACGAACCAGGCCCGCAATGCCCCGCAAGCGCAACCGGAATGGCCACGAACCGTGCACGAAATCGTGTCACGGGCACAGCTGTGGTGCTATTTTCCGCAGCGGACTAACCACTGAGGAAAGCGGAAATGGCCGCAAAGAAGAAAGGCAGAAAGAGGACCGTCCTGCGCAGCTCCAAGGGCACCAAGCTCTACGCGGTGCGCAACGCCGACGGCACGTTCCACGACATCCAGTCGTACAAGCGTGCGCACGCCGCGGACCTGCGCAAGACCAGCAAGGCCGAAGCGGCCGCCAAGGCCAAGAAGGCCAAGAGCAAGGCCAAGGCCAAGTCCAAGGTCGCCACCAAGGCGAAGGCCAAGACGAAGGCCAAGGCCAAGCGCAAGACCGTTGCCAGGAAGAAGTAAGCCACCATCGGGCCCCGGGGTCGCCCCCCGGGGTTAACCCTGCGGCGGACAGCATCATGTGCCCGTGGCCCCAGGCTGACCATCGGCGCAGCACCTTCGCCCTCGTTCTCCTGCTGCTGTGCACCGTGCTCGCAGCGGCCTGCAGCAACAGGCTTTCCAGCCTCCCCGCCCACGGCGGCCAACTCCCTCCCGGTTCCAGCATCGGCCTTGCGGCGGATGGCTCGCTCATCCATGCGTTTTCCATTCCCGCGCAACGCGAGGACGCGCCCGTCGTGGCGCTGGTGGGGGGACTGGCCGGCGATGCAGGCGAGGCTGCCGCCGTGCGCGATGCCGTAGCGGCCTATGCCCGTGCCGGCAATCGACCCTTCCACCTGCTCGCCGTGCCCATGGCCAATCCTGCGCATGCGCGGCTGGCATTCCCGCCCGAAGGCACGGCCTACCGGGAGAATCCCGAATCGCATGCACTGTGGCGATGGCTGGGCACGCGCGCGCCCGACCTGGTACTGGTTGCCGGCGACGATGACGGCGGGCTCGCGGCGGCATTGGGCCGCGAACGCGTGGCCGGAATGGGCACCCTGCCCGCCCGGCGCTGGAGCGGGGAAGCGGACTGGGTCCTCCGCCTCGGCGACATCGGGCACTCCCCTGCCGCGCAGGAACTCGCGCGCCGCCGCGCGCGCCGCCCGCGCGAACTGGCCACGCAGCTCGCGCGGCATTACGGCCGCGACTTCGAGCAGCCCTGGTACATCGGCGCCATCGCGCTGATCGCGCGCCTGCGCCTGGGCGAGGGGGATGAAGTGCGCCGCCTGGTCGAACCCTGGGTGGATGGCACGCGCGAGAGCCTCGCCCGCCCCAACGCCCTGGTCATGTCCGGCCACATCGTGTTCACCGAACTGGCGCGCCTCACCGGCGATCCGCGCTACACCGCCATGGTGCGCAAGGTGGCCGACATGGGTTTCGACGCCGAGGGCAACCTGCTCGAAGCCATGCCCCACCACGACGGCTACAGCGACTCAGTGTTCATGGGCACCGCCATCCTGGCGCAGGCCGGCGCGCTGACCGGCGAGGCGCGCTACTTCGCCATGGCCGACCGCCACCTGCGCTACATGCAGAAGCTGGACCTGCGTCCGGACGGACTTTATCGACACCGCCCCGAGGCGGACGTGGCCTGGGGCCGCGGCAATGGCTTCGCCGCGCTGGGGCTGGCGCTGACGCTCAGCGAACTGCCGGCCGGCAGCGACGCCCACCGGCATGCGCTGGAAAGCTACCGACGGCTGATGGACACGCTGCTGCCGCTGCAGACCCCCGACGGACTGTGGCGCAATGTCGTGGATCATCCCGGCGCCTTCGAGGAGTTCTCGGGCACGGCGATGATCGGCTTCGCGCTGCGCCGCGGCCTGGCGCGCGGCTGGATCCGCGGCCGCGCCTATGAGCGCGCGGTGGAACGGGCCTGGGACGCAGTCAACGCCCGCGCCTCATCCACGGGCGAGCTGGTGGACGTGTGCGAATCCACCGCGCGCCTGACCACGCTGGAGGAATACCTGCAGCGCCCGGCCATCCTCGGCCAGGACGCGCGCGGCGGCGCGATGGCGATGCTGTTCGCGACCGAACTGATGGATTGAGGAACCGCGGGGCGCACGCCGCGCCCCGCCAGCCGGCGCCGGCCGCTCAGATGTCGATGTCGATGCTCACCGGGCAGTGGTCCGAACCCATCACGTCAGGATGGATGCGGGCGGCCTTCACGCGATCGGCGATGGAGCGCGACACCAGCACGTAATCGATTCTCCATCCGATGTTCCTGGCGCGGGAGTTGGCGAAATGCGACCACCAGGTGTAGTGGCCATTGCCCTGCGTGAATATCCTGAAGGTATCCACGAACCCGGCATCGATGAAGTTCTGGAACCCCTCGCGCTCCTCGTCGGTGAAGCCCTTCTTGCCGCGGTTGGGCTTGGGATTGGCCAGGTCCAGCTCGGTGTGCGCCACGTTCAGGTCGCCGCAGAAGATCACCGGCTTGGTGCGGTCGAGCAGCTTCACGTACTCCAGGAACGCCGGGTCCCAGTGCCTGTAACGCAGGTTCAGCCGCGAGAGGTCGTCCTTGGCATTGGGCGTGTACACCGTCACCGCGTAGTAGTTGTCGAACTCGGCCGTGATCACCCGGCCCTCGTTCCAGGCATCGCGCTTGAGCTCGTCGGCGAAGGTGAAGCGGCTCGCGAACTCGTCCGGGAAGCCCAGCGTGACGTTGATGGGCTTGAAGCGGGTGAAGATCGCCGTGCCCGAATAGCCCTTCTTCTCGGCCGAGTTCCAGTACTCGATGTACTCGGGCAGGTCGATCTCGGCCTGCCCCTGCTCGGCCTTGGTCTCCTGCAGGCAGAGGATGTCCGGCTTGTGGTCCGCGATGAACTGCTGGAAGGTGCCCTTGCGTACAACGGAGCGGATGCCGTTGACGTTCCATGAATAGAATCGCATCGGCGGAGTATAGCCGCTGCGGGCCCTGCACCGGCCCGCAACGGGCCGGTGCAGCCAGCCCTACCTGAACAGCATCGGCAGGAACTCCGCGAGGTAGCGGCGCCAGTTGATCCAGGTGTGGCCGCCGCCGCTTTCCACGTAGGTGTGGCGAATGCCGTGCTTCTCCAGCATCGCGCGCGTGGGCGCCACCGAGGCATGGAGGAAATCCTCCTTGCCCATGGCGTAGTACACCACCTTCATCTCGCGCGCGGCACGGGCCAGCGCCGCGGCATGCACCTGCTCGTAGCGCGCTGCATCCTCGCCGACGCCCAGTCCCATGCTGAAGATGCCGACGTGGCGGAACACGTCCGGGCGCGTCAGGCCGAACTGCAGCGTGTGCGCGCCGCCCATGGAAAGCCCTGCCATGGCGCGCGCGGCGGGCCGCGCAATGGTGCGGAACTGCGCGTCGATGGCCGGGATCAGGTCCTCGTGCAGGTCCCTGCCGAAATCAGTGTTGCCCAGCAGGCCCGGGCCACCGGCACGCTCCGGCGTGTGACCGTTGGGCATCACGATGATCATGGGCCGCGCCTTGCCGGCGGCAATCAGGTTGTCGAGGATGTAGTGCGCATGGCCGGTGCTGGTCCAGTTGTCGTCGCTGTCGCCGGCGCCATGCACCAGGTACAGCACGGGATAGCGCCTGGAATCCCTGAAGTAGCCCGGCGGCGTGTACACATGCGCGCGGCGCTTGATGCCCAGGGCCTTCGACCAGTACTCGAATTCGGTCACCGCGCCATGCGCGATGGCCGGGTCGTAGGCCTGGAACTTGCCCGCCTCCCCCGGCACCTCGAAGGTGGACTGCCCGCCCGTGCGCTCGCGCGAGAAGGTGGTGGCCAGCGGATCGGGCAGCGACACGCCGTTGACCACGAAGCTGTAGCGGTAGTTGTCCGGCGCCACGGGGACGCTGGTGGTGGCCGACCACAGGCCGGTGTCGTCGCGTGCCAGCACCAGGCCGGCGCCGAAGGGAATGGCCTCGTTGGCATCCGGACTGGTCACGCGCACGTCGGTGGCCTGCGGTGCGCACAGGCGGAAGGTCACCCGCCCGTCCGCCTCCACCTCGACCGAGCGCCAGGCGGGCGGCGGTGCGAGGAAGCCGCCGCCTTGGGCGCAGCTGGCATGGGCAGGCGCTTCGCCGGCAAAGCCGGCGCCGGAGGCAAGCAGGCAGGCCGCGGCCAGCGGCAACGGGATTCTTATAAGTGTTCTCATTGATTTCCCCTTCAGGCGGTGACCCCTAACCTATCATCGTGCCCGCAGTGAACTATTCGATTACCGAAATTGCTGCGGTGTATTTTCTGGACAAGGTCGAGTCTGTATTTGAGAATCACTCTCATCTAGAACGCAAGTCCTCCCCCATGCTGAGCAAACTCGCCCGCGCTGGCCTGCTGGCCATTGCCCTGACTGCCCTCCCCGCCCTGCTGCCGGCTGCGGCGCCTGCGCCCGAGGCCATCGCCCGCCATTACGCCGACATGGCGCTGGCCAAGTACGAGGACGCGCTGGAGGGGGCTCGCCGGCTCACGGCCGCGGTGGATGCGCTGGCCGCGCGTCCCGGCGAGGACACGCTGGCGGCGGCCCGCGAGGCGTGGAAGGCCGCGCGCGTGCCCTACATGCAGACCGAGGCGTACCGCTTCGGCAATCCGGTGGTCGACGCCTGGGAAGGCCGCGTCAACGCCTGGCCGCTGGATGAGGGTCTGATCGACTACGTCGATGCTTCCTATGGCCAGGACTCGGATGCCAATGCCTGGTACACGGCCAATGTGATCGCCAACCCCCGCCTGCACGTGGGCGGCCGCCAGATCGATGCCACGAGGATCACGCCGGAGCTGCTGTCGCGCGAGCTGCATGAGATCGGCGGCATCGAGGCCAACGTCGCCACCGGGTACCACGCCATCGAGTTCCTGCTGTGGGGCCAGGACCTCAATGGCACCGGCCCCGGCGCCGGCCAGCGCCCGGCCACCGACTTCGATCCCGCCAACTGCACCGGGGGCAACTGCCAGCGCCGCGTGGATTACCTCAAGGCCGCCACCTCGCTGCTGGTCTCCGACCTGGAGGAGATGACGGCCAACTGGCGCGAGGACGGCGCGGCGCGGCGCGAGGTGTTCGCCAACGGAGCCACCGGTGCGCTGTCGGTGATGCTCACCGGCATGGGCTCGCTGTCCTATGGCGAGCTGGCCGGCGAGCGCATGAAGCTGGGCCTGATCCTGCACGATCCGGAGGAGGAGCATGACTGCTTCTCCGACAACACGCACGAGTCGCACTATTACGACCAGGTCGGCATCCGCAACGTGTACCTCGGCCGCTACCAGCGGCCCGACGGGCGCGTGCTCGAAGGTCCGTCGCTGTCGGACCTGGTGAAGGCGCGCGATGCCGCGCTGGATGCGGAGGTGCGCGCGCGCCTGGAGGAGAGCCTCGCGGCGCTGGAGCGCATCCGCCAGCGCGCTGCGGCCGGCGAGTCCTATGACCAGCTGATCGCCGCGGGCAACGAAGCCGGCAATGCGCTGGTGCAGGCCGCCATCGACGCGCTGGTGGCGCAGACGCGCAGCATCGAGCGCGTGGTGCAGGCGCTGGGCCTGGGCAGCATCAACATCGAAGGTTCCGACAGCCTCGACAACCCGGATGCGGTATTCCAGTAAGACATCGCACCGGCTGCTGCTGGCGCTGGCCGCGCTGGGCGCGGCGGGCGGATGCATGACGCGCCAGGAGGCGCCGCAGGCGGCCGCCGCACGCTCCGCACAACCGCCGCTGGATGCCGCGGCCATCGTGCCTGCGGTGGCCCTGTCCGTATCCGCCACGCGCGATGACCTGTCGGAAGCCGACCTCGCGCGCGTGCGGGAGATCACCCGCGCCCCGGCCAGTTTCGATGCGCCGGAATCCTTCGAGCACCTGGTGGCCGGTGCTGCCACCGTGCGCGGCAAGCAGATCAACCGCGACATCTTCTCGCACCCGTCCGCCAACCTCGACTTCGAGGGAAGGCAGCGCTTCCAGATCGGCAACGGCCTGTTCCGCAAGGACTGGGTGCCGGCGCCCTCCTCCACCCTGGCCTCCGACGGGCTGGGTCCGCTGTTCAATGCGCGCTCCTGCCAGGGCTGCCACGTGAAGGACGCCGGCGGCGTGGTGCCGGAAGGCGACGAGGAACCGGTGTCGCTGTTCCTGCGCCTGTCGGTGCCGCCGCGCAACGAGGCCGAGCAGCGCCAGCTGGCCGCGTCCCTGTCGGTGCTGCCCGAGCCCACCTACGGCCACCAGCTGCAGACCTTCGCCGCCACCGGCCTGCCCGCCGAGGGTCGCCTGCGCATCCAGTGGGAAGAGATCACCGTGCGGCTGAACGGCGGGGAGACCGCCAAGCTGCGCAAGCCGCGCTACCGCATCACCGAGCTGGGCTACGGGCCGATGCGCGAGGACGTGATGGTCTCCCCGCGGATCGCGCCGCAGATGATCGGCCTGGGCCTGCTGGAGGCCATCCACGAGGCCGACATCCTCGCCAATGCCAACCGCCAGGATGACCCGGATGGCGTGCGCGGCAAGGTGCGGCTGGTACGCGATGACATCACCGGCGAAGTGGCCATCGGTCGCTTCGGCTGGAAGGGCGGCAAGGCCACGGTGAAACAGCAATCCGCCGGCGCCTTCCTCGATGACATGGGGCTGTCGACGCCGCTGCATCCGAACCACTGGGGCGAGTGCACGCCGCGCCAGCGGGCCTGCCTCGACATGCCGCATGGCGCGCAGCCGCACCTGGGCGCGGAGGAAGTGCCGGGGGACCTGCTCGATTTCGTGGCCTTCTACGCCGCCAACCTCGCCGTGCCCGCGCGGCGCGACGTGGACGACCCGCGCGTGCTGGCCGGCAAGAAGCTGTTCCACGAGGCGCGCTGCCAGGCCTGCCACGTGCCCAAGTACGTCACGCGACGCGATGCGGCGCAGCCCGAGCACCGCTTCCAGCTCATCTGGCCTTACACCGACCTGCTGCTGCACGACATGGGCGAAGGCCTGGCGGACAACCGTCCCGAGGGCAATGCCAGCGGCCGCGAGTGGCGCACCTCGCCGCTGTGGGGCATCGGGCTGGCGCGCACGGTCAACGAGCGCGGCGGCTACCTGCACGACGGCCGCGCACGCACCCTGCTCGAGGCCATCCTCTGGCATGGCGGAGAGGCACAGGCCGCGCGTGATCGCGTGGTGGCGATGACCAGTGCCGAGCGCGCAGACCTGCTGCGCTTCCTGGAATCCCTATGAGCGCCATGCGGGTTGCTGGCGGCACCGGGCCGGGCATGCTGGCGGCGGGACTGGCCGTCCTGGTGCTGCTGGCCGGATGCGCGGCAGCGGGCAGGGCGGGTGGTGGTGCACAGGCGCAGGGCCTTGGCGCGCGCGTGCTGCGCGAGTACATCCAGCCGGCCACGCGGGCCCTCCAGGACGATACTTCCCGCCTCGCCGCCGCAATGGGCAGCTACTGCGCCAGCCCCGCCGATGCCTTGCGCCGCACCGAGGTCGAATCGCACCTCGGCGAGGTGGCCGCCTCCTGGGCCGCCGTGGAAGTGCTGCGCTTCGGCCCGCTGGTGGAGCAGAACCGGCTGGAGCAGTTCTTCTTCTGGCCGGATCCGCGCGGTGTGCTGCAGCGGCAGATGCGCACGGTGCTGGCGGGCGCCGACCGCGGCCTGCTGGAGCCCTCGAAGCTGCGCGCGCAGAGCGTGGCCGTGCAGGGCCTGCCGGCGCTGGAATATGCACTGTATGCCGACGACGCGCAGGGCCTGATCGCGCGCGGCGAGGACGCCGGCCGCTTCCGCTGCGACTACGCCATCGCCGTGGCCGCCAACCTCGAGCGGCTCGCCCGCGAGATCGACTCGGCATGGAACGATGCGGGCGTGTACGCGCGCGAGCTGGCGCGTCCCGCGCCGCAGAACATCCTGTGGCGCAACGACGGCGAGGTCGCCACCGAGGTGCTGAAGGCCCTTTCCACCGCCCTGCACGTGGCACGCGACCAGAAGCTGCAGCCGCCGCTGGGCGAGGATGCGGCAAGTGCACGCGCGAGCCTGCTCCCCCTGCAGCGCAGCGCCCTTACGGCGCGCTACCTGCTCGCCGGCATCGAGGCCATCTCGCGGCTGCATGCCGCGGGACGCTTTGCAGCGTCGCTGCCGGAGGATTCGCGCTGGATCGACAGCGGCATCACCGAGGAGCTGCAGCGCGTGCGCGAGGACTTCGACGAACTGGGAATGCCGGTGGACCGCGCAGTGGCCGACGAATCCCGGCGCGAGCTGCTGGTGCACGCCGCGCTGTTGCTGGCCAATGTGCGGGCGATGGTCGATGAATACCTCGCGCCGGCGCTGGGCGTGAACCTGGGCTTCAACTCGCTGGACGGGGACTGATGGCAGCGCGCGGCTTCGACAGGCCGGACCTCCGCGGCATGCGCCGACGCGGACTGCTCGCCGGCAGTGCCGCGCTGCTGGCCCTGTCCGGCGCGCCCGCCCTTGCCGGGCTGCCCGCCGAGCGCGGGCCGCGTTTCCTGGGCGCCCGCCGCCACGGCAACACCTTCGAGGCGGTGGTCATCGACGCCGCCGGCCGCGACCTTGCCGTGCGCGCCCTGCCCGACCGCGGCCACAGCTTCGCGATCGATTCGGCGCGCCGCCGCGCGGTGGTGTTCGGCCGCCAGCCCGGCTTCTTCGCGCTGGCCTTTGGCCTCGACGATGGCGCCCCGCTCGGCGCGCTGCAGCTGCCCGAGGGACGGCACTTCTTCGGCCACGGCGTGTTCTCGCACGATGGCACGCGCCTGTTCGCCACCGAGAACGATTACGAAACCGGCCGCGGCGTGCTCGGCGTCTACGATGCGCGCCCGGGCGCCGGCTGGCAGCGCCTGGGCGAGATCGACACCGGCGGCATCGGCCCCCACGAGGTGGTACTGATGCCCGACGGGCGCACGCTGTGCGTGGCCAATGGTGGGCTGCTGATCCACCCCGACTTCGGCAAGGAGCCGCTGAACCTGTCTACCATGCGCTCGACGCTGGCCTACGTGGACGCCCGCGACGGCCGCCTGCTCGAGCAGCAGGCGCTGGCGCCGGAACTGTTCCAGCTGTCCATCCGCCACCTCGCCGTCGACGCCACCGGTGCGGTGTGGTTCGCCTGCCAGCACCAGGGCCCTGCCATCGAGCAGCCGCCCCTGGTCGGCCGGCACACGCGTGGCCAGGCGCCTGAGCTGCTGGCCGCGCCGCCGGCCCTGCTGCGCGAGCTGCGCAATTACATCGGCTCCATCGCGGCGGGCCGGGACCTCATCGCCACATCCAGTCCCGTGGGTGGCCAGGTCGCCTTCTGGTCGGTGGCCGAGGGCCGCTGCCTGGGACTGGCGCCACGTCCCGACGGTTGCGGCGTGGCACCGCTGGAGGATGGACGTTTCCTGCTCAGCGACGGCTTCGGCGGACTGGCCGCCGTGCGGCCGGCCGGCGAAGGCGAAGTGCTGCTGGCCGCCTCGCGCGAGCTGTCCTGGGACAACCACCTGAGGTGTACATGAACGCGATTGCCCGGGAAGCGCCCGCCGCGCTCACGGTGCAGGGGCTGACGCGCCGCTACGGCGCGCTCACGGCCGTGGACGATGTGTCGCTGGCTTGCTCCGCGGGGGAGATCCTGTGCCTGCTGGGCAGCTCGGGCTGCGGCAAGAGCACGCTGCTGCGGCTGATCGCGGGGCTGGAACCCCCCGATGCCGGCAGCATCGCCATGGATGGCCGCGTGCTGGCCGATCTCACCCGTTTCATTCCGCCCGAACAGCGCGGCATCGGCCTGGTGTTCCAGGACTATGCGCTGTTCCCGCACCTTTCCATCCTCGACAACGTGGCCTTCGGCCTGAAGGGCCCGAAGGCCGACCGCCATGCCACCGCGCGCGCCGCACTGGAGCGCGTACGGCTGGTGGCGCGCGCGGGAAGCTATCCGCACATGCTCTCCGGCGGCGAGCAGCAGCGCGTGGCGCTGGCGCGCGCGCTGGCGCCGCAACCGCGCCTGCTGCTGCTGGACGAGCCCTTCTCCAACCTCGACCGCGGCCTGCGCGAGGCCGTGCGCACCGAGACGCTGGACCTGCTGCGCGAGGCCGGCATCACCGCCATCATGGTCACGCACGATCCGGAGGAAGCCCTGCGCATCGCCGACCGCATCGTGCTGATGCGCGCCGGAAGGGTGGAACAGGTGGCGCCGCCCGAGCAGCTGTACCGCCGCCCGACCTCGCTGTACGCCGCGCGCTTCTTCGGCGAGCTGCTGGAACTGCCCGGCCGCGTGGCCGGCGGTCGCGTGGACACGCCGCTGGGCAGCTTCGCGGCCCCCGGCCTTGCCGATGGCACGCAGGCCTGCGCGGCCGTCCGGCCGCACGACCTGCGGATCGTCGAAGCCGGCGTGCCGGCGCGGGTGCTGGAGCGGCTGTTCGTGGGTGCCGGCGAGCAGCTGCGGCTGGCCGTCGACGGCGTGGCCCGGCCGCTGGTGCTGCAGGTATTCGGGCAGGGTTCAGCACGGCCGGGCGATACTATCCACCTGCGGGTGGATCCGTCGGCGGCGCTGGTGTTTGCCGCGGACGAGCAATCCCCAAGGAGCGAAGCATGAAAGCCATTTCTTCCCTGCGCCGCCGCGTGCTGGGCTCGCTCGCCGCCGCTTGCTGCGCGCTGGGCGTTGCCGCCGGCGCCGGCGCGGCCGAGGTGAACCTGTACACCACGCGCGAGCCGGGCCTCATCCAGCCGCTGCTGGAGAAGTTCACCGCCGCCACCGGCATCAAGGTGAAGACCGTGTTCGTGCGCGACGGCCTGGCCGAGCGCGTGGCTGCCGAGGGCCGCCGCTCGCCGGCCGACGTGCTGATGGTGGTGGACATCGGCAACCTCATCGACCTGGTCGACCGGGGCGTGACCCAGCCGGTGAAGTCGGCCACGCTCGAAGCGGCCATCCCGGCCCAGCTGCGCGACCCGGACGGACACTGGTTCGCGTTGTCGCTGCGGGCGCGCGTGCTGTATGCCTCGAAGGACCGCACGAAGCTCACCGCCTTCCGCTACGAGGACCTCGCCAGGCCCGAATGGAAGGGCAAGGTGTGCCTGCGCTCGGCGCAGCATCCCTACAACACGGCGGTGATCGCCGCCTACATCGCGCACCATGGCGAGGCCGCGGCCGAGGCCTGGCTGCGCGGCGTGAAGGCCAACCTGGCGCGCCGTCCCGGCGGCGGCGACCGCGAGGTGGCGCGCGACATCCTCGGCCAGCTCTGTGACATCGGCCTGGGCAACTCCTACTACGTGGGCCGCATGCGCAGCGGCAGCGGCGGCCCCGAACAGAAGAAATGGGGTGATGCCATCAACGTGGTGCTGCCCACCTTCGAGAACGGCGGCACGCACGTGAACGTGTCCGGCGCCGCCATCGCGAAGAATGCCCCCAACCGCGATGCGGCCGTGAAGCTGCTGGAGTTCCTGGTTTCGCCCGAGGCCCAGGCCGAATATGCGAAGACCAACTACGAGTACCCGGTGCGTCCCGGCGCCGGCATCGACCCGCTGATTGCGGCGCTGGGCACGCTCACGCCCGACTCGCTGCCGCTGGCCGAGATCGCCAGGCACCGCAAGGCCGCCAGCCTGATGGCCGAGCGCATCGGCTTCGACAACTGAAGGCAGTGATCCGCGTATCCCGCCCCGGCGGAGCCTGGCTCGCGGCGGCGGCCGGCATCGCACTGCTGGTGCTGCTGCCGGTCGCGGCGCTGCTGTTCGAGGCCCTGCACGGGGACGGCATGCTCTGGCCGCACCTGCTGAGCTACGTGCTGCCGCCGGCGCTGCGTGAAACCCTGCTGCTGCTGGCCGCCGTGGGCGTGCTGGTCGTCGCGCTGGGCACCGGCAGCGCCTGGCTGGTGACCGCCTACGATTTCCCGGGCCGGCGCGTGTTCGAGTGGGCGCTGCTGCTGCCGCTGGCCGTTCCGACCTACATCATGGCCTATGCCTGGATGGACCTGATGCATCCCATCGGTCCGCTGCAGACCGGGCTGCGCGACCTGCTGGGCATTGCCTCGCCACAGGACTTGCGGCTGCCGGAGATCCGCTCGCTGCCCGGCTGCGCGCTGGTGCTGGGCTTCGTGCTCTACCCCTACGTGTACCTGACCACCCGCGCGATGTTCCTGATGCAGTCAGGCACGCTGCTGGAGGTGGCACGCACGCTGGGCCAGGGGCCGCGCGCCGTGTTCCTGCGCGTGGCGCTGCCACTGGCGCGCCCGGCCATCGCGGTGGGCACAGCGCTGGCGATGATGGAGGCGCTGAACGACATCGGCGCCTCGGAACTGCTGGGCGTGCGCACGCTGACCGTGTCCATTTATTCCACCTGGGTCACCCGCTCGGACCTGGCCGGCGCTGCGCAGATCGCACTGGCCATGCTGGCGGTGGTGGTCACGCTGCTGGTGATCGAGCGCGCCGCGCGCCGCCGGCAGCGCTACGCCGCGGGCGCGCAGCGGGCGCGGCCGATGTCGCCGCAGCGGCTGTCGGGCCGCGGCGCAACGCTTGCCCTGCTCGCCGTGTCGGTGCCTGTGTTGCTGGGCTTCGTGGCGCCGGCCGGCTACCTGCTCAACCGTGCGCTGGAGCGGCTCGAGTTCGCCGGTTTCCCGCCCGGTTTGCTGCAGGTGACGCTGGACACGCTGCGCCTGGCGGCCATCGCCACCGCCTGCACCATGGTGGCGGCACTGGTGCTGGCCTATGCGGTGCGGCTCAGGCCCGGCGCGCTGGCGTCGGGCAGCGAACGCATCGCCACCCTCGGCTATGCCATTCCCGGCACGGTGCTGGGCATCGGCCTGCTGGTGCCGCTGGGCGCGGCCGATGACCTTCTGGCCGGCTGGATCGAGGCCATCACCGGGGAGCGCGCCGGACTGCTGCTGCTGGGCACCAGCGTGGCGGTGATCCTGGCGTACTGCACGCGATTCCTGGCCGTGGCCACCGGCGGCATCGACTCCGGCTTCGCGCGCATCCCGCCCTCGCTGGACCACGCCGGCCGCACGCTGGGCGCAACCGCCGGCGGGGTGCTGCGGCGAATCCACCTGCCGCTGCTGCGTCCGGCCCTGGCTGCCGCGGCGCTGCTGGTGTTCGTGGACTGCATGAAGGAACTGCCGGCCACGCTGCTGCTGCG
>CAYVZE010000052.1:0-18731 GCA_964455685.1 uncultured Steroidobacteraceae bacterium
GTGTGGGAAAGCGAGCGCGGCCCGCGTGCCACCAGCGGCGTGCTGGCCACCGGCGGCAACCTGGTGTTCATGGGCAACAGCGGCGGCAAGATGCTGCGCGCCTTCCATGCCCGCACCGGCGAAGTGCTGTGGGAGTTCGACGCGCAGACCGACGTGTACGCCGCGCCGATCACCTACGAGCTCGATGGCGTGCAGTACATCGCCGCCAGCGTGGGCGGCACCGGCCAGGGCGACTACTTCGCGCCGGGCTACGGCCGCATGCTGGTGTTCAAGCTGGGCGGCACCGCCAAGCTGCCGCCGAACGCGCCGTACACGCCGCGACCGCTGAACCCGCCGGCGCTGACCGCCCCGGCCGACGTGGTGGCGCGCGGCGCGCAGCTGTATGCCGACAACTGCGCCGTCTGCCACGGCCCGAACGCCGTGCCGGGCGGCCGCGGCGGCAATGGCCCGAACCTGACCA
The DNA here is from genome assembly GCA_964455685.1 of uncultured Steroidobacteraceae bacterium. Classification (GTDB taxonomy): domain Bacteria; phylum Pseudomonadota; class Gammaproteobacteria; order Steroidobacterales; family Steroidobacteraceae; genus ZC4RG30. The sequence continues at coordinate 461 of CAYVZE010000052.1, forward strand.
CCTCGCCGTTCCTGCACTCGCAGGCCGGCTTCGACCAGGTGGTGCTGCAGGGCGGGCGCAACGACCGCGGCATGCAGGACTTCCGCGGCAAGCTGACCGAGGAGGACTCGGCGGCGCTGCTGGCCTACATCGTGTCGCGGGCCAATGACCTGAAGAACAACCCGCCGCCGGCGCCGGCCTTCGGGCCGCGGGGTGGCGGGGCCGGCGCGGGCGCCGGTGGCGGCGCGGCCGCCCCGCCGCCGCGCGACGTGCACGAGGAGGCGGCCACCCAGCAGCGCTGAGGCCGGCCCTCGACCGTCCATCCGACGCCCGGCCCCGGCCGGGCGTCGTTTTTTCGGCTTCCGGGAACGGTTCGCCTTCCTTTCGGGATAAACTCCCGCCCCTTACAGCCCAGATCGAAATCGGGGGAAATCGTGTCGACTTACAGAACAGTACTGGGCGCGGTCATGCTGTCCGCCCTTGCCGCCTGCCAGAAGGGCGGCGACACCGCCGTGCAGCGTGGTCCCGCGGCTGCCGTTGACCAGCAGCGCCTCGAGGCGGCCTCGCAGGGCTCCACGCAGTGGCTCGCCTATGGCGGCAACTACGAGGAGACGCGCTTCAGCCCGCTGAAGGCGATCAACACGGACAACGTCGGCCAGCTCGGCCTGGCGTGGTACGCCGACTACGATACCAACCTCGACCAGCACGGCTCGCCGCTGTACATCGATGGCGTGATCTACGTGTCCACCACGTGGAACAAGGTCTATGCCTTCGACGCGAAGACCGGCAAGACGCTGTGGCAGTACAACGCCCGGGTGCCCGGCGAGTGGATCCGCAACGTGTGCTGCGGCATCGTCAATCGCGGCATCGCCGCCTATGACGGCAAGATCTTCATGGGCACGCTGGATGCCCGCCTGGTCGCCATCGATGCGGCCAGCGGCAACGAGGTGTGGTCCACCGACACCATCCTCGGCGACCGCAACGACCCGCTGAACCGCTACTCGATCACGATGGCGCCGCGCGTGGCCAACGGCAAGGTGTTCATCGGCGCCTCCGGCGGCGAGTACGGCGTGCGCGGCTGGATCGCCGCCTATGACGTGGATACCGGCAAGGAGGTCTGGCGCTTCTGGAACGTGCCGGGCAATCCCGCCGACGGCTTCGAGAACGAGGCCATGGAGCGCGCCGCGAAGACCTGGAGCGGCGAGTGGTGGAAGGTCGGCGGCGGCGGCACGGTGTGGGACGGCCTGGTCTACGACACCGTGAACGACCTGGTCATCTACGGCACCGGCAACGGCACCCCGTGGAACGCCGACGCGCGCGATCCCAAGCGCGGCGACAACCTGTACGTGGCCTCGGTGATGGCGTTGAAGGCCGATACCGGCGAGTACGTGTGGCATTACCAGACCACGCCGGGCGATACCTGGGACTACGACGCCACCAGCCCGATGATGCTGCTGAACCTGCCGCTGGGCGAGGGCGGCGCTGATCGCCGCGTGGTGGTGCAGCCGAACAAGAACGGCTTCCTGTACGTGCTCGACGCGGCCACCGGCCAGCTGATCAGCGCCGATGCCTTCACCGAGGTCAACTGGGCCACGCACGTGGACCTGAAGACCGGTCGTCCGCAGGTGGTGCCGGCCGCGCGCTATGACAAGAAGCCGTGGAACCTGGCGCCCGGCGTGCAGGGCGGCCACAGCTGGCACCCGAACGCCTACAGCCCGGATACCGGCCTGGTCTACATCCCGACCTGGGAAGCCTACTTCCCGATGATCAAGGAGAAGGACTACAAGTACTCGCCGGGCGGCTTCAACCTGGGCATTGCCTTCAGCCTGGGCGGCGGCGGCCAGGCGGTCGACGAGCCCACCGACAAGACCGGCATCACCGGCCGCCTGAAGGCCTGGGACCCGGTGGCGCGCAAGGTGGTGTGGCAGACCGAGGGCTTCCATAACGACCGTCCCACCAGCGGCGTCACGGCCACCGCCGGCGGGCTGGTGTTCGCGGGCAACGGCAACGGCCAGGAGCTGCGCGCGCACGACGCGAAGACCGGCGAGATCCTGTGGCGCTTCCCGACCCAGACGGCCGTCTATGCCGCGCCCATCACCTTCGAGCTGGACGGCGAGCAGTACGTGGCGGCCAGCGTCGGCGGCCAGGCCGCTGGCGGCTACTACGCGCCCGGCTACGCCCGCATGCTGGTGTTCAAGCTGGGTGGCACGGCCAAGCTGCCGCCGGTCCAGCCCTACACCCCGCCGCAGGTGAACCCGCCGCCGTCCACGGCCTCGGCCGAGGTGATCGAGCATGGCGGCCAGGTCTACGGCCAGTACTGCGCCATCTGCCACGGCCCCGGCGGCGACGGCATGCAGCAGCGCGGCCGCTTCCCGGACCTGATGGTCTCGGCCTTCCTGCACAGCCAGGAGGGCTTCGACCAGGTGGTGCTGGAGGGCGCCCGGCAGGAGCGCGGCATGGGCTCCTTCGCCGCCCAGCTCAGCGCGGATGACGCGAAGGCCGTGCGCGAGTACCTGATCTCGCGGGCCCACGCGGTCAAGCCGATGCGCGAGGCCATGGCTGCGGCCCCGCCGCCGGCCGACCAGACCGGCAACCAGCACCAGTAACGAGACGATCCGTTCTGGTGCAGGAAAGGCCCGGCCCGCCCCTGCGGCGGCCGGGCTTTTTCATGCCCGCCCGTTGGTGCTGCGCACATCGCGCCTGCCACGGGCAGTGTTTGCCGCAGACACGTTAAGGGTGCCAAAAACCCCTTAATTTCCCGGCAGATGGGCTGGTCATTCGCATGAAACCGTTGTTAGACTCGCCACCCCTTACAAGACCGGCCAACGGCCTCTCTTTAAGTTTTTTATTCAGGTCAACGTACAGAACACAGAACAGAGGTTCGCGAAAATGAGCAATCTGGAAAGCGTGCTGAAGGCCGCTGGCAACATCGTCGAGCACCTGCGCAACTCGCAGATCGGCGCCTATGTGTACCCGGTGGTCGCGCCGGAGTTCTCGAACTGGCGCAGCGAGCAGGCCGCGTGGCGCAACGCCGCGGTGCTCTTCGACCAGTCGCACCACATGGTTGACCTCTTCATCGAGGGTCCGGATGCGCTGAAGCTCATCGAGCGCCTGGCCGTCAACAGCATGAAGGGCTTCGTGCCGAACAAGGCCAAGCAGTTCGTGGCGTGCTCGTACTCGGGCCACGTGATCGGCGACAACATCCTGTTCTACCTCGCCGAGAACAGCTTCGTGATGGTGGGCCGCGCCCCGTCCGTGAACTGGGTGAAGTTCCACGCCGAGACCGGCGGCTACAACGTGAAGGTGCACTACGACGATCGTTCGCCGTCGCGCCCGAACGGCCACGCCGTCACCCGCAAGTTCTACCGCTTCCAGATCCAGGGCCCCAAGGCCAAGTACGTGATCGAGAAGCTCAACGGCGGCCCGGTGCCGGACATCAAGTTCTTCAACATGGACGTGATCAAGATCGGCGGCCAGCCGGTCCGCGCCCTGCGCCACGGCATGGCCGGTGAGCCGGGCCTGGAGATCTGGGGTCCCTACGCCGAGCGCGAGAAGATCCGCGACATCATCCTGAAGGAGGGTGAGGAGTTCGGCCTGATCCCGGTGGGTTCGCGCGCCTACGCCACCAACACGCTGGAGTCCGGCTGGATCCCGTCCCCGCTGCCGGCCGTGTACACCGACGAGCGCATGAAGTCCTACCGCGAGTGGCTGCCGGCCAACTCGTACGAGGCTGCCGGCGCCATCGGCGGTTCGTTCGTGTCCGACAACATCGAGGACTACTACCTCACCCCGTACGAGATCGGCTACGGCCCGTTCGTGAAGTTCGACCACGACTTCATCGGCCGCGAGGCCCTCGAGAAGATGAACGGCGGCAAGGGCGGCCGTCGCAAGGTCACGCTGGCCTGGAACAGCGACGACGTGGCCAAGGTCATCAACTCGATCCTGTACAAGGGTGAGCACTACAAGTACATCGACTGGCCGCTGTCGAACTACGCCAACAGCAACTACGACCTGCTGACCGCCAACGGCAAGCCGGTGGGCCTGTCGCTGTTCTCCGGCTACAGCTACAACGAGCGTTCGTTCCTGTCGCTGGCCGTGGTGGACGAGGACGTGGCGATCGGCAACGAGGTGGTGCTGCACTGGGGCGAGCCGAACGGCGGCACCCGGAAGACCACCGTCGAGCCGCACAAGATGGCCGAGATCCGCGCCATCGTGTCGCCGGTGCCGTACGCGGTCACCGCGCGCACGGCTTACGCCGAGGGCTGGCGCACGGGCAAGAAGTAAGAGCCGCAAGGCGATTGCTTCAGGCTTGATGAAGTGACAGGGCGGGCATTTGGCGGCCTCCGGGCCATTACCAGATGCCCGCCCGTTTTGTTTCCCGGCTACTGAATTCCAATCGAACCGGCGTCGCGGGCAGGGTTGTCCCGAAGGCGCATCACGGAGAAAACATGGCTGCCAAGAATCTTGAAGAACGCATGAAGGCCGCTGGTGGCGCGCTGAAGATGCTGCGCGACTCGCCGACCGGCCCGAACCCCTACCCGGTGGTGAAGCCCGAGTACACCAACTGGCGTGACGAGCAGTGGGCGTGGCAGAACACCGCCGTGCTGTTCAACCAGAGCTTCCACATGACCGACCTGTTCGTGTCGGGCCCGGAGAGCTTTGAGTTCCTGAACTACCACGGCATCAACAGCTTCAAGGGCTTCGAGCCCGGCAAGGCCAAGCAGTACGTGCCGGTGACCTGGGACGGCCACGTCGTCGGCGACGTGATCCTGGTGTACCTGGCCAAGAACAAGTTCGACCTCGTCGGCCGTCCGCCGGTGATCAACTGGCTGACCTACCACGCCGAGACGGGCAAGAACCCGCGCACGGGCAAGAAGTGGCAGGTCAAGCTGGTCCGCGACGACCGCTCGGCCGACCGCAAGAACCCCTGGGCGCGCAAGTTCTACCGCTTCCAGATCCAGGGCCCGAACGCACTGAAGGTGATGACCAAGGTGCTGAAGAAGGCCCCGCCGGAACTGAAGCTGTTCAACTGGACGCACGTGAAGATCGCCGGCAAGCAGGTCGGCGCGCTGCGCCACGGCATGGCCGGCCAGCCGGGCTACGAGCTGTTCGGGCCCATGAAGGACTACGAGGCCGTGCACGGCGCCCTCGTGAAGGCCGGCGAGGAGTTCGGCCTGCGCCTGGTGGGCGGCCGCGCCTACTCGTCGAACACGCTGGAGTCCGCGTGGATTCCCTCGCCGATGCCGGGCATCTACTCGGGCGACGAGAAGTACACCAAGTACCGCAAGTGGCTGCCGGCTGACTCCTTCGAGGCCACGGCCTCGCTGGGTGGCAGCTACTACGCCAAGAAGATCGACGAGCACTACGTCACCCCGTACGACCTGGGCTACGGCTTCATGGTGAAGTTCGACCACGACTTCATCGGTCGCCAGGCGCTCGAGAAGATCCACAACAAGGAACACCGCATCAAGGTGACCCTGGAGCTGAACTCCGCCGACGTGCTGAAGGTCATCGCCTCGCAGTACGACAACAAGGAGAACCCGGCCGAGCGCGGCAAGTTCTTCGAGTACCCGTCGGCCGTGTACAGCATGTACCCGCAGGACAAGGTGCTGTCGAAGGACGGCAAGCAGGTCGTGGGCATCTCGACCTGGGTGGGCTACAGCTCGAACGAGCGCAAGGAGCTGACCCTGGCCTACCTCGAGCCCGAGTTCGCGAAGGAAGGCACCGAGGTGATCTTCGTGTGGGGCGAGGAGAACGGCGGCTCGCAGAAGCCGACGGTCGAGCGTCCGCACAAGCAGTTCCACATCCGTGCGAAGGTCTGCAAGGCCCCGTACGTGCAGGAAGTGCAGAAGCAGTACGCCGGCGAGACCAGCTGGCGCGCACAGGGCTTCAAGTAAGCCGCTTCGCAATGCGAAACAAGGGCGCCGTGGCAACGCGGCGCCCTTTTTTCATGTCCGGACCGTCCTGCGCGCAAGCGCGCCGAAGGGGCTGCCGCTCCCACGGCAAGGCGGGTAACCTATCGCACCTTCGCCCAGGGCGACTGATTCCAAAGAAGAGGGGTAACACATGGCCACTCCAGCCACGCAGATGTCCGAGACCGTCACCACGCCGCTGTACATCAACGGCAAGGTACGCACGACCAAGGAGCAGATGGCGATCGCCGATCCGGCCAAGCCGGGCCGCGTGGTCGGCTATGCTGCCTCCGCAACGCCGCAGGACGTGGCTGATGCCGTTGCCGCCGCCAAGGCCGCCTACCCCGCCTGGTCCGCGCTCACGCCGCAGAAGCGCGCCGAGATCATGAAGGCCGCCATCGAGGGCGTGCCCGACCTGCCCAACCCGTTCGAGTCCACCGACGCCGCCATCCTCTCGCAGGAGAACGGCAAGGTCCGCCTGGAAGCCTGGGTGGACGCGCTGGTGCTGCAGATCCGCTGGAACCTGGCGCTGATGCACGCCGATGAGATCAACGAGGCCAAGGTGCTCGAGCCGGTGCCGGGCCACATCCCGACCCGCACCACCGTGAGCTACCAGCCGCTGGGCGTGGTCAGCATCATCGTGCCGTTCAACTGGCCGATCGCCATCCTGGGCGCCGCGCTGCCGCATGCGCTGATCGCCGGCAATACCGTGATCGTGAAGCCCGCGCTGACCGCGCCGCTGGCCACCGCCCGCGTGGTGCAGCGCATTGCCGAGAAGCTGCCGCCGGGCGTGCTGAACGTGGTCACCGGCCCGGACGCCAACATGAGCGGCCTGATCCGCAACAACGACGTGGCCAAGGTGTGCTTCACCGGTTCTGTCGGCGGCGGCAAGAAGATCATGGAGCTGGCCTCCGGCTCGCTGACCCGCGTGACCCTGGAGCTGGGCGGCAATGACGCGGCCATCTTCCTGAAGGACGCGATCATCGACGACACCCACCTGGATCGCCTGTACGCGGCCATCTACGACACCACCGGCCAGATCTGCATGAACGCCAAGCGCGTGTACGTGCACCGCTCGCGCATGGACGAGCTGGTCAACGGCCTCGCCGCGCGGCTGGAGAAGGTCAAGCTCGGCTACGGCCTCGACCCGTCCACCACCATGGGCCCGCTGCACTCGCCGGCGCAGAAGAAGTTCGTCGAGGAGCTGATCGCCGAGGCCAAGGCCTCCGGCGCCAAGGTGCTCGAGTTCGGCGAGCTGCCCGGCGGCGAGCTGGCTGGCGGCAACTTCGTGCGGCCGGCCATCGTGGTGAACCCGGATCCGAAGCTGCGCGTGGTGACCGAGGAGCAGTTCGGCCCGGTGATCCCGATCATCCCGTTCGACGACGTCGAGGAAGCCATTCGCGCGGCCAACGACACCTGGGCCGGCCTGGCCGGTTCGGTGTGGTCGGCGAACGAGGAGGAGGCCCATCGCGTGGCCTCGCAGCTGGCCACCGGCTACATCTGGATCAACGACCACGGCGCCACCCGCCTGGACCTGCGTGCCCCGTTCGGCGGCATGAAGGCCTCGGGCATGGGCCGCGAGCAGGGCATCCACGGCATCCGCGCCTTCCAGGACACGCGTTCCATCTCGCACCTGGATCCCGCGGTGCTGGCTTCGATGCAGCACTGATCCGCTGCCGTACGCGTTGCGTCGCAAGAAGGGCCGGCTCTGCCGGCCCTTTTTGTTGCCCGTGCAGCGATAGCCGGGGCCGACCAAAAAAATCCATTCGTCAACCGAACCTTTTCGGAACGGCGTGGTCCAATTATTCCCGCCCTTACGGGCGCGGGGTGAAATTTCAGGGGGAACGAGTCGATGCCGATGCAGCAGAACGTGTCGCCGTCCGGGCGACGCGAAGTGATGGGTGGTCTGGCCAAGGGTCTGGAGGTGCTGCGCACCTTCTCGCGGGCCAAGCCGCACATGACCTTGAGCGAGATCGCCGCGCGCGCCGGCCTGCCGGCGGCGACTGCACGACGCTGCCTGAACACCCTCGAGGAGCTGGGCTACGTGGCGCGCAACGGCCGCCAGTTCCTGCTGCGGCCGCAGGTGCTGGAGATCGGCGCCGTCTACCTCGACTCCATGGGCATCCAGACGCTGACCCAGACCCGGCTCGAGGAGCTGGCGCTGGCCACCGGCGGCACGGCCTCCCTCTCGGTGCTGTCCGGCACCGGCGCCGTGGTCGTCGCGCGCAACTCCGCGCGCACCCAGGCGCTGGCAGTGGAGCCCTACGTGGGCCAGCGCCATCCCGCCCATGCCACCTCGCTGGGCAAGGTACTGCTGGCCGGGCTGGGCCCCGAGCGCCTGGCCAACTGGTTCGAGAAGGCCGAACTGACCCGCTACACCGACCGCACCATCACCGACCATGCCACCCTGATGCAGCAGATCGAGGCCGCACGCCGCGATGGCTATGCCACGGCCGAGGAAGAGCTCGCGCCGGGCGTGGTGGGGCTGGCCGTGCCGGTGCGCGATGCCGCCGGCCGTGTGGTGGCCGCGCTGGCCGTGGGCGTGCACATCAGCGAGGCCCGCGCGCAGGAGCTGGTCACCAGGCACCTGGCTGCGCTGCGCGATGCCAGCCAGGCCGTGTCGGCCGAGGCGGCGCGCATGCCCGTGATCGCGCTCAGCGCGCAGGTCAGCTGAAGGCAGCCTGACCCTTCCCCGACAGGGGCGCGAGCGCGCCTCTGGGCCCGCGTGGTGCGCCGTCGGGCACCACCGGCCGGCCGCGGTGGACAACGGGGCGTAAGGACTCGTTGCGCCGGCCTACAATACCCTGCATGACCCGGGCCGGTTCCTATCAGGTGATCGTCGTGGGCGGGGGCCATGCCGGCGTCGAGGCCGCGCTGGCAGCCGCCCGCCGTGGCGCGCGCACGCTGCTGCTCACCCAGAGCATCGAGACCGTGGGTGCGATGAGCTGCAACCCGGCCATCGGCGGCATCGGCAAGGGCCACCTGGTGCGCGAGATCGATGCCATGGGCGGTGCCATGGCCCGGGCAGCCGACGCGGCGGGCATCCACTGGCGCACCCTCAATGCCAGCAAGGGGCCGGCGGTGCGCGCCACGCGCGCCCAGGCCGACCGCTCGCTGTACCGCCGCGCCATCCGCCGCGCAGTGGAGAACCAGCCGGGGCTGGAGCTGTTCCAGCAGGAAGTGGCCGACCTGCTCGTCGAGCATGGCCGCGTGGCCGGCGTGGTGACCTCCACCGGGCTCACCTTCACCGCGCAGGCCGTGGTGCTGACCACGGGCACATTCCTCGGCGGGCGCATCCACCAGGGGCTGGTCAACTTCGCCGGCGGCCGCGCCGGCGATCCGCCGTCGCTGGCGCTGGCCGCGCGGCTGCGCGAGCTGATGCCGCGCACCGGGCGGCTGAAGACCGGCACGCCGCCGCGCATCGACGGCCGCACCATCGACTACTCGCGCCTGCTCGTGCAGCCGGGTGACGAGCCGCGGCCGGTGTTCTCTTTCCTCGGTCGCCGTGAACAGCACCCCGAACAGCGCTGCTGCCATATCACCGCCACCAACGCACGCACGCACGAGATCATCCGCGCCGCCAGTGACCGCTCGCCGATGTTCACCGGCGTGATCGAGGGCGTGGGGCCGCGCTACTGCCCGTCGGTGGAGGACAAGGTGGCGCGCTTCGCCGAGCGCGACTCGCATCAGGTGTTCCTGGAGCCCGAGGGCCTGGACACGCACGAGGTGTATCCCAACGGCATTTCCACCAGCCTGCCCTTCGACGTGCAGCAGGAGTTCGTGCGCACCATCAAGGGACTGGAGAACGCGCACCTGACGCGTCCCGGATACGCCATCGAGTACGATTTCTTCGACCCGCGCGACCTCAAGCCCACGCTGGAGACGAAGGCATTGCCGGGCCTGTTCTTCGCCGGGCAGATCAACGGCACCACCGGCTACGAGGAGGCTGCGGCGCAGGGCCTGCTGGCGGGCATCAATGCCGCCGCACTGGCCTGCGGGCTGGCGGAGTGGATCCCGCAGCGCGCCAGCTCCTACATCGGCGTGCTGGTGGACGACCTCACCACCCAGGGCACGCGCGAGCCCTACCGCATGTTCACCAGCCGCGCCGAGTACCGGCTGCTGCTGCGCGAGGACAACGCCGACGCGCGCCTGACGCCGCTGGCCCGCGAGCTGGGGCTGGTGGACGAGGAGCGCTGGCGCTTCTTCAACGACAAGCAGGAGGCCATCGAGCGCGAGGCCGCGCGCCTGTCCTCGACCCAGGTGCGCGCCGTCCTGGTGCCGGAGGAATGGACGCAGCGGGTGCTCAAGGGTGCCGCGCTGTCGCGCGACGTGAATGCCTTCGAGCTGCTGCGCCGTCCCGAGGTGGACTACGCCGCGCTGCTGGAGCTGGTGGGCGAGGCGCCCGACGCGGCCGGGGTCGACGAGCGCATCCTGGCGCAGCGCGAGCTGGAGCTGATGGTCCGCGCGCGCTATGCCGGCTACATCGAGCGCCAGCACGAGGAAATCGAGCGCACGCGCGAGCACGAGTCCGCGCCGCTGCCGGCCGACCTCGACTATGCCCGCGTCACCGGCCTGTCGAACGAGGTGCGCCAGCGCCTCGCCGAGGTGCGGCCGCTGACGCTGGGCCAGGCGGCCCGCGTGCCCGGTGTGACGCCGGCGGCGGTGTCGCTGCTGATGATCCACATGAAACGATGGAGGGTGACGGCGGGATGAGCTACGGATCCGAGGAGGACAGGCGCGCCGGTCGCATCGCCATCGGCATCGTGCTGGCGCTGGTCGTGGCGGCCGGCGGCTGGTGGTGGTGGTCGAAGCGCGGCGCCGAGCCCGCGCCGGAACCGGTGCCCGCCGTGCCGGAGCCGGCGCCGGTGCAGGAGGTCGTCGAGCCAGACCCGCCGGCCATCCTGCATCCGCTCGAGCCGGCGCAGCCGGAGGAGCAGCCGGTGGCGGACGCGCCGCGTCCCGATCCCGACGCCGCCGCGCGCCAGGCCTTTGGCGAGGTGTTCGGGCCGGCCATCGCTGGCTGGCTGATCGACGAGCAGCTGGCACGCCGCGTGGTTGCCACCGTCGACAACCTGCCGCGCAACACGCGCATCGAGCAGCTGCGGCCGCTGCGCGCGCCGGAAACCCCGTTCGTGGTCGAGCGCGAGGTCATCGACGCCACGGTGGGCGAGGAGCGCATCGTGCTCTCACCGGTGAACTTCGCGCGCTACGACGCCATCGTCGGACTGCTGGCCGGGGTGGATGCAAACACGGCCGCGGCAGTCTACCGGCGCATCTATCCGGAGCTGCAGGCCGCGTACGAGGAGCTGGGCTATCCCGGCCGCTATTTCAACGACCGCGTAGTGTCCGTGATCGACCACCTGCTCGGCACACCCGAGCCGGAAGGCGCGCTGCTGCTGGAGCAGCCGAAAGTGCTGTATCGTTTCGTCGACGAGCGCCTGGAAGCGCTCTCCCCTGGCCAGAAGCTGCTGCTGCGCATCGGGCCGGAGCACGCGCGTGTGGTCAAGCAGAAGCTCGGGGAATTCCGCGCGCTGGTCGCGGCGGATTCCGCCGCCAACAAGGAGTAGTGCATGTCGCTCATTGCAATCCTGCCGTTCGCGATCCTCGCGCTGGTCATCATCGCGCTGGTCAAGGCGTTCGTGGTCGTGCCGCAGGGCTACGAGTACACGTTGGAGAAGTTCGGCCGCTACAAGCGCACGCTGGACCCGGGCCTGCACCTGATCATGCCGTTCTTCGAGGCCGTCGGCCGCAAGATCAACATGATGGAGCAGGTGCTCGACGTGCCGCGCCAGGAGGTCATCACCAAGGACAACGCCATGGTGAGCGTGGACGCGGTGGTGTTCTTCCAGGCGCTGGATGCCGCCAAGGCCGCCTACGAGGTCGACAACCTGCGCCTGGGCATCACCAACCTGACCATGACCAACATCCGCACGGTGATCGGCTCGATGGACCTGGACGAGACGCTGTCCAAGCGCGACGAGATCAACCTCAGGCTGCTGCGCGTGGTCGACGAGGCCACCACGCCGTGGGGAATCAAGGTCACCCGCATCGAGATCAAGGACATCCAGCCCCCGCAGGACCTGGTCGACGCGATGGCGCGGCAGATGAAGGCCGAGCGCGACAAGCGCGCCAACATCCTCGAGGCCGAGGGCCTGCGTGCCGCCGCCATCCTCAAGGCCGAGGGCGAGAAGCAGGCGGTGATGCTGGATGCCGAGGGCCGCAAGGAGGCCGCCTTCCGTGATGCCGAGGCGCGCGAGCGTGCCGCCGAGGCCGAGGCCCGCGCCACCGAGATGGTTTCGCGCGCCATCGCCCAGGGCAACACCAACGCGCTGAACTACTTCATCGCGCAGAAGTACATCGAGTCGCTGAAGGAGTTCGCCGCATCGAACAACCAGAAGGTGTTCTTCCTGCCGGTCGAGGCCAGCAGCGTGATCGCCTCCATCGGCGGCATCGCGGAGCTGGCGAAGGACGCGATGCAGAAGCAGTCGGGCCGCTCCTGAGCCCGAGGGGACCTTGAACATGCAGGACTTCCTCCAAGGACTGACCTGGTGGCACTGGTGGATCGTCGCGGCCGTGCTGGCTGCGGTGGAGACCTTTGCCCCGGGTGCGCTGGCCATCTGGTTCGCCGCCGCCGCGCTGCTGCTGGGCGCGCTGCTGCTGGTGGTGCCGATCCGCTGGGAGCTGCAGCTGGTGCTGTTCGGAGTGCTGGCGGTGGTGGCCACGATGCTGTGGTGGAAGTTCGGACGCTCGAGGAAAGTGGAGTCGCAGCAGCCCGCGCTGAACCAGCGCGGCATGCAGTACGTCGGCCGCGTGTTGCCGCTGTCCGAGCCCATCCGCGACGGCCGCGGCAAGGTGCAGGTGGGCGACACGGTGTGGCTGGTGCAGGGCAGCGACGCGCCGGCCGGCGCGCACGTGCGCGTGGTCGGGGTGAACGGCGCTGTGCTGCAGGTGGAGACCGTCTGAAATGACCTGATCGCGAAGGCGCCGGCGGGCGCGGGAGGACCGAGCGATGACGATACTGTCGCAGTTGCTGCAGTCGAAGGGAAACGACGTCTGGTCCATAGCGCCCGATGCCTCGGTGCTCGACGCCATCCGGCTGATGGCCGAACACCACATCGGCGCCCTGCTGGTGATGGAGGGCCGGCAGCTCGCCGGCATCATTTCCGAGCGCGACTATGCCCGCAAGGTGGTGCTGAAGGGCCGCTCCTCCACCAGCACCACGGTGCGCGAGATCATGAGTTCCCCGGTGGTCACGGCCGAACCCGGCCAGACCGTGGATGACGCGATGCGGTTGATGACCGGGCGGCGCATCCGCCACCTGCCCGTGGTCAGGAACGGCGCGGTGGTGGGGGTGGTCTCGATCGGGGACCTGGTCAAGAGCGTGATCGAGGACCAGCGTCACACAATCGAGGACCTGAAAAGCTATATCCAGGGCTGACCCCGGCAGCTTCCGGCAGGCCAACTGGGAGCGGAATCCCATTTCCATAATGCGCGCATCCGCGTGCGCGCAAACTGTGAACCATGCCCGCGGCCGCGGCACCCCGATGGCGGATATATGGGGCCAATCAGACAGCCCCGGGTCGCCGTGAAGGCGGTGCCAATGACCAACGACGAAATCGACAAGGCTGCCGGCCACGCCCGCAGCCAGCTCCTTACCTTCCGCCTCGGCGCGTCCACGTACGGCGTAGACATCCTGCGCGTGAAGGAAATCCGCGGCTGGTCGCCGGTGACCAGGATCCCGCACTCGCCCCAGCACGTGCTGGGCGTGCTGAACCTGCGCGGCGCCATCATCCCCATCATCGACCTGCGCCTGCGCTTCGGATTGCCCGACGCGGGCTTCTCGCCGCTGACGGTGATCATCGTGCTGTCGGTGAGCACGCCGGCGGGCCACCGCGACTGCGGCGTGGTGGTGGACTCGGTGTCGGATGTGGTCGACGTGCCGCCGGACTCGGTGAAGCCCGCGCCGTCGCTGAAGGCCGGCGAAAGCCACGACTTCATCGGCGGCATCGCCACCATCGACGAACAGATGCTGATCCTGCTCAACGTGGACGAGCTGGTGACGCGCGACCTCACGGCAGGCGCCGCCGCGGCAGCCGCCTGAAACAAGAAGAAAGGACAGGGAACAGGAATGACCACGGACCGTGAAGGGGTTTGAGAGTGGCGCGGATTCTTGCGGTGGATGACTCGGCGTCGATGCGCCAGATGGTCGGCCTGACGCTGAGGTCCGTTGGCCACGACGTGATCAGTGCCGTGGACGGCGTGGACGGGCTTGCCAAGGCGAGCATCGGCCAGCCGGTGGACCTGGTCATCACGGACGTCAACATGCCCAACATGGACGGGATGACGCTGGTGCGCGAGCTGCGGCGGCTGCCGCAGTACCAGGGCGTGCCGGTCCTCGTTCTGACCACCGAGGCCAGCAACGAGAAGAAGCAGGAGGGCCGGGCCGCGGGTGCGACCGGCTGGATCGTCAAGCCATTCGACCCGGACCGGTTGCTGGCCACGATCGAGAAGGTACTCGGCTGATTACCTGCGGCGCGGCCTGCTCGGACGCGGCGGCGCACGCTAAGGGTTCGTGGAGATGCTCGATACGGCGCGCCTGCGTGAATTCGAATTCACCGACGCGGACTTCAATTCGTTGCGGCGGCTCGTTCGCGAGGTCGCCGGCATCTCGCTGGCGGACTGCAAGCGCGAGCTGGTCTACAGCCGCCTTGCGCGCCGGCTGCGCCACCTCGGCCTGAATTCCTTCGCCTCCTACCGCCAGCTGCTCGACAGCGAGGAGGGCAAGGCCGAGCTGCGCGAGTTCACCAATGCGGTCACCACCAACCTGACCGCCTTCTTCCGCGAGCGGCACCACTTCGACTACCTGCGCGACGCGCTGCTGGTGCCGCGTATGGCCGACCCGCTGGCATCGCGGCGCATCCGCATCTGGTGCTCGGCCGTGTCCACCGGCGAGGAGGCCTACTCCATCGCGATGACGGTGGCGGAGACCGTGCCGGACTGGCGGCGCTGGGACATCCGCATCCTGGGCACCGACCTCGACACCAACGTGCTGGCCACCGCCGAGGCGGGCGCCTACGCCTTCGACCGCGTGCGGCACCTGCCGCGCTCGCAGATCGACCGCCACTTCATCCGCGAGGGCCACGGCAGCGAGCAGCGCTACGTGGTGAGGCCGGAGCTGCGGGCGATGGTGACGTTCCGGCAGCTGAACCTCACGCATCCGCTGCCGATGCGGGGGCCGCTGGACGCGATCTTCTGCCGCAACGTGATCATCTACTTCGACAAGGAAACTCAGCGCGACCTGTTCCAGCGCATGGCGCCGCTGCAGCGGCCCGGCGACCTGCTGTTCCTCGGCCATTCCGAAAGCCTGTTCAAGGTGTCCACTGCGTGGACGCTGATCGGCAAGACCATCTACCGGCGGAACGAGGGATGCTGAACGCTCGCTCCACCGAAGGCGGACTGGGCTTCGCGGCGCGCAGCTTCGATGCGTCGCTGGGGTGCTGGGCGACCAAGGTCCAGCCGGGCGAGTTCTACATCACCATTGCTCACCCGGACGAGGCCATCACCACGGTGCTGGGTTCCTGCGTGTCGGCCTGCATCCGCGACCCCGAGGCCGTCGTCGGCGGCATGAACCATTTCATGCTGCCGGAGGAGGCCCAGTACGGCCGCGGCGACTGGCGCGAGGCCGTGGGCCTTGCCACCCGCTACGGCTCGTACGCGATGGAGAGCCTGATCAACGGGCTGCTCAAGCTGGGTGCGCGCCGCGAGCGGATGGAAGTGAAGCTGTTCGGCGGCGGCCAGGTGCTGGACGTGGACATGCCCGTGGGCCAGCGCAACATCGAATTCGCCCGCCGCTGGCTGCTGACCGAGGGCCTGCGCGTGGTGGCGCAGGACGTGGGCGGCAAGACGCCCCGGCGCATCATCTATTTCCCCGCCACCGGCATGGTGAAGGTCAAGCAGCTTCGCCCGGTGGAGAGCCGCGAGGTGCTCAGCAGCGAGCGGCGTTACTTCGGCGACGTGGCGGCGCGGCCGCTGGTCGGCGAGATCGAACTTTTCCGAGACTGATACATGGCCGACCGTCCCATACGCGTGCTCATCGTCGACGATTCCGCCCTGGTGCGGCAGGTGCTCACCGAGCTGCTGCGGACCGACCCGGGCATCGAGGTGGTCGGCACGGCATCCGATGCATTCTTCGCGCGCAACAAGATCAAGAAGCTCGACCCCGACGTGATCACGCTGGACGTGGAGATGCCGCGCATGGACGGCGTCACCTTCCTGCGCAACCTGATGCGGCTGCATCCCATGCCGGTGGTGATGGTGTCCTCGCTGACCGAGAACGGCGCCGAAGTCACCCTTGACGCGCTGTCGCTGGGCGCGGTGGACTATCTGCCCAAGCCCAAGATGGACCTGGCCAGCAAGCTCAGCGAGTACCGCGACGAGCTGATCGAGAAGGTGCGCGCCGCCGCGCGCGCGCGCGTGCGGCCGTCGCGGCACGCCGAGGCGCCGCCGCCGGCAGCGCCGGTCGCGACGCGCGCGGTGCCCAGGCAGGTGGGACCAGCCAACAGCGCCACCGTGATCGTGCCGCGCATGCCGCCGAGGAACTTCAAGAGTGCCGACAAGCTGATCGCCGTGGGCGCTTCCACCGGCGGCACCGAGGCCATCCGCGAGTTCCTGATGGGCATGTCGGCGGACTCCCCGGGCATCGTGATCGCGCAGCACATCCCGAAGGTCTTCAGTGGCCCGTTCGCCAAGCGCCTCGACCGCACCTGCCCGGTGCGCGTGTTCGAGGCCGAGGACGGCATGGAGATCCGCCCCGGCCATGCCTACATCGCGCCTGGCGACCAGCACCTGATGGTCCTGCGCAGCGGCGGCCGCTGGACCTGCCGGCTGGACGATGGCCCGCCGGTCAATCGCCATTGCCCGTCGGTGGATGTGCTGTTCCGCTCGGTGGCACAGCAGGTCGGACGGCACGCCGTGGGCGTGCTGCTCACCGGCATGGGCAAGGACGGGGCACTGGGGCTGAAGGAGATCAAGGAGGCGGGGGGCTCGACACTGGCCCAGGACGAGGCCACCAGTGTCGTGTGGGGAATGCCCGGCGAGGCGGTGGAGATCGGGGCGGCCGACGAGGTGTTGCCCCTGCCCCGCCTTGCCGCGCGTGCCCTGGAAATGGCCCTCGGAGAGGAGGCGGCCCGCCGCGCCGTCTGAAGATGGCCGGCGGGTGACGGGTTACGTCAAAAAAGATCCACGACTGATACGCACTTCGCGGTATCGGTCCGCGGGTCGGGGGAACATAGGGTCCACATGCGTACCGAGGAACTGTCAAAGGGGAGCCCTGGAGCAAGGCCGATGGGTGTAGAGCTGCGCTTTCTGGTCGTTGACGACTTCTCGACGATGCGTCGCATCATGCGGAAGTTCCTCAATGACCTCGGCTACACGGATATTACCGAGGCAGAGGATGGAGCCACCGCCCTGAAGATCCTGAAGCAGGGCAACATCGACTTCCTCGTCACCGACTGGAACATGCCGGGCATGCCCGGCATCGAGCTGCTGCGCCAGGCGCGCGCCGATCCGGCGCTGGCCAACCTGCGCGTGCTGATGGTCACTGCCGAGGACAAGCGGCAGCAGATCGTCGAAGCCATTCATGCGGGCGTGAACGGATATCTCGTCAAGCCCTTTACTGCCGATGCCCTGAAGGAGCGGATCGACCAGGTGCTCGCGAGCTGGGCTGCCAGCTGACGGCCATGGGCAAGGCTGCGGAGACGAAGCAGGCGAAGGCTTCGAAGACGCGCCTTGCGGCCGCCGGCGGCTCCGCGCGCGGTGCCGGCGCGGCCCGCGCCAAGCCCGCCAGGCCGTCGACCGCGCAGCCCCGCAGCCGCCGCGCCGCGGGAGCCGGCGAGGGCAAGGCCGCGAAGGCCGCGGCTCCCGCGCGCATCGAACTGGGCGCCGAGTGCACCTTGCGCCACGCGGCCGCGCTGCAGGCGCAGCTGCTCGCCGCGGTTTCCCCCGTTGATTCCGTCATCGTCGACGCCGGCGCCGTGAGCCGCATCGACATGGCCGGCCTGCAGCTGCTGGTGGCGTTCGCGCGCCGCGAGGCCGCCGCGGGCCGCCGCATCACCTGGTCCAATCCCTCGGACGAGCTGCGCGAAGCCAGCGCACGCGTCGGCCTCGACGGCATCCTCGGCCTGGATGCGGGAGGCGCCGCATGACGCTGGACATGGACCAGTTCCACGAGGTCTATTTCGCCGAGAGCTTCGAGCTGCTCGACGCGATGGAGGCCGCGCTGCTGCGCCTTGCGCCCGGCGCCGCAGACACCGAAACGGTCAATACCATCTTCCGCGTCGCCCATTCGATCAAGGGCGGCGCCGGCATGTTCGGCTTCAACG
>CAYVZE010000053.1:0-18471 GCA_964455685.1 uncultured Steroidobacteraceae bacterium
GTTCGCCGAAGCGCCGCGAGATCGGCCACGGCAACCTGGCCCGCCGCGGCATCTCCGCCGTGCTGCCCACGATGGAGGAGTTCTCCTACGTGATGCGCGTGGTGTCCGAGATCCTGGAGTCCAACGGCTCCTCCTCGATGGCCACGGTCTGCGGCACCAGCCTCGCGCTGATGGACGCCGGCGTGCCCGTGAAGGCCCCGGTGGCCGGCGTGGCCATGGGCCTGGTGCTGGAGGGCAACCGCTTCCAGGTGCTCACAGACATCCTGGGTGACGAGGACCACCTCGGCGACATGGACTTCAAGGTGGCCGGCACCGCCGATGGCGTGACCGCGCTGCAGATGGACATCAAGGTCGAGGGCATCACGCCCGAGATCATGAAGGTGGCGCTGGAGCAGGCCAAGGTCGGTCGCCTGCACATCCTGGGCGAGATGAACAAGGTCATCGCCGCGCCGCGCGCCAAGATGAGCGAGTGGGCGCCGTCGATCATCACGCTGAAGATCGACCCGGAGAAGATCCGCGACGTGATCGGCAAGGGTGGCGCGGTGATCCGCCAGATCACCGAGGAGACCGGCACCACCATCGACATCGAGAACGATGGCACGGTGAAGATCGCCTCGGTCAACGCCGCCGCCGGCCGCGAGGCCCAGCGTCGCATCGAGCTGATCACCGCCGAGGTGGAAGTCGGCCGCGTGTACGAGGGCCGGGTGGCGCGCCTGATGGACTTCGGCGCGTTCGTGACCATCCTGCCGGGCCGCGACGGCCTGGTGCACATCTCGCAGATCTCCGACGAGCGCGTCGAGAAGGTCAGCGACAAGCTCAAGGAAGGCGATGTGGTGCGCGTGAAGGTGCTCGAGGTCGACCGCCAGGGTCGCGTGCGCCTGTCGATGCGCAACGTCGACGGCTGATCCCCGGGGCGCCGTCCAGGCGCCCCTCTTGCTTCTGCGGCTGTAGGACGATGCCTTCCCCCACGGGGAGGGCTTCGTCCGTTGACGCTGCCGCGGCAATCGCCTTAGCCTGAGTTCGCAATTTCGGCCCGGAGTCAGACGGGTGGCAGCAAAGCATCTGAAGTCCCGTCGGGGACCACCCTTGTCATGCCTCCCGCTGGCCGTGGCGCTGGTGCTGTCCGGCTGCGCCTCCCGCGACGAGCAGCCTTCTGCGTCGGAGGAATCCCCGGAACGCATCGAGCCGGCGGCCGGCGGCATCACCTTCGAGCTCGACGTGGTCAGCCGCAACCGCGACATGGCCCGCCACCTCGAGCGCCACATGGAACTGCAGCGCTTCGCGGACTTTCCCGACCTGCAGGCCACCGAGCTGCGCCGCCTGCTCGGCGCGGCCGACGAGAACGCGCGGGACCTGCTGGCCGCGCAGGGCTACTTCGACCCGAAGATCGAGCTCACGATGCAGGAGCCGGGCAAGCCCGGCGAGCCGCGTCGCATCGTGATGAACGTGGACCCCGGCCCGCGGGCCCACGTGGAGCAGGTCTCCATCGACTTCACCGGCGCGGTGGAGGAGCCTGCCGGCGCGGAGCAGCGCGAGGTGATCCAGCGCGACTGGCTGCTCAGGCGCGGTGACACCTTCACCCAGGAGGGCTGGGACAGCTCGCGCAACGAGGGCCTGAGGGTCCTGCAGCGCGAGCGCTATCCGGTCGCGCGCATCGCCGACAGCGTGGCGGTGGTCAATGCCGACACGTCCGAGGCGCGCCTGTTCGTCACCTACGATTCAGGGCCGCTGTATCGCTTCGGCGAGCTGACCATGCAGGGCCTGCGCCGCTACGACGCCGAGGGCATCCGCAACATCGCCCGCATTCCCACCGGCGAGGAGTACAGCGAGAAGAAGCTGCTGGAGGCGCAGCAGCGGCTGGTTTCCAGCGGCTACTTCGAATCGGCCTTCCTGATGCTGGACACCAGCGGCGAGGACCCCGGAAACGCACCGGTCATCGCGCAGTTCACCGAGGCGAAGGAGCAGAAGGTGGTGCTGGGCGTGGGTTACAGCACCGACTCGAAGGAGCGACTGTCCATCGACCACACGCACAACCGCATGTGGCCGCTGGGCTGGCGCGCGGTGAACCAGCTCGACCTCGGCACCAACACGCAGTCGCTGTCCACGTTCTGGACCGACATGCCCGTCGCCTCGGGGTGGGCGTGGTACACAGGCCTGGAGCTGGAGCGCGGCGAGTACGGTGACTACCGGGCCAACAGCATCTCGCTGACCGGCGGCCGCATGCGCAACGTGGACAGCACCGAGCGGCGGTTCTTCTTCCGCTACGACGCCAGCAATGCGCGAGGGGAGTCGGCGCCACCGGCCAGCTCCTCGCTGATCGGCAACTACAACTGGACCGGCCGCTACTTCGACGATGACCTGAACCCCGCCAGCGGCCGCGCCTACGGGCTGGAGTCCGGCGTGGGCTTCACGCTCACCCCGCGGCGCGATCCCTTCCTGCGCGTGGTGCTGCGCGGCCTGCAGCTGTTTCCCTTCGGCGGCCGCAATGCCGCCGGCAAGCGCAACCGCATCGCGCTGCGCGCGGAGCTTGGCGGGATCTACGGCGACTCGGACGTGGACATCCCGGTGCGGCTGCTGTTCCTCACCGGCGGCGACACCACGGTGCGCGGATATGCCTACCAGAGCATCGGCAACCGCCTGGAGGACGGCACCATCTACGGCGCGCGCTACATGGCCATGGGCAGCGTGGAGTGGCAACGGCCGTTCACGCTTTTCGGTGACTCGCGCAGCTTCGAGCACGCGCTGTTCGTGGATGCCGGCGCCGCCGCCGACGAGCCCTCCGACCTGAGGCTGGTCACCGGCGTGGGCGCGGGCCTGCGCTGGGCCAGCCCGGTGGGACCGCTGCAGCTCGATGCCGCCTACGGCACGCGCGTGCACAAGTGGCGCCTGCACCTGCGCGTGGGATTCGTCTTCTGAAGGACTGCATGAGCGTGGACACTGCGACACCGCCAGCACCTGCCACGCCGCCGCCGCGGCGGCGCGCGCGCTGGCCGTGGTGGGCTGGCGGGGGGCTGCTGCTGCTGCCGGTGCTGCTGGTGGTTGCGGCACTGCTGTGGACGGGCAGCGGCAGCTCCTTGCAACAGGGGCTGCAACTGGCGCAGCGCTTCCTGCCCGCGGGGCAGTCTCTGCAGTTCGCCGGAGTGGAGGGATCCATCAGGCGCGGCGGCCGCATCCAGTGGCTGGAGTGGCGTGGTGATGGCATCAGCGTGCGCGTGGAGGATTTCGCGCTCGACTGGAACCTGGCGGAGCTGCTGGACCACGAACTGCACGTGCGCACGCTGCGCGCCGGGCTGGTGCGCGTCCGCCTGCAGCCGCGCGGGCAAGCACCGGCGGAGGAACCCTTCCGCATGCCGGAGCAGCTGACCCTGCCGTTCCGGCTCGACTTGGACCTGGCAGTGGCGCGCCTGGAGATCGAGTCCGTCGATGCCGCAGGCGCTGTCAGCACCCAGGTGATCCAGGACGTGGCGGTGCGCTACGACTACGACGACGTGCGCCACGAACTCGCCCTGCAAAGCCTCGCGTACGGGCAGAGCAGGGCACAGGCCTGGCTGCGGCTGGGCGCACGCGACCTGGCGCTGCAGGCGCGCCTGGCGGCGTCGCTGCGCGATCCTGCGCCGGAAGTGCCGCTTGCCATGCTGGCCCATGCCCGCGTCGAGGGCACGCTGGCCGGCCAGGAGGCGGCGCGGCTCGAGCTGGAACTGGATGCACGCGAACATGATCGCGATGCCCGGGGACCTGATCCGGCGCGGCTGCTGGACGAACTGGCGGACTTGCGCACCACGCTGGAGGAGGCCGGGGCCGAGGCAGCGGATTCCGCGCAGCTGTTCGCCCGCGGTGCCGTGCATCCCTGGCGTCCACAGCCGGTGGAATCGCTGCAGCTGCGCGCCAGCCGCTTCAACGCCGCAGCCTTCCACGCCAGTGCGCCGCGCACCTCGATCACCGCCACAGTGGAGATCGTGCCGGCGCAAGACGCGGCGGAGTCCTGGGATCTCAAACTGGCGCTGCGCAATGCCGCCGCGGGCACCTGGGACAAGGGCTTCGCGCCCGTGCGCGCCCTCGAAGCCGAGGCAAGGCTTGGATCGGACCAGGCCTGGATCGACGCGGCGAGGGCCGAGCTGACGGGCGAACCTGCAGGCACCGTCGAGCTCAGCGGGAACCTGCCGTACGAGCAGCCCTCGCAGGTCCGCGCACGGCTGCAACTGCGGCAGGTGGACCTCGCGGCGCTGGTGGGCACGCTGCCGGCAACGAGCCTGGCAGGCACCCTCGACCTGCTGCCGCTGGAGCAAGACGCAGGTTCCGCCGGCTGGCAGGCCCGCATCGGGATCGACAACGCGCACGCCGGCCGCTTCGATCAGCAGCGCCTGCCGCTGTCGCGCATCACCGGCCGCATCGAGGCCAGGGAGGACCTGTGGCAGGCGCGCGAGGTGCAGCTGCTCATCGGTGAGGGCTCGATGCGCATCGAGGGCGATTACGCGCCGGCAACCACTGCGCTCAGGTTGCGTGGCGAGCTGCGCGAACTGCCGCTGGCAGCCATGCACCGCGAGCTGGCCTCGGACATGGCGGCGCGGCTTTCGGGCCGGCTTTCTGCCTCCGGCACGCTCGAACAGCGCCTTGCCTTCGAGGCCGACATCGCCAGCGACGCGGATTCGACCGCGCGCAGCGAGTGGGAGATCCGCACGGTGCAGCTGGAGGGCGAGTGGTCACCGCGGCGCCTGCGCGTGCGCGAGATCGATGTCGATGCGCTGGGCGCGCGCGTGGCCGGCCGCGGCATCGACGTGTCGCTGCCGGACATGGACAGCATCGAGGCGCACCTCACCGCGGAAGCGCCCGGCCTCGCACTGCAGGCCGACGCGCGCATGCGCGGGCGCGAGGGTGGCGGCACGCTGTCGATCGAAGTGGCCTCGGCGCAGGAAACGCTGCAGTGGTTGCGCGGCCTGCCGCTGGTCGGCGAGTCGGTCCCTGCCATCGAGGCCGAGGGCGGGGCGAGGCTGGCGGCCGAATGGCAGGGCGGCTGGCAGCAGTGGCGGGAGGGCTTCGCGAACCCGCGCCGCCACCCGGACCTGTCCATCGACGCGCGCCTGGCCAGCAGGCAATTGCGCCTGCAGCTGCCCGAGGGTTCCGCGCTGGCCCGGCTCGACGTGGATGCCTTCGAGGCCAGCGTGCAGGGCAACCTGTCGCAGGCCAGCCTGCGCGCCACCGGCAGCGTGCGGGCAGATGAGTCCGCTGCCACGCTCGACGTTCAGGTGGGATCGCAGTATGACGCCGCCGACGCGCCCATCCCGGGCTGGCAGCTGCTGTTCGAACGCATGGTGGTGCAAGCCACGCTGCCGCAGCAGCCGGGCCCCTGGCAGCTGGCGCTGGATGACGGGCTGGTGGTGAACATCGCCACCGGCGATGGACTGGAAGTGCGCAGCACGGCCGGGCGGCTGTCACTGGTGCCACCGGAGAAGATCGATGCGACCCGCCGGCCGCTGCTCATTGCCTGGGAGCCGCTGCAGCTCAGCCGCTCGGCGGCCGGCGCCACGCGCCTGTCCAGCCGCGGCAGCATCCAGGGCATCCAGCCGCGCTGGCTCGATGCGCTGTCCGATCGCACCGGCGCCGGCCTGCTCGAAGGCGCAGGGCTGGGCACCAACCTCGTGCTCGGTGGCGCCTGGGACCTGGCACTGGCCGACACGCTCGAAGTGCATGCGCGCGTGGCACGGGAGGAAGGCGAGCTCTGGCTGCTGGGCAATGGCGGCCGTGATCCAGCCGCCTCCGGGCCGCCGGCCGACGGCGTTGCCGCCGGCATCCAGGGGCTGGAGATCCGCATGGATTCCGTGGCCGAGGAGCTCACCCTGGCCGCTGACTGGGAAAGCGACCGCGCCGGCATCATTCACCTGACCGCGACCACGCGGCTGGAACGCAGCGAGGAGGGCTGGAACCTGGAGCCTGATGCAGCACTGGCCGGCCGCGTGGAAGCCCGCCTGCAGGAGCTGGCCATGTGGGGCCTGTTCGCGCCGCCTGGCTGGCGCATCCAGGGACAGCTGGCCGCCGACCTCACCATCGCGGGCACGGTGGAAACGCCGCTGCTTGGTGGCTCGATCCAGGGCGAGCACCTGAACCTGCGCTCGGTGCTCGAGGGCGTGGAAATGCATGACGGCGTGCTGCGCGCCCGCCTCGAGGGGCAGCGGCTGGCGGTGGAGCAGCTGGAGTTCCAGGGCGGCACGGGCAGCCGCGCCTACATCTCCGGCCTCAGCGGCAACCGCACGCCTGCACCGCGCGAGCGCGGTCGCATGACGGCCAGCGGCGTGGTGGACTGGAGCGGCCTGGGCAAGGCCGGCGCCGGCAGCGGCATCTCGATGGATTTCCAGGCACGGCTCGAACGCATGCAGGTGCTGGTGCGCAACGACCGGCAGCTGACGCTGGACGGCGAGCTGTCGGCGGCGCTGCAGGAAGGCACGCTGCGCGTGCGCGGCGACCTCGACGTGGTGCGCGCCACCATCCTGCTGCCCGATGCGGGCGCGCCGACGCTGGGCGAGGATGTCATCGTGGTGCGCAACGACGACGAACTCGAGCTGATCGAGCTGGGCGAGATCGGCCATCCCGGCCGGCTGGAATCGCAGAACCCCATGGACGTGGAGATCAGCCTCGACCTGGGGCGTGACCTGGCGCTGCACGGCTACGGCATCACCACGCGCCTGGAAGGCACCTTGACGCTGAAGAGCTCGGCGCGCCCGGACCGTCCGTTCAGCCTGTTCGGCGAGGTGCGCACCGACGAGGGCCGCTACCGTGCCTGGGGCCAGTCGCTGAACGTGGAAACCGGCGAGGTGGCCTTCAACGGCGACCCGGAGAATCCCTCGCTGAACCTGCTGGCCATCCGCCCGGAGATCGAGGTGCGCGCCGGGGTGCGCGTCACCGGCACGCTGCGCGCTCCGCAGGTGGAGCTGTACTCGGATCCGCCGCTGCCGGAGGCGGAGAAGCTGTCGTGGGTGGTGCTCGGCCGCGCCACCGCCATCGGCGGCAACGACGGCACCTCGCTGCAGCGCGCGGCGCTGGGGCTGCTGGCAGGACAGGCGGTGAGCAGCCTGGCCGGCGGGCTGGGCGTGGACGAGCTGGGCCTGGGGGATTCCAGCGTGTCGGTGGGCAAGCGCATCACCGACGAGCTGTACGTGACCTACGAGGCGGGCCTGTCCGGCGCCGCCAGCACGCTGTACATCTTCTACGACATCACGCGCCGCTTCACAATACGCGGCCAGTCAGGCGAGGTGAGCGCCATCGACCTGATCTACACCTTCGACTTCGACTAGCGCGCTGCCGCGCCGTCGCCCGAAGGGAATTGCCGCACCGACTGCTCGAGGTATCCGGCCAGTCCGCTTTGCACCGGCGTGCCATAGCTCCTGATGACCTGCGAAAGGAACTCGCGGCTCATCATGGGCTGGCTGCCATGCTCCTGCTCGGCAATCACCTGCAGCAGGATGCTGCGTGTGATGTCGGCCTGGGTTTTCTTGTCGATGACGACGAAGTCCACCCGGTCGACCACCAGACGGCGGATGTCGGCCAATGTGATGTAACGGCTCTCGACGGTGTCGTAGAGACGCCGGTTGGGATACTTCTTGACGACCCTGGGCTCGCTCATCCCGCTCCCCTCATCGCCGCCACTCGATGGACGGCGCACAGGTCCTCTCCACAATATGTCAATCCGCCAGTGCGATTTCACGCACGCCGCGGATGTTTTCAGGCCTCCAGTGTTGCACGGACCAGTGCAGCATGTCACTGACCGGGGCAGCTTTCAATTCCGCCGGCAGGGAAATCCCCAGGAACCCCAGGATTTCGGCCAGCGTGGCGGCCTTGTCGAGGCTGGCGAGGGGCAGGGAGCGGCGCGACTTGGCAAGCTTGGCGCCGCCGGGCTCGGTCAGTACCGGCACATGCGCCCAGCGCGGCTCAGGGTGCCCCAGGGCGCGGCCGATGACCACCTGCCAGGCGGTGCTCTCCAGCAGGTCCGCGCCCCGCACGACGTCGGTGATGCCCTGGAAGGCATCGTCGACCACCACCGCCAGCTGGTAGGCGGCGATGCCGTCCTTGCGGAACAGCACCGGATCGCCGATCCGGGACGGCAGCAGCCGCTGCGGCCCCTGGATGGCGTCCTCGAACGGGATGGGCCCGTCGTCGAGCCGCAGCCGCCAGGCCGTCCCAGCGCCCGCCGGCGGCGGCACGTCGCGGCAGCGGCAGCGCGGCCCGGCACGCTCGCCCCGCGAGCAGGCACAGCGGAAGGCAAGGCCGGCATCGGCCAGCACCGACAGGGCTTCGCGATAGGCCTCGCGGCGCGTGGACTGGAAGAGCACCGGCTCATCGGATTCCATGCCGAAGGCCGCCAGCGTGGCCAGCATGGCATCGGCGGCGCCGGGTACCACGCGCGGGGTGTCGAGGTCCTCGATGCGGATCAGCCAGGTGCCGCCGCGCGCGCGCGCGTCCAGCCAGCTGGCCACGGCCGCCAGCAGCGAACCCTTGTGCAGCAGGCCGTTGGGGGAAGGGGCGAAGCGCCCCCGGCAGCGCGGGGGCGCCGCGGCGTCAGCGGTAGCGGTCGTCGCGGTCGCCGTACTGCTTTTCACGGCGTTCGCGGCGTTCCTGCGCCTCCAGCGACAGCGTCGCCACCGGGCGCGCCTCCAGGCGCTTCACGCCGATCGGCTCGCCGGTCTCCAGGCAGTAGCCGTAGGTGCCGTCCTCGATGCGCGCCAGCGCCTCGTCGATCTTGCGGATCAGCTTGCGCTCGCGGTCGCGCGTGCGCAGTTCCAGGCTGAATTCCTCTTCCTGCGTGGCGCGGTCGTTCGGGTCGGGGAAGTTGGCCGCCTCGTCCTTCATGTGCGAGACGGTGCGGTCGACCTCGAGCATCAGGTCGCGCTTCCAGTTGAGCAGGATGGTGCGGAAGTGCTCCAGCTGCTCCTTGCTCATGTACTGCTCGCCGCGCTTGACGATGTAGGGCTTTACATTGCGCGGCCCGGCCAGCAGGTTCTCGTTCTCGTCCTCGGAGGAGTCGTAGCCCGTCGAGATCTGCGACGGATCGGAGGGAATGGTCTCGGTGGTCACGGGGGGAACGGCTTCCTCGATTGCGGGGTTGGCGCTGGGCGCCGGAGCCGGCCGGGCGCTTGCGCTTGCAGCCTTGCCGGTGGCAGTGGTCTTTGCGGCAGGCTTCTTCGCGGGTGCGGAGGACTTCCTGGCTGCACTCTTCGGCGCGGCAGCGGGCTTGGCTGCTGCCGTCTTCTTCGCTTTGGTGGCTTTGGTCGCGGTCTTCTTGGCCGCCATGTTCAGGCTCCCATCGATCCCAAAGGCCTTCGAAAAGGACGCGGGATTATACAAGCCCTCCCCGGGCTGTACAGGGGTGCGGGAAGGGCGCGTGGGGCGGCCGGAATCAGGGCAGGCGGACTTCGGCGGGGGGCTGCCAGCCGGGCCTGGCGTGCTCGGCCACCACCGTGGTGTAGATGCCGCCGCGCACGTAGAACTCGGCCGTCAGGCGCATGAAGCGCGGCGAGGTGGCGCCGGCCAGGTGGTCGAGGATCTCGTTGGTGACGGCCTCGTGGAAGCAGCCGCGGTTGCGGAAGGACCAGAGGTACAGCTTCAGCGATTTCAGCTCGATGCACAGCGCATCGGGCACGTATTCGAGCTTGAGCGTGGCGAAGTCCGGCTGCCCGGTCTTGGGGCACAGGCAGGTGAACTCCGGCATGGTCATGCGGATGGTGTAGTCCCGCCCCGGCTGGGGGTTGGGGAAGGTCTCGATGGAGGTTTGCGGCTGGGTGCTCATGATGGTTGCAACTAATCTACACTAGGCTGCTTCGATTGGCCCGCCGGATTCCCGCTCCAACAAGATGCGCCTGACCAAAGTCAAGCTCGCCGGATTCAAGTCCTTCGTCGAGCCCACCACCGTGCCCTTCGCCACCAACCTGACGGGCGTGGTGGGCCCGAACGGCTGCGGCAAGTCCAACATCATCGACGCGGTCCGCTGGGTCATGGGCGAGCTGTCCGCGCGCCACCTGCGCGGCGACTCGATGACCGACGTGATCTTCAACGGCTCGGGCAACCGCCGGCCGGTGGGCACGGCCTCGGTGGAGCTGGTGTTCGACAACAGCGACGGCAAGATCGGCGGCCAGTACGCCAACTACGCCGAGATCTCGCTCAAACGCGTGGTCTCGCGCGACGGCAACTCCGCCTACTTCATCAACGGCACGCGCTGCCGTCGCAAGGACATCACCACGCTGTTCCTGGGCACCGGCCTGGGGGCGCGCAGCTACGCCATCATCGAGCAGGGCATGATCTCGCGCGTCATCGAAGCGCGCTCGGAGGACATGCGCGCCTTCGTCGAGGAGGCCGCCGGCATCTCCCGCTACAAGGAGCGCCGCAAGGAAACCGAGTCGCGCGTGGCCGACACGCGCGAGAACATGGAGCGCCTGCAGGACCTGCGCGACGAGGTGGACAAGCAGATCCGCCACCTCACGCGCCAGGCCAACCAGGCGCGCCGCTACCAGGAGCTGAAGAACGAGGAGCAGCGCCTCACCGCCGAGGTGCTGGCGCTGCGGCTGCGCGAGATCGACAGCGGCGCGGCCATCAACGACAAGGCCATGCGCGACGCCGACCTGGCGCTGCAGGAGGCCCTGGCCCAGCAGCGCAATGCCGAGGCCGCGGTCGAGAAACAGCGCGAGTTCCAGTTCGCCGCCAACGAGCGCGTCAACGCCGTGCAGGGTAGCTTCTACCAGCAGGGCGCGGAAGTGGCGCGCGCCGAGCAGACGCTGGCGCACACCCGCGAGCTGCGCGAGCGGCAGCGGCGCGAGCTGTCGCAGGCGCGCGAGATGCTGGCCGACGTGTCCGGCCAGCTGGCCCGCGATGAGGCCCGCGTGGAGGAACTGCGCAGCGAGATCGCCGCGCTGGAGCCCAATGCGCAGGCGGCGCAGGAGGCCGAGCAGCAGGCGCAGGTGGCGCTGGCGGAGATCGAGGAGGAGCTGGCGCAGTGGCAGGAGGCCTGGGAGGGCTTCAACCGCGAGCTGGGCGGTACCTTCCAGACCACGCAGGTTGAGCGCACCCGCATCGAGCAGCTGGATGACCAGCTGCGCCGCATCGCCGCCCAGGCCGACCGCCTGGCGGTCGAGCGCGAGCAGCTGCTGGCCGCCGGCGCCAGCGCCGAGTTCGGCGTGCTGGAGGAGCGCGAGCAGCAGGCCCGCCTGGCCGGCGAGGAATTGCAGCAGGAACTGGCCGAGTGCCTGGAGCGCCTGCAGTCGCTGCGGCGGAGCCAGCACGAGACCGAACGCGACCTGGAGCGCGCGCGCGCCGAGCGCGAGAAGGCCCGCGCCGAGCTGGTGTCGCTGGACGCCCTGCAGAAGGCGGCGCTGGGCGAGGGCGACCGCGACGCCGGCAAGTGGCTGGCGGCGGTGGGCCTGGCCTCGCGGCCGCGCGTGACGGCGCAGCTGGAAGTGGACGCGGGCTGGGAGCGCAGCGTGGAGGCCGTGCTCGGCGACGCGCTCGAAGCGGTGCAGGTCGAGTCGCTGGACGAGGCCGCCGCGCGGCTGGCCGAGCTGTCCGGCGGCCATGTGATGCTGGTCGAAGGCACTGCGCCCGGCAGCGGCCCGGGCGATTCGCTCGCGGGTCGCGTGCGCGGCCCGGCCTCGGTGCTGCGCCGGCTGGCGCGCGTGCGCACCGTGGGCTCGCTGGAGGAAGCCCTGCAGCACCGCCATTCCCTGGGCGAGGATGAATCGCTGGTCACCGCGGACGGCGTGTGGATCGGCCGCGACTGGCTGCGCGTGGCGCGCGGCCGCGATGCCCATGCCGGCGTGCTGGAGCGCGAGAACCGCATCCGCACGCTGCGCGGCGTGTGCGAGGAATGCGAGGCGCGCGTGGCCGAGGTCGAGGCGGCGCTGGCAGCGCTGCGCGCGGAGGTGGCTGCCGCCGAGTCGCTGCGCGATGAGCTGCAGCAGCGCATCCAGGCCGTCCATCGCGAATATACCGAGGCTCGCGGCGCGCTGGAGGCGGCGCGCGGCCGCAACCAGCAGGCCACCGAGCGCCTGCAGCGCCTGGAGCGCGAGACCAGCGACCTGGAGGCCGAGCGCGAGCGCGCGCAGCAGCAGCTGGCCCGCTCGCGCGCCGCGCTGGATGAGGCCACCGTGCGGCTGGAGCAGCTGGAGTCGCGCCGTGCCGAGATGGAAGGCGAGCGCGACGAGCGCCGTGCGCGGGCCGCGGCCGCGCGCGAGGCTGCCGAGCGCAGCCGCAGCCAGGCGCGCGAGATCCTCATCCAGCTGGAAGGACGCCGTTCCTCCGAGAGCTCGCTGTCGGCCACCCTGCAGCGCATGCAGGAGCAGCGCGCGCAGCTGGTGCAGCGGCAGGAACAGCTGGAGGCCGAACTGTCCGGCGGCGACGAGCCCATCGAACTGCTGGCCGGGCAGCTCAACGAACTGCTGGCGCGCAAGCTGGAACTCGAGGGCGAGCTGTCGGCTGCCCGGCGCGACCTGGAGGCGGTGGATGCCGAGCTGCGGGCGCTGGATGAGAAGCGACTGCAGGCCGAGCGTCGCGTCAACAGCGCGCGCGAGGAGCTGGAGAAGGCGCGCCTGGCCGCGCAGGAGACGCGCCTGCGGCGCGAGTCGCTGGTCGAGCAGTTCGCGCAGACCCAGCTGGTGCTGGAGGAAGTGCTGGCGGGGCTGCCCGAGGACGCCACCATCCTCGACCGCGAGGATCGCCTGGCCCAGGTGCAGGCCGACATCGCGAAGCTCGGCGCAGTCAACCTCGCGGCCATCGACGAACTCAAGGAGCAGGCCGAGCGCAAGGAATTCCTCGATTCGCAGTGGAAGGACCTGACCGAGGCGCTGGAATCGCTCGAGCAGGCCATGCAGAAGATCGACCGCGAGACGCGCACGCGTTTCGAGACCACCTTCGAGCGCATCAACAACGGCCTGAAGGAGAAGTTCCCGCGCCTGTTCGGCGGCGGGCATGCCTACCTGGAGCTGGTTGGCGACGACGTGCTCACCGCTGGCGTGGCGGTGATGGCGCGCCCGCCGGGCAAGCGCAACAGCACCATCTCGCAGCTCTCCGGCGGCGAGAAGGCCCTGACGGCGGTGGCGCTGGTGTTCTCGATCTTCGACCTGAACCCGGCGCCGTTCTGCCTGCTCGACGAGGTGGATGCGCCGCTGGACGAGCACAATGTCGGCCGCTTCTGCGACATCGTGCGCGAGATGTCCTCTCGCGTACAGTTCATCTTCATCACCCACAACAAGACGACAATGGAGCTGGCCGAGCAGCTTGTCGGCGTCACCATGCACGAGCCGGGCGTGTCGCGCCTGGTCAGCGTGGACGTGGACGAGGCCGTGCGCCTGGCCGCTGTGTAGGACGGGGGAGCGACTCAAATGCCGGAACTGCGCTGGGCACTGATTGGGCTGGGCGTACTGTTCATTGCCGGGCTGGCGCTGTGGGAATGGCGCCGGAACCGGCGTCGCCACCAGCAGGCCGTGGCCGAGGCGGCCGCGGGCGTGGCGCCGCAGCCGGGCGGGGAGAGCTGGCAGGGGCGGCGCATCGAGCCGCGCATCGACTCGCTGGGTCCGGACCTGCCGGCGCATGCGGATGCGCCCATCGACGACGTGCCGGTGATCCATCCCACGGCCGGCGGCCCCGCCGAAGTCAGCCTGCGCGTGGCGCCGGAGGCGGCCGTGGACGTGCCGTCGGCCGCTGGTGCGGCGCACCCTGCGGATGCCATCGCGGATGCCGGAGCGCCTATCACCGAGGAACCGGCCGCTGCAGGCGTGGCTGCGACGGCGCACGAGCCGGTGGAGGAAGCGCCGGCGCAAGAGCCGCAACCCGCCGCTGCCGCGGCGGAAATCCGGGCTGCGAAGGGCCCGGTGGAGATCCGCTGGCCGCCCGAGCGCGCCGACCGCGTGCTGATGCTGCGGCTCACCAGCGCGCAGGGTGCGCTGCTGCCCGGCCGCGCCGTGCGCCTGGCGCTGGAGCAGGCCGGCCTGGTACATGGCCCGCAGCGCATCTACCACCGCGTGGCTGACGATGGCTCGGTGCTGGTCTCGGCCGCCAACATGCTGCGGCCCGGCGACCTCGATCCCGCCGTCATGGACGAGCAGCAGTTCCGCGGCCTGTCGCTGTTCAGCGTGCTGCCCGGGGCAATGTCGCCGGTGCGCATGCTCGAGGAGCTGGTGGCAGTGGCGCGCGCCGTGGCCTGGCGGCTGGGCGCCGTGGTGCAGGACGAGCACGGCGAGGAGCTGGATGGCGAGCGGCTGGTGAAGCTGAGGCAGTCGCTGCCGGATGAACCGGAACACGGAACCGCCTGACATGGCCGACTCGCCGCGCGAGCGCATCCAGGCTCTGCGCGAACTGGTCGCGTACCACGACCAGCGCTACCACTCCGAGGACCGGCCCGAGATTCCCGACGCGGAATACGACGCGCTCAAGCGCGAGCTGCTGGCGCTGGAAGCGGCGCACCCGGAACTGGCCACGCCCGACTCGCCCACCCGGCGCGTGGGTGCGCGCCCCGCGCCCGGCTTCGCCGAGGTGCGGCATGCCGTGCCCATGCTGTCGCTGTCGAATGCCTTCAGCGAGGAGGAGGTGCGCGACTTCGTGCGCCGCATCGAGGAGAAGCTGGGCACCGGTTCGCTGCGCTTCTCCGCCGAGGTGAAGCTCGACGGGCTGGCCGTCAGCCTGCGCTACGTGGATGGCGAGCTGGTGCAGGGCGCCACGCGGGGCGATGGCACCACCGGCGAGGACGTCACCGCCAACCTGAAGACCATCGCCGACGTGCCGAAGTCGCTCAAGGGCAGCGGCTGGCCGAAGGTGATCGACGTGCGCGGCGAGGTATACATGCCGCGGGCGCTGTTCGAGAAGTACAACGAGGAGATGCGCGCCACCGGCGGCAAGGTGCTGGCCAACCCGCGCAATGGCGCCGCCGGTTCGCTGCGACAGCTCGATCCTTCCGTGACCGCCCGGCGGCCACTGGCCTTCCTGGCCTATGGCGTAGGCGAGGTGCAGGGCGGGGAGATGCCGGGCACCCATTCCGCGCAGCTTGCGCGCCTGGCGGAGTGGGGCTTCCCGGTCAGTGACCTGAACGAGGTAGTGGAGGGCGCCGACGGCCTGCTCGACTACTACCGCCGCATCGGCGCGAAGCGCGATTCGCTGCCCTTCGACATCGACGGCGTGGTGTACAAGCTCGACGATGTCGCCGGACAGCAGGCCATGGGTTTCCTGTCGCGCGCGCCGCGCTGGGCGGTGGCGCACAAGTACCCGGCGCAGGAGCAGTCCACCGTCGTGGAAGCCATCGAGGTGCAGATCGGCCGCACCGGAGCGGCCACGCCGGTGGCGCGGCTCAAGCCCGTGCAGGTGGCCGGCGTCACCGTCACCAACGCCACGCTGCACAACGCCGACCAGATCGCGCGCCTGGACGTGCGCGTGGGCGACACCGTGATCGTGCGCCGCGCCGGCGACGTGATCCCGGAGGTGGTCAGCGTCATCCCGTCGCGCCGGCCCGCCGGAACCACGCCCTGGAGCATGCCGGCGAGCTGCCCGGTGTGCGGCTCGAAGCTGGTGCGCGAGGAAGGCGCCGCCGTCTGGCGCTGCTCGGGCGAGCTCAGCTGCCCGGCGCAGCGCAAGGAGGCCATCCGCCACTTCGCCTCGCGCCGCGCCATGGACATCGAGGGCCTGGGCGACCGCTACATCGACGAGCTGGTGACGCAGGGATTCGTGGAAAGCGTCGCCGACCTGTACCAGCTCACCGTCGATGACCTGCTCGAGATGAAGCGCCTCGCCGACGAGCGCGACGGCACCACGCCGGCCACGGCGAAGTCCGGCAAGGTGGCCACGCGCTGGGCCGAGAAGCTCATCGAGGCCATCGACAGGAGCCGCCGCACCACGCTGCCGCGCTTCCTGTTCGCGCTGGGCATCGGCCAGGTGGGCGAGGCCACCGCGGCCACGCTGGCGAAGCAGTTCGGCACGCTGGAGGCGCTGCGCGCGGCCGACGAGCAGGCGCTGCAGGCGACCCCCGACGTGGGCCCCATCGTCGCGCGCCAGATCACCGCCTTCTTCGCCAACGAGCGCAACCGGGAGATCGTGGACCGGCTGGTCGACCCGCAAGGCGCCGGCATCCACTGGCCGGAGGTGCCGCGGCCGACCGTCGAGGAGCAGCCGCTGGCCGGCAAGACGATCGTGCTCACCGGCACGCTTGAGGGCATGACGCGCGAGGAGGCGACGGAGAAGCTCGCCGCGCTGGGCGCCAAGGTGTCCGGCAGCGTGTCGCGCAAGACCAATTACGTGGTGGCCGGCGAGCAGGCCGGCTCGAAACTGGCCAGGGCACAGGAGCTGGGCGTGAAGGTGCTCGACGAGGCGGAGCTGCAGGAGCTGCTGGCCGGTCGCCTGCCCTGAACACGTGCTGGTCGCATTCAACAAGCCCTTCGGCGTGCTGTGCCGCTTCACGCCGGAGGAGGGACGCCGGACGCTGGCGGACTACATCCGGGTGCCCCGCATCTACCCGGCCGGCCGCCTGGATGCCGACAGCGAGGGCCTGCTGCTGCTCACCGACGATGGCCAGCTGCAGGCCCGAATCAGCAACCCGCGCCACAAGCTGCCCAAGGTGTACCTGGCGCAGGTGGAGGGCATTCCCACCGACGAGGCGCTGGCGGCCCTGCGGCGCGGCGTGGACCTGGGCGATTTCGTGACCGCACCGGCCGGCGCGCGGCGCATCGAGGAGCCGCAGTGGCTGTGGCCGCGCGACCCGCCGATCCGCCACCGCCTGCGCGTGCCCACGACATGGCTGGAGCTGACGCTGCGCGAGGGGCGCAACCGGCAGGTGCGGCGGATGACCGCGAAGGTGGGATTCCCGACGCTGCGGCTGATCCGCCATGCCATCGGCGGCATGACCCTGGAGGACCTGCCGCCGGGCCAGTGGCACGAGATCGAGCCCCGCCGGGTGTTCTCAGGCCCCGCCTGATGGCGACGGCTGCAGCTTGGCGAGGTCCTCGGGCGTATCCACGTCGATGCCGGCCGAGGGCATGGCCACGCGCACGGTGCGGTCGGCCAGCCGGTGCAGCAGCTGCCTGGCGCCGCTGTCGCCCCGCAGTTCCAGCAGGGCCGGGAAGTACAGCGACGGGAAGATGGCCGGCACGCCCACATGGCCGTCGTAGCTGGCCGCCACCACGTGCCCGGGCTGGCGGCGCCACTCGGTGACCAGGCGCCTGAGGTCGAAGGCCGTGATTCCCGCCTGGTCGGCCAGGGTGACCAGCACGCCCTCGGTGCTGCCGGGCAACTGCGCCACGCCGGCGCGCAGCGAGCTGGCCAGGCCTTCCTCCCAGCGACGGTTGACCACCACGCCGGCGCTGGTGCCGCGCAGCCGGGGCGCGATCTCGGCGGCGTGGGCACCGAGCACCACCGTGACCGCCTGGCCGGCGACCTCCGTGGCGCGCGCCACCGCTGCCTGCAGCAGGGTCTGCCCGCCCAGGCGTGCCAGCTGCTTGGGACTGCCGAAGCGGCTTGCGGCGCCCGCGGCGAGCACCAGCACATGCGGCGTGGGTTCCGATGCCATATCTGAGTACCCCTTGCTTGCGCGGGTGGCAGGCGACCTTTAGAGTTCGCAAGTTTTTTCCTATTAAACAGCAACTTCGGCCCCGGAAGCGATGCAAGCATCAAAATCGAGCGCAGCGAAGGGCGGCGCATGGGTCGTCCACAAGTTCGGCGGCACCAGCGTCCGTGACGCTGCGTGCTTTCGCAGGGTGGCCGACATCATCGACTCGCAGCCCTCACCACGGCAGGCCGTGGTGCTGTCCGCCGCCAAGGGCGTCACGGACGTGCTGCTGTCGCTGGTCGACATGGCCGCCCGGCAGGATCCGGGGGTGGCCGGTGAAATGGCCGCGCTGCGCGAGCGCCACCGCGCCATCGCCGAGGAGCTGCTCGATGAGGCCGGCGCGAAGCAGTGGCTGGCACGCTTCGATGCCGACAGCGCCGACCTCGCGGGCGTGCTGCACTCCACCAGCCTGCTGCGCTCCTCGGCCCAGAACGTGCGCGACCTGGTCGCCGGCTATGGCGAGCTCTGGTCCACCACGCTGTTCGCCGCCTTCCTCCAGGCGCGTCGCGGCGGCCGCCCGCCCGTGCGCTGGCTGGATGCGCGACAGTGCGTGGTGGTGGAGTGGGGCGCGCTGGGACCGGCGGTGCAGTGGGAGGCTTCCCGCGCCGGCCTGGCGGCAAGCGGCGCCGCCGGGTTCGACGGCACGCTGGTGATTCCCGGCTTCGTGGCGCGCGATCCGCGCGGCGTACAGACCACGCTGGGCCGGAACGGCAGTGACTTCTCCGCCTCCATCTTCGGCGCGCTGCTCGACGCATCGGCCATCCACATCTGGACCGACGTCGACGGCGTACTGTCTGCCGACCCGCGGCGCGTGCCCAATGCGCAGGTCATCGACCAGCTGTCCTACAACGAGGCCATGGAGCTGGCGTACTTCGGCGCCAAGGTGATCCATCCGCAGACCATGGCGCCGG
>CAYVZE010000054.1:0-18040 GCA_964455685.1 uncultured Steroidobacteraceae bacterium
TGGTGTTGACGTTGGCCAGGTTGTGCGAGATCACGGTCATGCGCGTCTGCTGCGCATCCAGTCCGGTCTTGGCGGCCCACAGTGCGGAATGCATGTTGCTGGTCCTCTATGAATCTGGTTGGCGCGGCTTACCGCAGCGACAGCAGCCGCGCGGAGGCGGCACCGTTGTCCTCGGCCGTCTTCATCGCCCGCACCTGCAGGTCGAAGCGGCGCGACAGTTCGATCATCGTCACCAGCGCGTCGGCGACATTGACGTTGCTGGTCTCGAGCACGCCCGACACCAGCGTCACCGAGGCGTCGGCGATGGCATCCGAGCCGTCCTTCATGCGCAGCAGGCCGTCGGCGTCCTTGGTGAGCCCGTCGTCACCGGGGTTCACCAGCTTGATGCGCGCCACCTCGGCGCGGGTCTCGGGACCCTGCCCCAGCGGCACGATGGACACCGTGCCGTCGGCGCCGATGGCCACCGAGGCATGCGGCGGCACGGCCACCGGGCCGGCGTCGCCCAGCACCGGCAGGCCGGTGCCCGTGCGCAGGATGCCGCTGGAATCGATGCGCAGGTCGCCGGCGCGCGTGTAGGCCTCGCGGCCGTCGTGGCCCTGCACGGCGATGTAGCCGCTGCCCTGGATGGCCACGTCCAGGTCGCGCCCGGTGGGCACCAGCGTGCCCGAGGTGGCATCGAAGCCCGTGGTCGAGGTGGTGGCGTACACGCGCGAGGCGTAGCCGTCGCCCGCCACATGCCGCGACTGGAACGCCGCCAGGTCGGCCCGGAAGCCGGTGGTGGAGGCATTGGCCAGGTTGTGGTTGTTGGCAGCCTGCGCGCGAAGCGTCTCGCGCGCGCCGCTCATCGCGACATACAGCAGGCGGTCCATGGCGTTACCTGATGTTGATGATGGTCTGGGTGATGGCGTCGGCGGTGGAGATCATCTTCGCGTTCGCCTGGAAGTTGCGCTGCGCGGTGATCATGTTTACCAGCTGCTCGGTGATGTCGACGTTGGAGGCCTCCAGCGCGCCCGACTGGATCAGGCCGAAGCCCGAGGTGCCGGCCTGGCCGCGCAGCGCCTGGCCCGAGGCGAAGGTCTCGGCCCAGGTGGTGTCGGCGAGCTGCTGCAGGCCGTTGGGATTGGCGAAGTTGGCCAGCGCCACCTGCCCCAGCGTCAGCGACCGGCCGTTGGTGAAGCGGGCCTGCACCACGCCGGTCTTGTCGATATCGATGCCGATCAGGCGGCCGGTGGTGTAGCCATCCTGGGTGATATTGCCCACGCTGAAGGTGCTGCCGTACTGCGTGGTGCCGGCGATGTTCATGGTGATGTTCATCGCGGCCGCGCCGGTGGCCGGCTGGTACGGCGGCATGGTGATCAGGCCGTCGGCCGGCGTGTCCAGCGTACCCAGGTTGTTGAACACCAGCGGGTCGGGGCCGCCGACATCGTTGCCGTCGACGTAGAAGTGCATCGACCACTCGTTGGGCGCCGTGTTGACGAAGTACACGGTGGCCGTGTGGGCCGCACCCAGCGAGTCGTACACCGTCATCGAGGTGGCGCGGTTGAAGCTGGTCGGGTCGGCCGGGTCGAAGGTGGCATTGGCCGGCGGTTCGGCATCGGCCGGCAGATTGGCCAGCAGCTCCACGTTGCTGGTCGCCGCGGGCGCGCTCTCGGAAGTCACCAGGCGCAGGTCGGACATCGCGCCGGTGTTGAAGCCGCCGCCGGCAATGGGCGGGAACACCTGCAGGCGCTGGCCCTGGGCGTTGACCACGTAGCCCATGGCATCAGTGCGGAAGGCACCCGCGCGCGTGTAGGCGAACGAACCGTTGTCGCTGACGGTGAAGAAGCCCGTGCCGCTGATGGCCAGGTCGAGGTTGTTGTCGGTGAAGTCGATGTTGCCCTGCGAGAACTGCTGGGCGATGTCGGCCACGCGCACGCCGTTGCCGGTGGCCAGCTTGGCCACGCCCTGCGGCGAGACGGCGAACAGCTCGGCGAACTCCGCGCGCGACTCCTTGAAGCCGGCGGTGGAGCTGTTGGCGATGTTGTTGGCCGTGACGTTGAGGTCCGCGGCTGCGGCGTTCAGGCCGCTGAGTGCGAGGCGGAAAGGCATGTGGTTCTCCTTACATCACCTGGCGGACATCGCCGAGCGCGACGGGTCCGAGGTCAGTGTTGAGGGTCAGTCTGCTGGACTTGGGATCGATGCTGACACTGCCCACGCGGGCGAGCATCTGCGTGCGAAGCTGTTCATTGGAGCCGGCCACGTCCGCGACCACCTCCACGGTGTACTCGCCGGGGGCCGCGCGCTGGCCGTCCTCGAGGGTGCCGTCCCACTCGAACACCACCTCGCCCGCGCCCGGGGTGAGCGCGATGCGCCGCACCTGCTGGCCGGCGGCGTCGGTGACCACCAGGTTCACGCTGCGCGTGCCCTGCGGGACGTCCACCATGCCGATCACCGAGCCTTCCTCGGCCAGGTAGGCGGCATTGCCGTCGACCAGCACGTCGCGGCCGACGAGGTTGGTGCCGTTGAGCACCTGCGAGGAACGCAGCGCCTCGGACAGCGCCGAGATCGAGCCCTGCATTTCCTGGATGCCGGTGACCGTGCCGAACTGCGCCAGCTGGCCCAGGAACTGGGCCGGGTCCATCGGGCTGGTCGGATCCTGGTGACGCAGCTGCGCCAGCATCAGCGTCAGGAACTGGTCCTGGCCGAGCTGGTCCCTGGCCTTCGCCTGGGCGGCGGAAGAGGCGGCGGCGCTGCCGCTGATGGCGTCGATGCTCATGTTACTGGCCCAGCCGCAGTGTCGCGAGCAGCAGCTCCTTCGACGTGTTCATCACTTCGACGTTGTTCTGGTAGGCGCGCGCCGCGCTGATCATGTTGACCATCTCCTCGACCACGTTGACGTTGGGCGCGTATACGTAGCCCTGCTCGTTGGCCAATGGATTGCCCGGCTCATAGCGCATCTCGGGGGCGCGACCGTCCTCGACGATGCCGCGCACGCGCACGGCCGCGGCCTGGTCGGTGCCGCGAACACCCTCGCGCACGGCCTCGAACACGGGATGGCGGGCACGGTAGGCGGTCTCCGGGCTGCCGCTGACGCTGTCGGCATTGGCCAGGTTGCTGGCCACGGTGTTCAGGCGCACGGACTGCGCCGCCATGCCCGAACCTGCGATGTCGAAGATCTTGAACGACGACATGATGGGCTCCTTACTGGCCGGTGATGGCCGTCATCAGCGAGCGGAACTTCGACGACAGGAACTGCAGCGTGGCCTGGTAGCGCACGGCGTTGTCGGCGAAGGCCGCCTGCTCGAGCTGCGCATCCACCGTGTTGCCGTCCAGTGACGGCGCCAGCGGCGTGCGGTACTTCACGAAAGCGGAGGCGGAAGAGCTCGCGGCATCAGCGGCGGCGCCGATGTGGCCGGCCTGCGTGGCCTTCAGCGCGGCAGGCGCGGTGGCGCCGTTGCTGGCCGCCAGCGCCGCGCGGAAATCCAGGTCCTGGGCCTTGTAACCCGGGGTGTCCGCATTGGCGAGGTTGCGCGCAAGCAGCTCCGTGCGCTGCTCGCGCAGCTTGAGCGCCTGGGCATGCACGCCGAGGTATGTATCGAGGTTCAGGGCCACGAGTGCTCCGTCAAAAACCCGTCCTGCCGGGTACAGAGCAACTCGCGTGCCACATGGCGGGAATGCGCGGGATGTGGCGCGAGCGCGCCTTGCAGCACGCCCGAGCCGTGACGCAGGTCACGGCCATGCGGCAATCGATTGCCGCTGGCACGGCGCAGGCTCACCTGTCTCGCCGTGCCCGACTCTGGTTGATCGGCCGCGCCGCGCGCAACTTGAGCAATCCGGCGGCGATGCGTGGCACGGTGCTTGCTTCATTGTCCGGCATGAAGCTGAACAGGCTCCCCACCGACTGGATCCCGACGCTGCTGCTGCCGATGGCGGCACTCGCGCAGGCGCCCTCGCCCCAGCCGCTGGACGTGGTCCGCCGCGTGGCGGAGGAGTTCGTGGTGGCGCAGGTGCCGGCGGGCGAAGCCCGCGTGCATGCCAGCGCCGAGGCGCTGGATCCGCGGCTGCGCCTGCCGCTCTGCGAGGGCAAGCCTGCAGGCCACCTGCCCCAGGCGGCATCCTTTGGCGCGCGCGTGTCGGTGGGCGTGAGCTGCGCCGCTCCACGCTGGACCGTGTACGTGCCCGTGCGCGTGGAAACCGAGATGCCGGTGCTGGTGCTGCGCAATGCCCTGCCCCGCAACGCCGCCGTCGGCGCCGCCGACGTGGAGATCCGCACGCAGCGTGTGCCGGGACTGGCCACCTCTTATATAGGCCGCGTCGAGGAACTGTCGGGCCGCCACCTCAAGCGCCCGGTGCCCGCCGGCACCGCGCTCACCGTGGACCTGCTCGCGGCGGACATCCTCGTGCGCCGCGGCCAGCGGGTGACGCTGGTGGCGCAGGCCGGAGGCCTGGAAGTGCGCGCCCAGGGCGAGGCCATCCAGGACGCCACGCCCGACGGACGGGTGCGGGTGCTGAACCTCGCCTCGCGCAAGGTGGTCGAGGGACAGGTGGAATCACGCGACCTGGTGCGGGTGAGCCTGTGAACCCGTTCCACCGGATGGGACATATTGCACGGAACATCCGCCGCCCGGCGCCTGCGCTGGAAATCGGCCTAAAGTTCCCCGCCCGACGTCCGATACAGCTCCTGAAGAGACAGCCATGAAAGTGCCGGGAGAGAGTTTCGTGTCCAGCAAGATCAATGGACTGGAGCCGCGTCCGACGCGGGTCACGCCGGGTTCGGCGGTTCGGCCCCTGCCCGGCGCGACCACCGGTGCGGGCAGCGAAAAGCCGGCCAGCGGCGATGACGTGGTCCTGACCAGCGCGGCCCGCAAGCTGGCTGCCGCCGAGGAATCGGTCCGCAACATGCCGGTGGTGGACGAGCTGCGCGTGGCCGCGATCCGGCAGCGGCTGCAGGACGGCAGCTACGAGATCGACCCGCAGCGCATCGCCGACAGGCTGCTGCGCATGGAGGACGACCTCGCGCGCGCCCGGCCCTTCGACTCGCCGCTGAAGTGATGATGGATCCCGTCTCCTGCCGGGCCGAGCTGGCCCGCCTGCTGGCCGAGGAAACCCGCCTGCTGGCCGGGCTCGAGCAGCAGCTCGAACGCGAGCACGGCTACCTCGCCTCCAATGACATCGACAGCCTGGAACGCGCCGGCAGCGCGCGCCAGGCCACCGTGGCCGAACTGCTGAAGATCGAGGACGAGCGTGCCAGCCTTTGCCGCATGCTCGGCCGCGGCGAAGACCGCTTCGGCCTGGCCGCACTGTTCGCGTGGTGCGACCCGGAAGGTTCGCTGGCCACCGCGCAGGCGGAATGCTCGCGACTGGCCGGCAGTTGCCGCGCGCTCAACGAACGCAATGGCGCGCTGGTCACCGCGCGCCTGAACCGCCTCGCCGGCATGCTCGAGATGATCGGGCCCGGCAATGCCGCGCGCACTTACGAGCCCGGCGCGGCCCGCAACGCGCCGGTGCCGGCCGGCCGGATCGTTTCGACCAGCGCCTGAAGATTCCCACGTATCGCCCCATTCGTGACGCCCGTCCCTGAGCCCGGACGCGCGCCTGTCGATAATCATTCCTGCATTCCTTTCCCGCCTGAGGACAGATGCTCGCAATCATCGGAACACTGGTCGTATTCGGCTGCGTGCTCGGCGGCTTCATGGCGGGCGGCAGCAGCCTGCTGCTGCTGTGGCACCCGTTCGAGGTGCTCATCATCGTCGGCGGCGCGCTGGGCGCCTTCCTGATCAGCAACCCCTTGAAGGTGGTGAAGGCTGCCTTCGCCGGCGCAGTGGGACTGCTGAAGCCGCCGCGCTACGGCCGCCAGCAATACATCGACCTGCTGAAGCTGGTGTACGACATCCTGATGATGGCGCGCCGCGACGGCGTACTGGCCATCGAGCGGCACATCGAGAACCCGTCCAGGAGCGAGATCTTCAAGAAGTACCCGGGCGTGCTGGCCGACAAGCGCATGATGGAATTCATCACCGACTGCCTGCGCCTGATC
Organism: uncultured Steroidobacteraceae bacterium; assembly: GCA_964455685.1. Taxonomy (GTDB): domain Bacteria; phylum Pseudomonadota; class Gammaproteobacteria; order Steroidobacterales; family Steroidobacteraceae; genus ZC4RG30. Next base: position 6,017 of record CAYVZE010000054.1, read on the forward strand.
TCCGGCGGCACGCTCGACCCGCACGAACTTGAGAGCCTGCTGGAGCAGGAGCTGGAGACCTTCAACCACGAGGCGACCGAGCCGGCGCATGCCGTGCAGAAGGTGGCCGACGCCCTGCCCGGCTTCGGCATCGTGGCCGCGGTGATGGGCATCGTCAGCACCATGGCGGCCATCGATGGCGCCACCACCACCGAGATCGGCCACAAGGTCGGCGGCGCTCTGGTGGGAACCTTCCTCGGCATCCTGATCGCCTACGGCGTGGTCGGGCCGATCGCCGCGGCGATGGAGCACCGCGCCCACGAGGAAGCCAAGGCCTTCGAGGTGGTGAAGATGGCACTGGTGGCCAGCGTGCGCGGCTATGCGCCGCCCGTGGCCGTGGAGTTCGCCCGCAAGCTGCTGTTCTCCGGCGTGCGGCCGAACTTCAATGACCTGGAACAGCAGCTGCGCGGCAAGAAGCAGAAAGCAGCCACCGGCTGAGGCGCCCCGTGTCCGAGGACAAGAAGCGCCCCGTCATCATCGTCAAGCGCCGCAAGGCCGCGGCCGGCCACCATGGGGGCGCGTGGAAGGTGGCCTATGCCGACTTCGTCACCGCGATGATGGCCTTCTTCCTGGTGATGTGGCTGGTCACGGCGGTGTCCAAGGAACAGCGCGCGGCCATCTTCGAGTACTTCAAGAACCCCAGCATGGAGACCGGCCGCGCGGTGAAGTCCGCGCCTGGCCAGGCCGGGCCGGGCGGCGCCAGCACCAGTCCCGTCGACCTGGGTGGCGGCCTGGACGCCCCGGTCATGCTCAACCGCAATGCCGAGGGACTGGGCGAGCCTGCCGAGAGCATCAGCGAGGATGAGGCGCGCCAGATCGCCGACGCGGCTGAACGCCGCCAGCTCGAGTCGCTGATGGAGGAGCTGCGCGAGGCCATCGAGAAGAGCCAGGCGCTGGAGCCGTTCAAGGACCAGCTGCTGCTCGACATCACCCCCGAGGGCCTGCGCATCCAGATCGTGGACAAGCAGAACCGGCCGATGTTCGACCTCGGCAGCACGCGCCTGAAGGACTACACATCGAGGATCCTGCGCGAGCTCGCCGCCTACCTGAACTCGGTGCCCAACCGCATCAGCCTTTCCGGCCACACTGATGCCAAGCCGTATGCAGGCACCCGCGGCTACACCAACTGGGACCTTTCCGCCGAGCGCGCCAATGCCGCCCGGCGCGAGCTGGAATCAGGCGGGCTGGATTCCTCCAAGATCGCGCGCGTGGTGGGACTGGCCTCCTCGGTGCTGTTCGACCGCGCCAATCCCTACAACCCCATCAACCGCCGCATCAGCATCATCGTGATGACCAAGCAGGCCGAGGCGCGGGCGCTGTCCTCGGATGCGCCGGACGTGGACGCGGCGCGCGAGGCCATCGAGATGCGCGATGCAGCCGGCAGCCTGACCGATGCCGCGCTGCAGGCCGGCGCCGAAGCGGCCGTCGCGGCAGCCACCGGCCAGGACGCAGCCGGGATGCCGCAGGGCACGGCTGCGCAGTCTCCTTCCGATGCACTTCCGCCACCCGCCCCGACGATTGCACCCACGCCTGCCGGACGCGCGCGCCAGGCCGTGCTGGCCGCCGAGGCCGCGCTCGGCGCGGCGGGCGTCATCGAGGTGCCGGTCCCGCGCTGACGATCGGGCGGATCGCAGCCGCTCAGGCTGCAGCCGGTGCGACCTTGCCGAGCAGGTCGGCGATGCCGGCGGTGGCGGTGCGCGAGCCGGTCACCAGCGAGGCCGGCAACCCCAGCGACTGCTGGGCGACTTCGACCAGGCCGGGCGTGCAGGTATTGGCATGCACCAGCTCGGTGGCCAGCGCCTGTGCCATCAGCAGCAGCGTGACGCACTGCGGGCGCTGCAGGTTTTCCTGTTCATCGCGCCAGCTGATCAGCATCAGGCGCAGGCTGCCGGAAAGGCCCCAGGTGCGGGTCACGCGCGACACCAGCTCGTCGGTGCGCGACTCCATGATCTGCTGCATGACCGGGCCCACCAGCTTCAGCCCCGAGGCGGCCTCGGCCCGCGCCAGCGCGCGCACTGCGGCGATCTCGCCCACCCGGTGCAGCAGCGCGGCGCCGGTGAGCAAGGGGGAATCGAAGTGCAGCTGTGCGGCGATCAGGCGCGCGTAGCAGGCCGTGGCCAGGCCCTCGCGCCAGAGCAGGCGCATCTCGGCATCGCGCCCCGGCGCCGAGAACAGGCTGTCGCGCAGCTGCTCCAGCGCGCGCACCGCCAGCGGTCGCGCGGGCAGGCTCCCGGCCGGCTCCTGCAGCCAGGCCACGCAGGACTGGATGCCCACGGGCCTGGGCGGGCAGCGGGCCAGTTCGGCTTCCAGTGCCGCGAGCAGGCGCGGAGCCACGGGTGCAAACGGATCCTGGCGGCCCGCGGGCCGCAATTCGACGACATTGGACATAGGTCGATTGTTGACCATGGCCGGAATCCAGTTCCGGTCGTGGCGCACAGATCGGACGGGAAGGTCAGACCTTTTCCAGCGCCTGCCCGAGGTCGGCGATCAGGTCGGACGGGTCTTCCAGGCCCATGGACAGGCGCACCGTGCCTGGCGCGAGCCCGGACAAGGCAGCCAGTTCCGGCGGCAGGTCGTAGGGACCCATCAGGCCCGGCGGGATCACCAGCGATTCGGGCGAGCCCATGCTGGCTGCGATGGCGAACAGGTTGAGCGCATCGGCGAAGCGGTCGCCGGCCGCCCTCCCCGCGCGCAGGTCGAAGCTGACGATGGTGCCGAAGTGGCGCATCTGCCGCGCCGCCAGCTCATGGCGCGGATGGCTGGGCAGGCCGGCGTAGTGCACGCGCTCGACCTTGGGATGGGACTCGAGGAAGCGCGCCACCTCGAGCGCGGTGGCGCACTGCGCCTCGTAGCGCAGCTGGTAGGTCTTCAGGCCGCGCTGGATCAACCACGCGGCATGCGGATCGAGGGTGCCGCCGAAGTGCGTGAACTCGGGCCGCAGCTGCGCGATCAGCCCGGCCGGGCCGATCACCGCGCCGCCCATGACGTCGCCATGGCCGGAGGCGTACTTGGTGAGGCTGTGCAGGAACAGGTCCACGTCGGTGTCGCCGTGCTGGTGCAGGCCCGCCAGCGTGTTGTCCAGCAGCGTGAGCGCGCCATGGGCGCGCGCCAGGCGCGTGATGTGGCCGATGTCAGCGATGCGGTTCACCGGATTGGTCGGGCTCTCGAAGATCACCAGCCGCGTTGGCGTGCCGGCGAGCACGCGCTCGATGCCGGCATCGTCCTCGATCGACAGCATGGTGTGGCGCACGCCGAAGCGCGCCAGCTGGCGCCGGATCAGCGAACGCGTGGGCGAATAGGTCTCCACGAAGCACAGCACGTGGTCGCCCGCCTTCAGCAGGCCGAACAGCGCCTGCGCGATGGCGCCCACGCCCGAGGCGCAGACGATGGCGTCGTCCCGGCCCTGCAGCCCGGCCAGCGTGCGCTCGAGCATGCGCGTGGTCGGGTTCGCGGAGCGTGAGTAGAAGTAGCCGTCCTTCTCGCCCTTCAGCGCCGAGAGCGTTTCGGCCACGGTGTCGTGCTCGAACTTCACGCTCTGGTGGATAGGCGCCACCAGCGGCCGATTCTCCGGCGGCACGGTGACCTGGGGCGGATGGACCAGGCGGGTCTTCTGCTTCATGCAGGCATTGTATTACCGCAGCGAGTGCAGCCGTTCGACGGCGTTCACGAGCGTGGCATCTTCCTTGGCCACGCACAGCCGCAGCAGGGTGTGGCGAGGCGGCTCGCGGTAGAAGGGCGTCAGCGGGATCGCGGCCACCCCCGCCCCCGCCAGCAGCCGGTCCACGGCCTGCATGTCGGTGAGGCCTGCCAGCGCCTCGCAGCGGGAATAGTCCACCAGGGTGAAGTAGCTGCCTTCGGAGGGCAGCACGGTGAAGGCGCTGCCTGCCAGCCCCTCGGCCAGCAGCGCGCGCTTGCGGGCGAAGAACGGCGCCAGCCCGGCGAACACGCCCGGCTTCTTCTGCAGGTAGGCGGCGATGGCGTGCTGCAGGGCGGTGGCGATGGTGAAGGTGTTGAACTGGTGCACCTTGCGCAGCTCGGTGGTCAGGCGCGGCGCGGCGATGCAGTAGCCCACGCGCAGGCCGGTGGCATGCAGGGACTTGCCGAAGGAGTACACCGCCAGCGCACGCGGCCGCAGCAGCGGATGCGCCAGCACGCTGCTGTGCCGGGCCGGTGCGAACACGATGTGCTCGTACACCTCGTCGCTGAGCACGGTGAGGTCATGTTCCTCGGCCAGCCGCGCCAGCTCGTCGATGTCGCCCGGGCTCATCACCGTGCAGGCGGGATTGTGCGGCGAGTTCACCACCACCAGCCGGGTGCGCGGCGTGATGGCGGCGCGGACCCGCTCCCAGTCGTAGCGGAACACCGGCGGCGCCAGCGGCACATGCACGCAGGTGGCGCCGGCCACGCGCACCGCCGGTTCGTAGGAATCGTAGGCCGGGTCGAACACCAGCACCTCCTCGCCCGGGCCGGCCAGCGCGGTAATGGCCGAGAAGATGGCCTCGGTGGCCCCCAGCGTGATGGTCACCTCGGTTTCGGCATCGATGGCGATGCCATGGCGGGGGCCTGCCTCGCGCGCAATGGCCTCGCGCAGAGCCGGCACGCCCGGCATGGGCGCGTACTGGTTGTGGCCGGCGCGCATGGCCTCGGCCACCAGCTCGGTGATCAGCGGGTCGATGGGATAGTCCGGGAACCCCTGGCCGAGGTTCACCGCACCGAGTTCCGCGGCGCGGCGCGAAACCACGGTGAAGATGGTGGTGCCGACGTCCGGCAGCTTGCTCACGCCGTTGCCTGCGCCGTTGCCTGCGCCGCTGCCAGCGCGGCGCCCACCACGCCCGCGGCAGGGCCCAGCGCCGCCGGCACCACGCGCGCGCGCGAGTCGAGCAGCGGCGCGAAACGGGCCCAGTTCTCCACCACCCCGCCGCCGAACACGATCAGCTCGGGCCAGAACAGGCGGTTGATCTCCGCCAGGTAACGGTTCACGCGCGCGGCCCACTGCTCCCACGACAGCTCCTCGGCGGTACGCACGCGCGCGGCCGCACGCAGCTCGCCCTCGGCGCCATCCACCTCCATGTGGCCCAGCTCGGTGTTGGGCCACAGCCGCCCGTCCACCAGCATGGCCGAGCCGATGCCGGTGCCGAAGGTCAGCATCATCACCGTGCCGCGGTGGCCACGCGCGGCGCCGGCGTGCACCTCGGCCAGTCCCGCCGCGTCGGCATCATTGAGCAGCGTGACCTCGCGGCCCAGCCGCTGGCGCAGCGCCGTGGCGATGTCGAATCCGACCAGCGAGGGATGCAGGTTGGCAGCCGTCTCGATCACGCCCTGGTGGATCACCGACGGCAGCGTGATGCCCAATGGCGTGCCGGGCGGGGTCGCCGCGGCCAGGCCGGCCAGCACATCGACCAGGCTGTCCCGCAGCGTCGGCCGCGGCGTGGGCACGCTGGCGAGCCCGGCCACCGTCCGGCCTTCCGCCAGGTCCACCAGCGCGTGCTTGATCGAGGATCCCCCGACGTCCAGCCCCAGCGCCAGCCCGGTTGCCATGGTCCTACTCCCGCGGATGCTGCGCGACCGCCATCCGGGCTTCACGCTCGCGCCGGCGCTCGGCGCGCTTCATCCAGATGGCAGAGGCCACCACGCCGGCCGCGACGATCAGCACCACCAGCGTGGCCAGCGCGTTGATGCTGGGGTTCACGCCCAGCCTCACCTTGGAGAACACCACCATGGGCAGGGTGTTGGCACCCGGCCCGGCCACGAACTGCGCCACCACCACGTCGTCCCAGGACAGCGTGAAGGCCAGCAGCCAGCCGGACAGGATGGCCGGCATGATCATCGGCAGCGTGATGCGCAGGAACACGGTCACCGGCCGGGCGCCGAGGTCCAGCGCCGCCTCCTCCAGCGAGTCGTCGAAGGTGGCCAGGCGCGACTGCACCACCACGGTCACGTACGCCATGGTGAAGGTGATGTGCGCCAGCGTGATGGTGAGCATGCCGCGGTCGAACTGCACGCCGAACAGCGCGCGCAGCATCTGCTCCATGGTGACGAACAGCAGCAGCAGCGACAGGCCGGTGATCACCTCGGGCATCACCAGCGGCGCGGTGGCCAGGCTCTGCAGCATGGCGCGGCCGCGGAACGGGCCGAAGCGCGCCAGCACCAGGCCGGCCAGCGTGCCCAGCACCACCGCCACCGTGGCCGAGATGGCCGCCACGCGCAGCGACAGCCAGGCGGCCTGCAGCACCTGCCGGTCGCCGAACAGCTCGAAGTACCAGCGCAGCGTGGGCGAGTTGGCCGAGTCCCACACGGTCACCAGGCGCGAGTTGTTGAACGAGTACACGATCATGGTGAAGATCGGCAGGTACAGGAACAACAATCCCAGCGCCAGGGCGATCCTGGGGAAGGTCAGGTACTTCTTCAGCGCCTTCATTTGCGGCCCGCCTTCAGCTCGCGGTTCTGGAAGTGCTGGAAGATCATGATCGGCACCAGCAGCAGCAGCAGCATGGCGATGGCCACGGCGCTGGCGCGCGGCCAGTCACGGTTGCGGAAGAACTCATCCGACAGCAGTGTGGCCACCATCAGCTGGTCGGAACGGCCCAGCAGCGAGGGGATCACGTACTCGCCCACCGCGGGGATGAACACCAGCAGGCTGCCGGCCATGATGCCCGGGAAGGACAGCGGCAGGGTGATCGACAGGAACCGGCGCACCGGCCCGGCCCCCAGGTCCGCCGCGGCCTCCAGCAGCGTCAGGTCGTGCTTCTCGAGGTTGGCGTACAGCGGCAGGATCATGAACGGCAGGTACGAGTAGACGATGCCCACGTACACCGCGAAGTTGGTGTTCATCATCACCAGCGGCGCGTCGATGATGCCCAGCGCCAGCAGCACGTTGTTGATCACCCCGTCGGTCTTGAGCAGCCCGATCCACGCGTACACGCGCAGCAGGAAGGAGGTCCAGAACGGCAGGATCACCAGCATCAGCAGCAGGTTGCGCGTCGACGCCGAGGAGCGCGCGATGGCATAGGCCATCGGGTAGCCGATCAGCAGGCAGAACAGCGTCGACACCAGCGCCACCTTGACCGAGTAGATCCAGGCGGACACGTACAGCGGCTCGTGCAGCAGGTAGGAGTAGCTGCTGAACAGCAGCTTGATCTGCACCGCGCCGTTCTCCAGCACGCGGATGATGGGCTCGTACGGCGGGCGTCCCAGCGGCGAGAACTCGGACAGCGAGATCTTCAGCACGATCAGGAACGGCACCAGGAAGAACAGCACCAGCCACAGGTACGGCACGGCGATGACCAGCCGCTGCCCGTACCAGTTGTTGCGGATATAGCGCGACCAGCGCGGCGGGCCGAAGCGGAAGAACAGATCCCACAGCCAGCCGTGGCCGCTGCCGCCGGAAGAATGCGAGGATGTGCCGGACGAGGCCATTACTGCGTGACGACCACCGGGCTGCTTTCGTGCCAGGTCAGGTACACGGTCTCGTCCCACAGGATGCGCTCGTCGTCGGAGAGGCGCTCCACGTTGGGCATGGTGACCCGCACCATCTTGCCGCTGTCGATCTTGACCAGGTAGACCGACATGTCGCCCATGTAGGCGATCTCGTGCACCACGCCGCGCACGCAGTTCTCGGCCCGGCTGGCCGGAGGCTCGCGCGTCAGCGTGATCTTCTCGGGACGGATGGCCGTCCACACCGTGCTGCCCGGCGCGGCGCTGATGCCGTGCGAGACGTAGATGACACCGCCCAGCTCGTCGGACTGGATGCGCACGTAGTCGGGCTCGTCCTCGACCAGCCGCCCCTCGAACATGTTCACCGAGCCGATGAAGTCGGCCACGAAGCGCGAGGTCGGGAACTCGTAGATCTCGGTAGGCGTGCCGATCTGCACGATGCGGCCGCGGTCCATCACGCCGATGCGCGAGGCCAGCGTCATCGCCTCCTCCTGGTCGTGGGTGACCACGATGAAGGTGACGCCGAGGCGCTCCTGGATGTTGATCAGCTCGAACTGGGTGTGCTCGCGCAGCTTCTTGTCGAGCGCGCCCAGCGGCTCATCCAGCAGCAGCAGCTTGGGACGCTTGACCAGCGCGCGCGCCAGCGCCACACGCTGGCGCTGGCCGCCGGAGAGCTGGTGCGGCTTGCGCTTCGCGTACTCGGTGAGGCGCACGATCTCCAGCATGTGCTCGACGCGCTCGCGGATCTCGGCGCGCGGCAGCTTCTCCTGCTCCAGGCCGAAGGCGATGTTCTTCTCCACCGTCATGTGGGGAAACAGCGCGTAGGACTGGAACATCATGTTGACCGGCCGCTCGTATGGCGGGATCTCGGCCAGGTCCTGCCCGTCGAGGATGATCTGCCCGGCAGTGGGTTCCTCGAAGCCGGCCAGCATGCGCAGCAGCGTCGACTTGCCGGAGCCGGAACCGCCGAGCAGGCAGAAGATCTCGCCCTTGTAGATCTTCAGCGACACGGAATCGACCGCGGTGAAGTCCCCGAACTTCTTGGTCAGGTTGTCGATTTCGACGTAGGGCTGGGCGTCCGGGTCACGCCAGGGCTCGAACTTGGTCTTGTCGTTGCGTCGTTCCGCCATGACACTCCCGCGAAGGAAAAGGCCCGGCGCGTTTCGCGCCAGGCCCCTGGTTCAGCGACCCGTCTTGAAGCGGGTCCAGGTGCGCGTCAGCTCGCGCGTGAACTCCGGGCTCTCCGGTGTGTCAGGCACCAGCTTGGCGGCCACCTCCGGCGGCGGGTAGATGCCGGGGTTGTTGCGCACCTCCTCGTCGATCAGGTCGTACGAGGCCAGGTTCGAGTTGGCGTACTGGATGTAGTTCGAGTTCCGCGCCGCCACGTCGGGACGCAGCAGGAAGTCGATGAACTTGTGGGCGTTGTCCACGTTGGCGGCATCGGCCGGGATGGCGAGCTGGTCGAAGAACTGTACCGCGCCCTCCTTCGGGATGTTGTAGGCCACCGTGAACGGCTTGCCGGCCTCCTCGGCGCGGGCCTTGGCCTGCAGCACGTCGCCGGACCAGCCCAGCACCAGGCAGCGCTCGCCATTGGCCAGCTGCTCGATGTAGGCCGAGGAGTCGATGGTGCGGATGTAGGGACGGATCTTCATCAGCACTTCCTCGGCGGCCTTCAGGTCCTCGAGGCTCTCGCTGTTGGCGTCGCGGCCCAGGTAGATCAGCACGGTGCCGACCACCTCGCTGGCCGCGTCGAGGATGCTCACGCCGCACTTCTCGAAGTTCTTGATGACGTTCGGGTCGTAGAACATGGCGAAGCTGTCCACCGGCGCGTTGGGCATGGCCTCGTTGATGCGCTCGGGGATGTAGGCGATGCCCGAGGTACCCCACATGTAGTTGACCGAGTACTCGTTGCCCGGGTCGAGCGCGGCCAGGTTCTTCAGGATGGCCGGGTCGAGGTTGCCGTAGTTGGACAGCTTCGACTTGTCGAGCTTCTGGAAGATGCCCGCCTGGATCTGCCGCGCCATGAACGAGGCCGAGGGCACCACCAGGTCGTAGCCGGTGCGGCCGGCCAGCAGCTTGGTCTCCAGCATCTCGTTGGAGTCGCCGACCTCATAGTTGACCTTGATGCCGGTCTCGGCCTCGAACTCGGCGATCAGGTCGGGTTCGATGTAGTCCGACCAGTTCCAGACGTTCAGCACCTGGTTGCCACCGTCTCCGGAGGGCTTGCCACCACCGCAGGCAGTGAGCACCGCAAGCGCGGCAGCGGCGGTGAAGTTGCGCAATTGAACCGACATGGGCGAACCCCTCCTGAGGGTTGGGCAGGACAACGAGCGGGCGGCCCGGCAGGGTCGCCTTGCCGGGAACTATATCCAGCCGTCCTGCCTGAGACCAGAGAGCGTCACGTCGAGGGTACGGCGCGCCTTCTCCACCAGCTCGTCGATCTGCTGACGGGTGATGACCAGCGGCGGCGCGATGATCATCGTGTCGCGGGTGGCGCGCATCACCAGCCCGTTCAGGATGGCGTTGTCGCGGCAGCGTTCGCCCACCTTGCCGCGCGGCTCGAACCACTGGCGCGGCTCCCTGGAGCGCACCAGCTCCAGCGCGCCGAACAGGCCCAGCGTGCGCGCCTCGCCCACCAGCGGGTGGTCGGCAAGCTCGGCCCAGCGGCGGGCCAGATAAGGCGCCACGTCCTCCCTGACGCGTTCGACCAGGCGCTCGCGCTGGATGATGCCGAGGTTGGCCAGCGCCACCGCGCAGCACACGGGGTGGCCGGAGTAGGTGAAGCCATGCGCCAGCTCGCCGCCGTCCTCGATCAGCCGGCGGGCCACGCGCTCGCCCACCATCACCCCGCCGATGGGCAGGTAGCCGGAGGACAGGGCCTTGGCCATGGTCATGAAATCCGGCCGCGTACCGAAATGCTCGCAGCCGAACCACTGGCCGGTGCGGCCGAAGCCGCAGATCACCTCGTCGGAGACCAGCAGGATGCCGTAGCGGTCGCAGATGCGCTGGATCTCCGGCCAGTAGGTGTCGGGCGGGATGATCACGCCGCCCGCGCCCTGCACCGGCTCACCGACGAAGGCCGCCACGCGCTCCGGGCCGACCTCCAGGATGCGCTGCTCCAGCTCGCGCGCCACGGCCAGGCCGAACTCGTCCGGGGACAGGCCGCGCCCCTCCTCGAACCAGTACGGCTGGTTGATATGGACAATGTCTGGCAGCGTCTGCAGTCCCTGCTCGTGCATCCACTTCATGCCGCCCAGGCTGGCACCGGCGATGGTGGAGCCGTGGTAGCCGTTCCAGCGGCCGATGATCACCGTGCGCTGCGGCTGGCCCTCCAGCTGCCAGTAGCGCCGTGCCAGGCGGATGACCGTGTCGATGGACTCGCTGCCGGAGCCAGTGAAGAACACGTGCTGGAACTGCGGCGGGGTGACCTCGGCCAGCTTCGCCGCCAGCTCGATGGACGGCGGCGTGCTGCACTGGAAGAAGCTGTTGTAGTACGGCAGCTCGGCCATCTGCCGCGCTGCCGCCTCCACCAGCTCCTGCCGGCCGTAGCCCACGGCCACGCACCAAAGGCCCGACATGCCGTCCAGCAGCTGCCGGCCCTCGGCGTCGTACAGGTACACGCCCTCGGCGCGGGTGATCACGCGCGTGCCGCGCTGGCCCAGCTGGCGCGTGTCGGTGAAGGGATGCAGGAAGTGCGCCGCGTCCTGCTGCTGCCAGTGACGGAGCTGGTCGGTCATTGCGTGGCTCCCCGGTTCAGACATTCAGCAGCAGGTGCTCGCGCTCCCACGAGCTGATCACCTGCAGGAACACCTCGCTCTCGGCCTCCTTGACGATGGTGTAGGCCGCCACGAAGGGCTCGCCCAGCAGCTGGATCAGCTCATCGGACTCGCGCAGGTTGCGCAGCGCCTGGTCCAGCGAGCGCGGCAGCGAGAACGGCAGGTCGTGGGCGCTGCCGGTGATGGGCTCGGTGGGCTTGAGGTCCTCGACCATGCCCAGGTAGCCGCAGGCCAGCGAGGCCGCGATGGCGAGGTAGGGATTGGCGTCGGCGCCGCCGACGCGGTTCTCCACGCGCCGCGACTCCGGCGTGGACACCGGCACGCGCAGGCCGGCGGTGCGGTTGTCGTAGCCCCACTGCACATTGATGGGCGCGAGCTGGTCGCGGGTGATGCGCCGGTAGGAATTCACGTTGGGCGCGAACAGCGCCATGGCCGCCGGCAGGTACTTCTGCAGGCCGGCGATGTGCGCGAAGAACAGTCGCGAGGGCGAGCCGTCCTCGTTGCTGAACACGTTGCGGCCGGTCTTGCTGTCCACGATGCTCTGGTGGATGTGCATGGCGCTGCCCGGCTCGCGGCCGTGCGGCTTGGCCATGAACGTGGTGTACATCTTGTGGCGCAGCGCCGCCTCGCGCGCGGTGCGCTTGAACAGGAAGGCCTGGTCCGCCAGGTCCAGCGGGTCGCCGTGCAGCAGGTTGATCTCCATCTGCGCCGGGCCGTCCTCGTGGATCAGCGTGTCGATCTCGATGTCCTGCGCCTCGCAGAAGGCGTAGATGTC
>CAYVZE010000055.1:0-17903 GCA_964455685.1 uncultured Steroidobacteraceae bacterium
TGCTGGAGAAGATCGGCGACCCGCTGGTGCACCTGGTGCGCAACAGCGTCGACCACGGCATCGAGACTCCGTCCGAGCGCCTGGCCGCGGGCAAGCAGCCCGAGGGCCTGATCCACCTCGACGCCTTCCACAAGGGCGGCACCATCAACATCGTGATCCGCGACGACGGCCGCGGCCTCGACCGCGACAAGCTGCTGGCCAAGGCCCGCGCGCGCGGCCTGATCGACCAGAACGCGGTGCTCAGCGACGCCGAGGTGTACGAGCTGATCTTCCTGCCGGGTTTCTCGACCGCCGAGCAGACCACCGACCTGTCCGGCCGCGGCGTGGGCATGGACGTGGTCCGCCGCAACATCAAGGAGCTGGGCGGCAATGTCGAGCTCACCAGCGTGCGTGGCCGGGGCACCACCATCACCATCACGCTGCCGCTGACGCTGGCCATCGTCGACGGCCAGAGCGTGCGCGTGGGCACCGAGACCTACATCGTGCCGCTGGTGGCCATCATCGAGTCGCTGCAGCTCAAGGAAGGCGTGGCGCGCCAGGTGCACGGCCACGGCGAGGTGTTCCCGTTCCGCGGCGACTACCTGCCGGTGATCCGCCTGCACGAGGTGTTCGGCATCGAGCCGAAGAGCCGCAACCTGTCCGACGGCCTGATCATGGTGGTCGAGGGCGAGGGCGGCCGTGCCGGCCTGTTCATCGACGAGCTGCTGGGCCAGCAGCAGGTGGTGATCAAGTCGATGGAGACCCACTACGCGCGCATCCAGGGCGTGGGTGGCGCCACCATCCTCGGCGAGGGCTCGGTGGCGCTGATCCTCGACGTGCCCGGGCTGCTGCGGCTGGCAGCCACGCGGCCGGCGCAACTGCGCACAGGAACCTGAGCCCCATGGACCGGGAGAAGAGTCGCGAACTCGCCCGGGTGCTGGGCGCGGCCAGCGAGCAGATCGGGCTGGCGCTGCATGACTCGCAGAGCGCGGTCGAACGGCTGGGCACCAGCCTTGAACGCCTGGCCGAACTGCTGGCCCAGGATCTTTCCGGCCCCGATGCGGCCCGCCAGGTCGAGGCCGTCCGCGCGGAGATGGCGCGCGCCATCACCGGGCTGCAGTTCTACGACCGCATGACCCAGCACCTGGAGCATGTGCGCGACTACCTCGCCGGCACCGTGGAGCAGCTGGAGAGCGCCTCCGGCACCTTTGAGATGCTCAACCGCCGGCTGGCCGACCGGCTGCTGTCGGACACGCACCGCATCCACCTCGGGCGCAACTTCGCCGAGGACTTCCTTGCGCACCGCCGCAAGCCGGGCAGCACCGAGCGCACCACCGGCGCGCAGGGCGACATCGACCTGTTCTGAGGGCTCGCCGCCGTTGCGGCATGTCCTCATGGCGCCGCGCCATGCGGCGGTGGATACTGCCCGCATGGACCTTCCGGGGAATCCCATGAACGCATCCGTGCGTGCCGTGGCGCTGCTGGCCCTGCTGCTGGTGGCCGGCTGTGCCGGCAAGGTCGGCTTCGGCGAGAAGGGGCGCGTCGATGACCAGCTGCTGCAGGAGCGGCGGCTGTGCATGACCCGGCCGCCGGTGGAGGTCGAGGCCTGCATGCAGCGCGCGCAGCAGGACTACATGGTGCGCGTGGGCATGCGCCGGCGGGCGCTGGAGGAGGCGGAAGCGGCCGAGGCCAGCGCCGCCGGGGAAGCGGCCATCACCCACTGACCACCGGGTCCCGCTGCCGGTGCCTGCCTGCGCCGGCTACTTGCGCCAGAAGGTGCGCGTGAACAGGATCAGGAAGGTGAACAGCTCGATGCGGCCGAGGAACATGGCCAGCGTGCAGATCCAGGTCTGCAGGTCGCTGAACGCCGCGTAGTTGGTTGCAGGCCCCACCTGTCCCAGCCCGGGACCGGCATTGTTGAGGCTGGCCATCACCGCCGACATCGCGGTGACGAAGTCCAGCCCCGTGGCCAGCATCACGAAGGTCAGGATGACGCCGGTCATGAAGTACACGAACACGAAGGCCAGCACCGAGTTGACCACCCGGTTGGACACCACCTGGCCGGCGATCTTCAGCGGGATCACCGCATGCGGGTGCACCAGCGCGAAGGTCTCGCGGAACCACTGCTTGAGCATGATCAGCGCGCGGAACAGCTTGATGCCGCCGCCGGTGGAGCCGGTGCTGGGCACCACGCTGGACATGAACAGCATCATCACCGGCACGAACAGCGGCCAGGTGGAGTAGTCCTCGGTGACGAAGCCGGCGGTGGTGGCCAGCGACACCACGCCGAAGGCTGCGTGGCGCAGCGAGGTGAGCAGGTCCGGGTAGTAGCCGGCGGCGTGCACCATCACCGTGGCCACCAGCACGCCGGCTGCCAGCCCCAGCACCACCCAGCGAGCCTCCGGGTCGCGACGGTAGGCCGAGATCTCCCGGCGGCGCAGCGCCAGGAAGTGGGTGGCGAAGTTCACCGATGCCACCACCATGAACACAATGAACAGCAGCTCGATCAGCGGCGAGTCGAACCAGCCCACGCTGGCGTCATGGGTGGAGAAGCCGCCCAGCGACAGCACCGAGAAGGCGTGGCAGAGGGCGTCGAAGGCGCTCATGCCCGCCAGCCAGAAGGCCGCGAAGCACACGGCGGTGATGCCGGCATAGACCAGCCACAGCGACTTGGCGGTCTCGGTGATGCGAGGGGTGAGCTTGGCGTCCTTCACCGGGCCGGGCGCCTCGGCGCGATACATCTGCATGCCGCCGACGCCCAGCAGCGGCAGCACGGCCACCGCCAGCACGATGATGCCCATGCCGCCCAGCCAGTGCAGCGCATGGCGCCACAGGTTGACCGAGTACGGCAGTGCATCGAGGCCGCTGATCACCGAGGAGCCGGTGGTGGAAAGGCCCGACATGGCCTCGAAGTAGGCGTCGGTCACCGACAGGCCGACGATGAGGCGGAAGGGTTCGGAGGCGCTGGCAGTCAGCAGCAGCCAGCTCAGGCTGACCAGCAGGTAACCGTCGCGAGGCTTGAGTTCCGCGCGATACCGGCGCGTGGCCACCAGCAGAACCACGCCCAGCACCAGCGTCACCGCGCCGCAGGAGGCGAAGGCCACCAGCTCCGCGCGCTCGTCGTACAGCAGTGCGGTGGCGACGGGCAGCAGGTAGTAGGCCGAGAACAGCGCCAGCAGGGCGCCCAGCACATTGACGATCGCGAGGATCGAGCGCATGTCAGCCGGACTGGAACAGCCGCTGCACGGCCTCGACCTGGCGGCGGTCGGCCAGGAACAGGATCACGTGGTCCTCGGGCTCGATCTGCGTGTCGTGGTGCGCGATCAGCACGCGCTCGCCGCGCACCAGCGCGATGATGGAGGCGCCGTTGGGCATGGCGACCTGCTCGATGCGCCGGCCCACCACGCGCGAGCGGTCGGCCGCGCCGTGCACCACGATCTCCAGTGCCTCGGCCGAGCCCTGCCGCAGCGAGTGCACCTTGACCACGTCGCCCTTGCGCACGTGGGCCAGCAGCGAGCCCATGGTCACGGTCTGCGGTGACACCACCACGTCGATGCTGCGGTTCTCCATCAGCTCGCCATAGGTGGGGCGGTTGACCAGCGCCAGCACCTTGCGCGCGCCCAGCCGCTTGGCCAGCATGGCCGACAGCACGTTGGCCTCCTCGGAGTTGGTGACCGCGGCGAACACGTCGGTGTCGTCGACGTTCTCCTCGATCAGCAGCTCCTCGTCCTGCGCGTCGCCGTTGAGCACCACGGTGTTCTCGACCCGCTCGGCCACGCGGTAGGCGCGGTCGGTGTTGCGCTCGATCACCTTGACCTGGAAATCCTTCTCCAGCCGCTGCGCCAGGCGGAAGCCGATGTTGCCGCCGCCGGCGATGATGACCTTGCGCACCGGGCCTTCGGCACGCGTGAGCTCGTGCATCATGCGCTGGATATTGTCCTTCGCCGCGATGAAGAAGATCTCGTCGCCTTCCTCCACCACGGTGTCGCCGTCGGGCGGGATGAAGCGGCCCTTGCGGTAGATCGCCGCGATGCGGGCGTCGGCATTGGGCATGTGGTCGCGCAGCGTGCGCAGCTGCTGGCCCACCAGCAACCCGCCGTAGCGGGCCTGCATGCCCATCAGCCGCGCGCGGCCGCCGGCGAAGTCGGCCACGTGCAGCGCGCCGGGATGGCGGATCAGCCGCTCCACGTACTCGGTGACCAGCAGCTCGGGGCTGATCCAGGAGTCCACCGCCAGCATGCCGTCGGCGAACAGGCGGCCGTCGGTGGTGTACTCGGGCGCGCGGATGCGCGCGATCTTGGTGGGGGTCCTGAACAGCGCGTGCGCGATCTCGCAGGCCACCATGTTGACCTCGTCGGAGGAGGTCAGTGCCACCAGCATGTCGGTGTCGGCGATGCCGGCAGCCTCGAGCACCGAGGGGTAGGAGGCATTGCCGGCCACGGTGCGCACGTCGAGGCGGGTCGAGAGGTCGCGCAGCACGGCCTCGTTGGAATCGACCACGGTGACTTCGTTGTCCGGTTCCCGGGCCAGGTGGTAGGCCGCGGAGCGGCCCACCTGGCCTGCGCCCAGGATCAGCACCTTCACCGCACGACCTCGAGGTTGGCCATCGACAGCATCAGCCACTTGCTGCCCTGGCGTTCAAAGTTCACCTGCACGCGCGCGTGCGGGCCATGGCCCTCCAGGTTCAGGATCACGCCGTCGCCGAAGCGGCCGTGGCGCACGCGCGCGCCGAGGCGGATGCCGGGCCCGGGGCTGTCCTCGGCCAGGGCGGCGGCGGGACGCGCCGCGGCCGCGGGCGTGCGCCAGGGTTGGCCGATCACCGGCCGCGACTGCTGCACGCGCGGCCGCACTTCCTCGATGAGGTCGGCCGGGACCTCGGAGATGAAGCGCGAGGGCGTGCCGAAGGTCTCCATGCCGTGCAGGCGACGCTGCTCGGCGTAGGTGATGTACAGCTGGCGCATGGCGCGGGTGATGCCCACGTAGCACAGGCGCCGTTCCTCCTCGAGGCCGTCGAGGTCGTCGATGGAACGCTGGTGCGGGAAAAGCCCGTCTTCCATGCCGGCCAGGAACACCAGCGGGAACTCCAGGCCCTTGGCCGTGTGCAGCGTCATCATCTGCACCGAGTCCTCCCATTCGGCGGCCTGGCCCTCGCCGGACTCCAGCGCGGCGTGTGCCAGGAAAGCCTCCAGCGGCGGCAGCTTCTCCTCCGTGCTGTCGGGGCCCACGGCATCGGCGTCGAAGCCGCGCGCGGCGCTGACCAGCTCCTCGAGGTTCTCGATGCGCGCCTCGCCCTTGTCCTGCCGGTCCTTGCGGTAGTGCTCGATCAGCCCGGTGTTCTGGATCACGTGGTCGATCTGCTCGTGCAGCGGCAGCTCGCGCGTGTCGGCGTCGAGCTGGTCGATGAGCTTCAGGAAGCCCAGCAGCGCATTGGCGCCGCGGCTGCCGAGGTCGGCCAGGCCGGCACTGCTGCCCGGCGCGCCGGACAGCATGGTCGCGGCCGCCTGCCACATCGAGCTGCCGGCATCGCGCGCCGCGGCGCGCAGCGAATCCAGGGTCTTCGCGCCGATGCCGCGCGCAGGCAGGTTCACCACGCGCTCGAACGAGGAGTCATCGTGGCGGTTGGACACCAGCCGCAGGTAGGCCAGCGCGTCCTTGATCTCGGCGCGCTCATAGAAGCGCAGGCCGCCATAGACGCGGTAGGGGATGCGCGCGGTGAGGAAGGCTTCCTCGAAGGCGCGCGACTGCGCGTTGGAGCGGTACAGGATGGCGATGTCGCGCCGCTGCCCGCCGTGGCGCACCCACTCCTGGATGCGCTGCACCACGAAGTCGGCTTCGTCGCGCTCGTTGAACGCGGCATAGAGGCGGATGCGCTCGCCGCCGCCCACGTCGGTCCAGAGGTTCTTGCCAAGGCGGCCGGAGTTGTTGGCGATCAGCGCGTTGGCCGCATTGAGGATGTTGGCGGTGGAGCGGTAGTTGCGCTCCAGGCGGAACATCTGCGCCTTGGGGTAGTCGCGCGTGAACTGGCGCAGGTTCTCCACCCGAGCGCCGCGCCAGCGGTAGATGGACTGGTCATCGTCGCCCACCACGAAGGGGGCGCCGTCGGGGCCGGCGATCAGCCGCGTCCACTTGTACTGGATGTCGTTGGTATCCTGGAACTCGTCCACCAGCACGTGCGTGAAGCGCATGCGGTAGTGGCCGAGCAGGGATTCGTGGTCGCGCAGCAGCTCGTAGGCACGCAGCAGCAGCTCGGCGAAGTCCACCACGCCGCTCCTGCGGCAGGTGTCCTCGTATACCTGGTACAGCCTGGCCAGCATCTGCTGCATGGGATCGTGGCCGGGCTTCACCTGCGACGGCCGGATGCCCTCGTCCTTGAGCTTGTTGATGTAGTACTGCACCTCGCGCGGCACGTAGCGCGACTCATCCAGCTCCTGGCTGCGGATGACCTTCCTGACCAGCCGCTGCTGGTCCTCGGAATCGAGGATCTGGAAGCCGGGCGGCAGCCCGGCGAGCTGGTGATGCAGGCGCAGCAGGCGGTGCGCGATGCCATGGAAGGTGCCCACCCACATGCCGCCGCCGGAGATGCCCAGCAAGTTCTCGATGCGGTGGCGCATTTCGGCCGCGGCCTTGTTGGTGAAGGTCACGGCGAGGATGTTGTAGGGCGCGGCGCCCAGGGCGGCGATGGCCCAGGCGATGCGGTGGGTGAGCACGCGCGTCTTGCCGCTGCCCGCTCCTGCCAGCACCAGCGTGGCGGCGGCCGGTGCGGTCACCGCTGCGCGCTGCTCGTCGTTCAGCGGATTGAGGATGGGAGAGAGGTCCATGGGGGACCCCGATTCTATCAGCGCGGGCGGCCCAACGATCCTTCGGCGAAGCGGAACAGCTCCACCGCGAGCACCAGGATCACCGGCCCGAGGATGAAGCCCATCAGGCCGAAGGCACCCACGCCGCCGATCACGCCGAGGAACACCAGCAGCGTGGGCACCGGCGTGTAGCGGGAGATGATGACGGGCCGGATGAAGTTGTCGGAGGTGGACACGAGGCCGCCCCAGACCAGCATGAAGATGGCCCAGCCGTACTTGCCCATGGCCAGCAGATAGAGCACCGCGGGTGCCCACACCAGCGCGGCGCCGCCGAAGGGCAGCAGGCCCGACACCGCGGCCAGCACGCCGAACACCACGAAACCGGGCAGGCCGGCGATGGCGAAGCCGATGCCCACCAGCGTGCCCTGCACCAGCGCCGTCAGGCCGCAGCCGTACACCACCGCCCGCAGCACCTTGCCCAGGCGCGTCAGCAGCGCGTGGCGCCGTTGCCGGTCCAGGGGGATCAGCGTCGCGGCGCGCGTGAACCACCTGGCGCCGTCGCGCAGCATGAAGAACAGGATGAACAGCATCACGAAAAAGCGCAGCAGCGCGCCGGCCGTGCCCAGCACCACCGCCCCGCTGGACCTGGCGATCAGTCCCATGGAGTCGCGCACGCCCTGGCTCAGGTGCTGCTGCACATCGGCGAGGCGCAGGTCGAAGCGCTCGGCCACCCAGGCCGCCGCGCCGGCGATGCGCGGGTGCGCCTCCGGATCGAACCAGCGCGCCACGTCGAACAGGCTGTTGCCGCCCTCGACCGAGGCGGCCAGTGCCGCCACCTGCTGCGCAAAGGCCAGGCCCAGCAGCGTCAGCGGCACGAAGATGGCGATGGGCGTGAGCCCGGTCAGGATGCCGGCTGCGGCCGAGGGGCGGTTGCCCAGCTTGCGGGTGAGCTGGCGCTGCAGCGGGTGCATCAGGAAGGCCAGCACCATGGCCCAGGCGATGGGCGAGATGAGTCGCCGGAGGACCAGCCACACGGCCAGCAGCACCAGCAGGATCACCGCGGCGGTCAGCCAGCGTTGCAGCAGCGAGTTGCTCACCGGGTTGTCCATGCCGTCCTTGTTCACCACTTGTTGCGCAGCGCCCGCAGGGCCACGAAGACCTCGCGCGGTGCGGGCTGCTCCGGAAGGTCCGGGAACTGCTGCCGCAGCCTCGCGATGATCTCGGCATTGCCGAGGCGGAAGAAGGTGTTGATGCGCTTTTCCTCGGCCAGCGTGGTCAGCGGCAGCGCCAGCGGGTCCGTCGACGCGTGCCGTTCGGCGAGCTGTCGGGCTTGCTGGTTGCCCGGTTCGAGCGAGAGCGTGAAACCGAGGTTGTTCAGCAGGTAGTCGTGGCCGGGGTACACCTGCGTGTCCCCGGGCAGCTTCGCCAGCCGCGTGGCGAAGGTCTCGTACAGCGCCACCGGGTCGCCGCCCTTGAGGCAGTTGCCGGCGCCGGCATTGAACAGCGTGTCGCCGCAGAACAGCGCCGGCCGGCTGGCATGCGCGAACAGGCACATGTGCGAGAGGGTATGGCCGGGGGTGTCCAGGCACTCCAGTTCGATGCTGCGGCCGACGCGGATGGCATCGCCATCGGACAACGCCACGTCGATGCCGCCGGGGATCAGCGATGCCGCACCGGCATGGGCCAGGATCTTCGCGCCGGTGGCCTCGCGGATGGCGGCATTGCCGCCGCAGTGGTCATGGTGGTGGTGCGTGTTCAGCACCTGGCGGATGGTCCAGCCATGCCGCCGCGCCGTGTCGAGCACGAGATCCGCATCCCAGGGGTCGATGGCCAGTGCCTCGCCGGTTTCGGTGCATGCGACGAGGTAGTGGTAGTTGCGCAGCCGGGTGTCGGGCCAGAGGCGCTCGACGTGCACGGTCAGTCCTGCTTCGCAGTGGCCTGCGGGGCCCGGGCGCCGGTGGACGCGGCGCGCAGCCGCGTGCGCTCCAGGTTCACCAGGTGGGCGATGAGCTGCTTCATCTCCTCGACGGTGCCGACCGAGCTGCTCTCGATGCGGTAGCGGCCGGCGACCACGAAGGTCGGCGTGCCGCCCACGGCCCAGGCCTTCACCAGCGAGTCGGCATGCTGCTGCGCCTGCAGGCCCTCGGGGGAGCGGGCCTTCTTCAGGAAATCGGCCTCGGTGACGCCGCCGCCCTTCGCGTAGAAGCGGGCCACGTCCTCGAGGGTGGGCGGCTGCTTGCGCGCCTGGCCGGTGGCCGGATCGAACACGGGCACCTCGGCGGTTTCCCAGATGCCGGTGAACATGCGCTCGTGGTTGCGGTCGGCGATGCCCAGCAGCTGCGCGGTCACGTAGCCCAGCTGGAAGGTCTTCCAGCCGGAGTTGAAGCCGGCGTGCACGTAGGCCATCGCGGCATCGGCCGGCAGCGAGGACGCGATGTCCCTGGCGAGCTTCTGCGCGTGGTAGCAGTGGACGCAGAGGTAGGAGAACACCTCGGCCACCTCGATCTTGCCGGCCGGCACGGTGCCGCTGGCCTGGGGCGCCGGCACGACCTGGTAGTGCTTGCCTTCCTGGAAACGAAGCTGCGCCAGCAGCGGCGTGGGCAACAGCAGGACCGCCACCATCAGCAGGCGGGGCAACGTGCGCAAGCTCATCCTTCAGACCCTCCCGTCGGTCACACCCAGCGCAGCGGCAGGTAGTGGTCCACCAGCAGCGCCAGGAAAAGCCACATCAGGTACTTTACCGAGAAGCGGAACACTTGCATGGGCAGCTCGCGCCGGTCGGAGCGCTTGAGCTGCACCGCATAGGCCAGGAACACGGCGTTCAGCGCCAGCGACACCACCAGGTAGATCAGCCCGCTCATGCCGGTGAGCCAGGGCAGCAGCGTCACCAGCACCAGGATGATGGTGTAGAGCAGCACGTGCAGGCGGGTGAACTCCACCCCGTGCGTGACCGGCAGCATGGGGATGTCGACCTTGGCGTAGTCCTCGCGCCGGGCGATGGCCAGCGCCCAGAAGTGCGGTGGCGTCCACGCGAAGATGATCAGGAACAGCAGCAGGGCGTGCGGGTCGACGGTGTTGGTGATGGCCGCCCAGCCCAGCACCGGTGGCGCGGCACCGGCGGCGCCGCCGATCACGATGTTCTGCGGCGTGGCGCGCTTGAGCCACAGCGTATAGATGAGCGCGTAGCCGATCAGCGAGGCGAAGGTCAGCACCGCGGTCAGCGGGTTGACCAGCAACCACAGCACCAGCATCGACAGCACGCCGATGGCGATGGCGAAGGCCAGCGCCTGCCGCTCGCTGAGGTTGCCGGTGGGCAGCGGGCGGGTGCGGGTGCGGGCCATGCGCGCGTCGATGCGCGCGTCCAGCAGCTGGTTCAGCGTGGCGGCGCTGGCTGCGGCCAGCGCGATGCCCAGGTTGCCGAACACCAGCAGGTCCAGCGGCGGCAGGCCCGGGGTGGCCAGCAGCGAGCCGACGATGGCAGTGAGCACGATCAGCGCGACCACGCGGGGCTTGGTCAGCGCCAGGTACGAGCGCCAGCGCGGGGTGGCGGGAGCCGTGAGGATGTCGTGGGAGGTCGCCAATGGATGCCTGGGCCGATGGCTGGCGGCCCTGCGGCCGCGCATTCGGAACGTGCGATCTTACCAGATGGTCCCGGGGCTTCAGGGGGCCCTTCCGGGCGCGGCGTCCGGGCGCAGCACCACAGCTCCACCCGGCCGATGCCCGCGGCCCGCAGGGCCGCCATGGCCGCCCGCGCGGTGCTGCCGGTGGTCAGCACGTCGTCGAGCAGGGCCACGTGGCGGGGCGGGTGGCGCAGGGGCGGGGCGGCGAAGGCGCCGGCGAGGTTACCGGTCCGCTGGCTGGCCGCCAGCGTGCTCTGCGGGGCGCCGCCCCGGACCCGCAGCAGCAGGCCGGGCCGCACCGGCAGGGACCGGCCCCCGGCCGTGCGCAACCGGGCGGCGGCATGGCGCGCGATCAGGCCGGTCTGGCAGAAGCCGCGCTCGCGCAGGCGGGAGGCATGCAGCGGCATGGGCACCACGCACTCGGGCAGCTCCCGCCCGGACTCGCGCAGCGCCCGCGCCAGCAGCATGCCCAGCACCCGGGCGGCGGCGATGTCCTGCTGGAACTTCAGCCGCAGGATGAGCTGGTCCACCGGGTCCTCGTAGCGGAACAGGCAGAAGGCGGTCTCCAGCGGCGGCGGCTCGGGGCCGGCGCGCGGACAGGCCGCCTCGCAGTGGCGGCAGAGGTCCAGCCCCCAGGGCTCCCCGGCCTGCTGGCCCTCGCCGCCGCACAGCAGGCAGACCGGCGGGGCGATCAGCTGCCCCAGCCAGGCCGGCAAGCGCAGCGGCAGGATCCGGCGAGCGCCCGGGTTTCGCGCCGGCGTGGCTCCGTCAGGATGCCCGACGCGATCTGTGCCTGGTGGCCGATCTGGCTGCCCATCCGATGGCACCGGTGTACCTCCGACCCTCCGTCCAGGGAGATTCGGTTCCCTCCGGGATCGGCGGCTACGCCCCGATCTGGCGGCTTTGCAGGGAAATGCGCCTGCCGGGGGGCAGTCAATTGTCAACTTGCGGGGAGTCCTCCGGTTGACAGTCTGCCGGCTGCGCAACGACCATGCCGCGCATGAGTGCCCCTGCCGAACACCTTTCCGCCAGCCCCGCCGTCCGTCCCGCCACCGACCGCCATGATTGGCGCATCGAGGAAGTGGAATCGCTGTTCGAACTGCCCTTCATGGACCTGCTGTTCCGCGCGCAGCAGGTGCACCGCGCGCACCATGCGCCGAACCGGGTGCAGATGAGCACGCTGCTGTCGATCAAGACCGGCGGCTGTCCGGAGGACTGCGCCTACTGCCCGCAGAGCGTCCACTACGAGACCGGCGTGGCGCGCGAGGACCTGATGCCGGTGGAGGCGGTGGTGGAGGCGGCGCGGCGCGCGAAGGACGCGGGCGCCACGCGCTTCTGCATGGGCGCGGCGTTCCGCTCGCCCAAGAAGAAGGACATCGAGCGCATCGCGACCATGATCCGCGAGGTGTCGGCGCTGGGCATCGAGACCTGCGCCACGCTGGGCATGCTGACGCCGGAACAGGCCGCGGAACTGAAGGACGCGGGGCTCGACTACTACAACCACAACGTCGACACCTCCGAGGAGTACTACTCGCGCATCATTTCCACGCGCACCTACCAGCACCGGCTCGATACGCTGGCGGCGGTGCGCGAGGCAGGGCTGAAGGTGTGCAGCGGCGGCATCGTCGGCATGGGCGAGACGCGGCGCGACCGCGCGGCCATGCTGGCCACGCTGGCCAACCTGCCCGAGCATCCCCACAGCGTGCCCATCAACCAGCTGGTGCAGGTGAAGGGCACGCCGCTGGCCGACGGCTCGCAGGCGCAGGCCGGCGTGGATGGTTTCGAATTCGTGCGCACCATCGCGGTGGCCCGCATCCTGATGCCCAAGGCCCAGGTGCGCCTGTCGGCCGGGCGCGAGGCCATGAGCGAAGAGTTGCAGGCGCTGGCCTTCCTCGCCGGCGCCAACTCCATCTTCTATGGCGAGAAGCTGCTCACCACCGGCAACCCCGACGTGGAGCGCGACCGCGCGCTGCTCGCGCGACTGGGCATGCAGGCCGAGACGCAGGAGCAGACCGACGCGCGCGGCTGCTGCTGACGCGAGCACGCGCCGGCAGGGCGAAGCCATGAAACGCAGTGCGACGGCCGTCGCGGGGGCGCTGGAAGGGCTGGCCGCGCGAGGCGAGCTGCGCCTGCGCCGCTGCGTGCAGCAGCTCACCGGCCATGATGCGCTCACGCCCGTGGTCGACGGGCGGCCGCTCCTGAATTTCTGCAGCAACGATTACCTGGGGCTGGCAGGCGATGCGCGCGTGGGCGAGGCCATGGCAAAGGCCGCGCGCCGCTGGGGCGCCGGTGCTGGCGCCGCGCACTTCGTCACCGGCCACAGCCACGAGCACCATGCGCTGGAGGAGGAGCTGGCGGAGTTCACCGGCCGCGAGCGCGCGCTGCTGTTCTCCACCGGCTACATGGCCAATGCCGGCGTGATCGGCGCCTTCGCCGCGCGCGGCGAGGTGGTGCTGCAGGACCGGCTCAACCATGCCTCGCTGCTGGACGGCGCGCTCCAGTGCGGCGCGCGATTGCTGCGATTCCGCCACGGCGATGCCGGGGACGCGGCGCGCATCGCGCAGGCGCACGGCGGGCAGCTGGCGCTGATTGCCACCGACGGCGTATTCAGCATGGATGGCGACGTGGCGCCGCTGGCGCCACTGGCGCAGCTGGCGAAGGAACATTCGGCATGGCTGCTGGTGGACGATGCGCACGGCCTGGGCGTGCTGGGCGCACAGGGACGCGGCTCGCTGGAGATGGCCGGCCTCGGCGCCGGCGAGGTGCCGCTGCTGGTGGGCACGCTGGGCAAGGCCTTCGGCAGCTTCGGCGCCTTCGTCGCCGGCGATGACGGCGTGATCGAGTACGTGATGCAGCGGGCGCGCACCTATCTTTTCACCACCGCGCTGCCGCCGGCTGTGGCGGCGGCCACGCGCGCCTCGCTGCGGCTGGCGCGCGAGGAGGACTGGCGCCGCGGGCACCTGGCCGCGCTGGTGGCGCGCTTCCGTGCCGGCGCCGCGCAGCTCGGGCTGCCGCTGATGGAATCCTCCACGCCCATCCAGCCAGTGCTGGTGCCCGGCGCCGCGGCCTGCGCGGCAGCCGGCGATGCGCTGCGCGAGCGCGGCTTCTGGGTCAGTGCCATCCGTCATCCCACCGTGCCGCGGGGCGCCGAGCGGCTGCGTGTCACGCTGTCGGCCGCGCATGCGCCGCAACAGGTGGATGCGCTGCTCCAGGCGCTGCACGAAGTGCTGCGCGCGTTGCCGCGCGATGACGCGCGGGTGGAGCAGCCGACATGAAGCTCCATGTGGATGGCGCGCCCGCTGCGAATGCGGGCGATGCATTGCCGCTGGTGATGGTGCATGGCTGGGGCATGAACCTGCGCACCTTCGATCCGCTGCGCGCGGCGCTGGGTGATGTGCCGACGCTGGCAGTGGACCTTCCCGGCCACGGGCGCAGCCCGTGGCAGGACGGCGCCGGGTCCTTCCAGGCGCTGTGCGCCGCGGTGCTCGATGCATTGCCGCCGCGTTGCCACCTGCTGGGCTGGTCACTGGGCGGTAAGGTGGCCCTGGCGCTGGCGGCGCGACATCCCGAGCGCATCGAGCGGCTGGTGCTGCTGGCGGCCACGCCGAAGTTCGCGCATTCGCCCGACTGGCCGCAGGGCATGGCGGCGCCGGCCATGGCCGCCTTCCGCGAGATCCTGGAGCAGGACTGGCGCGAGACCCTGCAGGACTTCATCGAGCTGCAGGTGCGCGGCACGCGCCAGGCCGGGGAGGTCGCGCGCACGCTGTCGCAGGCACTGCTCGAGCATGGCGAGCCGCGGCGCGATGCGGTGATGGCCGGCATGAGGCTGCTGGAGGACGTGGACCTGCGCGCGCTGGTGCCGCATGTGCGCCAGCCCGTGCTGGTCGTCACCGGCCGCAATGACCGCGTGACGCCGCCCGGCGCGGCCCAGTGGCTGGCCGATACGCTGCCGGCAGCCGAGGCACACATCCTGCCGCGTGCCGGCCATGCGCCGCATCTCTCCCATGCCGGGGAGGTGGCGGGGCTGCTGCGCCGGTTCATCACCGCACCGTGCGCGGAGGCCGGCGCATGAGCGGGCTGCTGGATCCGCGCGCGGTGGCGGCCAGTTTCGGTGCGGCCAGCCGCGGCTACGACGAGGCCGCCGCCCTGCAGTCGCAGGTGCGCGATGAACTGCTGTCGCGCCTGGACCTGCTGCGCGAGCCGCCACGCGACGTGCTCGACCTCGGCGCCGGCACCGGGCTCGCGGCGGTGGAACTCAAGCGCCGTTACCGCCGTGCGCGCGTCACCGCCGTGGACATCGCCGGCCCCATGCTCGAGGTGGCGCGCAGCCGCAGCCGTTTCTGGCGGCCCATCCGCTGCGTGGAGGCCGACGCCCGCCGGCTGCCTTTCGACGACGCGAGCTTCGACCTGGTGTTCAGCAACCTGATGCTGCAGTGGCTGCATCCGCCCGATGAGGCGCTGGCCGAGGTGCGGCGGGTGCTGCGGCCGGGCGGGCTGTTGCTGCTGTCCAGCTTCGGTCCGGAGACCTTGCAGGAACTGCGTGCCGCATGGAGCGCCGCCGACGATGGCGTGCACGTGATCGACTTCGTCGACATGCACGACCTGGGCAGCGCCCTGCAGCGCGCCGGCCTGGACGAGCCGGTGCTCGACACCGACCGCCACCTGCGCCACTACCCGGACGCGCGCACCCTGATGCGCGAACTGAAGGCCATGGGTGCGCACAACGTGGATGCGCGGCGCGCGCGCGGCCTCACCGGGCGGGCCGCGTTCGGCCGCATGCTGGAGGCCTACGAGCGGATGCGCACGCCGCGCGGCCTGCCGGCCACCTGGCAGGTGGTGTACGCGACGGCCTGGGGGTCGGACCGGCCCGCGCCGGGCGCCCTGCCGGGCCCGGCCGGCGAGTTTTCCGTGGGCCTGGAGGCCCTGCGCAGCCGCCTGGGGCGCCACCGCCGATGACGCCGGCGGACCTGCACCCTTCGCTGCGCCAGAGCCTGTTCGTCGCCGGCACCGACACCGGCGTGGGCAAGACCTGGGTGGCCACGCGCCTGGTCGCTGCGCTGGCTGCCGCCGGCCACCGGGTGGCCGGCATGAAGCCGGTGGCCGCCGGGGCGGAGATGACCTCCCATGGCCTGCGCAACGACGATGCGCTGGAGCTGCAGGCCGCCGGCAATGTCCGGCTGCCCTACGAGCTGGTCAACCCGGTGTGCCTCGCACGACCCACCGCCCCTCACCTCGCCGCGGAAGAGGCCGGGGCCCGGATCGAACTGGCCGAAATCCAGTCGGCATTTGACGCGATCCGGCAACGAAGCGAACTGGTCATCGTCGAGGGCGCCGGCGGCTGGCTGGCGCCGATCACGCTGCCATCCGGCTCCCGTCCCGCGCTCACCATGGCGGACGTGGCGCGCCGCCTCGGGCTGCCGGTGCTGCTGGTGGTGGGCATCCGCCTCGGCTGCATCAGCCATGCATTGTTGACGGCCGCCGCCATCGGCCAGGCCGGGCTGCCGCTGGCCGGCTGGGTGGCCAACCCGGTGGATCCGGGGTTTGCAGATACTGCCCTGTACGTAGATTCCCTGAGGCGGCTGATGCCATGTGCACTGCTGTGGACCGATTCGCAGGTTATACTGCCGGGTCAATGATGGCGGGGGCCAGAAGGCCGCCTGTCCAACCAGGATTCAAGACGTCTAGCCAAGGTCAATCGATGCTTCGGAAATCTTCTCTGGCCGCTGCCGCAGCGGCTGCCACGGCCCTTGTTGCCGCGCCTGCCCATGCCGCGTGGTCGGGCCTGAACATGCCCAGGGGCGTGACGACGCTCTCGGATGACATCTACGAGCTGCACATGCTGATTCTCGGCGTGGCGGCCCTGATCGGTGTCGTGGTCTTCGGCTGGATGATCTATTCGCTGGTCAAGTTCCGGAAGTCGCAGGGCGCGGTGCCGGACACCCGCCTGGTCCACAGCACCAAGGCCGAGATCATCTGGACCGCGATCCCGGCGCTGATCCTGGTCGGCATGGCCGTGCCCGCCGCGCGCACGCTGATCGACATCGAGGACACCTCGGCCACCGACATCAACATCAAGGTCACCGGCTACCAGTGGAAGTGGCACTACGAGTACCTCGACGAGGGCTTCGGCTTCTTCTCCACGCTCGCGCGTGACAGCGACGCCGCCCGCCAGCGCGATTCCGGCGTCGACCCGCGCAACGTGCCGGACTACCTGCTGAACGTGGACAACCCGCTGGTGGTCCCGGTGGGCAAGAAGGTGCGCCTGCTGATCACCTCGCAGGACGTGATCCACGCCTGGTGGGTGCCGCAGTTCGCGGTCAAGAAGGACGCGGTGCCCGGCGTCGTCAACGAGGCCTGGTTCCAGGTCGAGGTGGACAAGCCCGGCATCTACCGCGGCCAGTGCGCCGAGCTGTGCGGCCGCGACCACGGCTTCATGCCGGTGGTGGTGCACGCGCTCGAGCAGGCGGACTACGACGCCTGGGTGGCTTCGCGCCGCCCCGCCGCCGACGAGCCGCGCTAAGGACGGCGTCCCCGAGTTTCACGCATTCGTTACAGAGCAGAAGTCATGGCCCACGCAACGCACGCTGATCACGCCGACCACGCCCACCACGGCCCGCCGCAGAGCTTCATCCAGCGGTGGGTGCTGAACACCAGCCACAAGGACATCGGCACGCTGTACATGCTGTTCGCGCTGGCGATGTTCTTCATCGGCGGCGCGTTCGCGTTCGTGATCCGCGCCGAGCTGTTCCAGCCCGGCCTGCAGTTCGTCGATCCGCAGTTCTTCAACTCGATGACGACGATGCACGCCATCCTGATGGTGTTCGGCGCGGTGATGCCGGCCTGGGTGGGCATCGCGAACTGGATGATCCCGCTGCAGATCGGCGCGCCCGACATGGCGCTGCCGCGCATGAACAACTTCAGCTTCTGGATCCTGCCGTTCGCCTTCGGCCTGATCCTGCTGTCGTTCTTCGTGCCGGGCGGTGCCCCCGCCGGCGGCTGGACGCTGTACCCGCCGCTGACCATCCAGGGCGGCAACGCGCTGCCGATGGCCATCTTCGCGGTGCACCTGATGGGC
Source organism: uncultured Steroidobacteraceae bacterium (assembly GCA_964455685.1). Classification (GTDB taxonomy): domain Bacteria; phylum Pseudomonadota; class Gammaproteobacteria; order Steroidobacterales; family Steroidobacteraceae; genus ZC4RG30. The sequence continues at coordinate 17,472 of CAYVZE010000055.1, forward strand.
ATCAGCTCGATCATGGGCGCGATCAACGTGATCGTGACCATCATGAACATGCGCGCCCCGGGCGTGACGCTGCTGAAGATGCCCATGTTCTGCTGGACCTGGCTGATCACCGCCTACCTGCTGATCCTGGTGATGCCGGTGCTGGCCGGCGCGGTGACCATGCTGCTCACCGACCACTTCTTCGGCACCACCTTCTTCAGCGCCGCTGGCGGCGGTGACCCGGTGCTCTACCAGCACATCTTCTGGTTCTTCGGCCACCCCGAGGTGTACATCCTGATCCTGCCCGCCTTCGGCGTGGTCTCGGAGATCATCCCCACCTTCTCGCGCAAGCCGCTGTTCGGCTACGAATCGATGGTGTACGCCACCGCCTCGATCGGCTTCCTGTCGTTCATCGTGTGGGCGCACCACATGTTCACGGTGGGCATGCCGCTG
>CAYVZE010000056.1:0-17829 GCA_964455685.1 uncultured Steroidobacteraceae bacterium
GCTTGACCTTGTTGATCTCGGCCGCGTCGATGTCGAACTGCGCGATGGCGCGCGCATTCGGCGCGAACTTCGCCGGGTTGCCCGCCACGCGGTCGTCGAAGCGCGCGCCGAGGGTGATCAGGAAGTCGCAGTCCTCCACCGCATAGTTGGCGAAGGCCGCGCCGTGCATGCCCAGCATGCGCATCGACAGCGGTCCGGTGGTGTCGACCGCGCCGATGCCCATCAGCGTGGTGACCACCGGGATGCCCAGCAGCGAGGAGAACTCGCGCAGCTCCTCGGCGGCATTGGCCAGCACCACGCCGCCGCCGGCGTAGATCAGCGGCCGGCGCGAGCGCGACAGCAGCGAGAAGAAGGACTCAAGCTGCGCCTCGGTCAGTCGCTTCGACGCCAGCTGGCGGATGCGCTTCTGGTAGGTGCCGATCGAGGACACGACGCCGCGGCCCTGGTAGACGCCCTGCCAGTTCTGCACGTCCTTCGGGATGTCGACCACCACCGGGCCGGGACGGCCGGTGCGCGCCAGCTCGAAGGCGGCGCGGATGGTGCCCTCGAGCTTCTCGGGCTCGGTCACCAGGAACACGTGCTTGGCCACCGCGCCCATCACGTTGGCGATGGGGGCTTCCTGGAAGGCGTCCGACCCGATGGCGGAACGGGCGACCTGGCCGCAGATCACCACCATCGGGATGGAGTCGGCCATGCAGTCGCGCACCGGCGTGACCATGTTGGTGGCGCCGGGGCCGGAGGTGACCATGGCCACGCCCACCTGGCCGGTGGAGCGCGAGTAGCCCGCGGCCATGAAGCCGGCGGCCTGCTCGTTGGCGGGAACGATCAGCGGCAGCTGCGGCTTGCCTGCCTTGACCTGCGCCTCGTTGTAGAGGAACACGGCGTCATAGCAGGGCAGCACGGCGCCGCCGCTGTATCCGAAGATCGCGGTCGTGCCTTCGTCTGCGATGGCCTGTACCACCATCGCCGCTCCGGTCATGACCTGGCCTGCGAGGGGGTGTGCCGGAAGATCGGCCTTGGTGGCGGTGTCGTTCATGGGGTCGTAAAGGTTAACATGCGACAACTATGCGTCACATCATCGGAATTCTCCTGCAGAACGAGTCCGGGGCCCTTTCCCGGGTCGCCGGCCTGTTCTCCAGCCGCGGTTACAACATCGAATCGCTGTCGGTGTCAGCAACCGACGACCCCACCCTGTCGCGGCTGACCCTGGTCACGCAGGGGTCCGACGCCGTGGTGCAGCAGATCGTCAACCAGCTCCACAAGCTGATCGACGTGGTGGCCGTGAACGACATGACCGGCGAGGACCACGTGGAGAGTGAACTGGCCCTGCTGAAGGTGCGGGTGAAGCCGGCCGCCCGGGACAAGGTCAAGGAGCGGGTGCAGGTGGCCGGCGGGCGCGTGGTGGTCGAGGAGCGCGACTACCTGATCGCGGAAATCACCTCCAGCGAGGCAGCGATCAATGAGCTGGCGAAGGAACTGGCCACCCAGGGCGAGCTGCTGGAGATCGTGCGCAGCGGTGCGCTGGCGATGTCGCGCCAGGATCCCACCCTGCACGTGGTGCAGGCCTGATCCGGCAATAGACCCGGGCCACGGGGCCCGGCTGCGCAGCGGGCCCTGGCACTCGCCAGGGCCGCGGCGGAATCACTTCCGGACTTACAGCGCCGAGTTGTCCGTCTCGCCGGTGCGAATACGGATGACGCGGTCGATTTCGGTGATGAAGATCTTGCCGTCGCCGACCTTGCCGGTCTTGGCCGCCTTGAGGATGGCTTCGATGACCTGGTCAACGAGTTCGCTGCGGACTGCGACCTCGATGCGGGTCTTGGGCACGAAATCCACCACATACTCCGCACCACGGTACAGCTCGGTATGGCCGCGCTGGCGGCCGAAACCCTTCACCTCGGTGACGGTCATGCCGGAAACTCCGATCTCAGACAACGCGGCACGAACGTCGTCAAGTTTGAAGGGCTTGATAATTGCAGTAACAAGTTTCATGCGAGACTCCCGCCTCCGTTATTCTCAATCGCGACCCGAGCGGTCCAGGGACTGGGGGACAGACTGCACCTTTCGTGCCACAGCCATCGTAGCGCCAAACAGGGGGGCCCGCAGCCTTCTTGCACCCCGTTGCCCGCCGGAGCTGCACCAATTCAGGGCAGCCCGGTGAAGGCCACGCGCAATGCTGGTGCGTTGATCCGTCGAGGCAGTATCGCCCGCCTCGTTGGTGTGCTCCTCCTCGCCATGGCCGGCGGAATCGCCACCGCGGACGAGCTGCAGCTGCAGGACGTGAAGGCCGCCGTGGTGCGCACGCGGCCACCCGCCGCAGGCAATCCCACACTGGTCACGGATGGCGATGGCCCGCTGCGGCTGGAACTCGACACGTCCGAGGGCCACGTGGTCTTCGAGCTCGAACCGCACCATGCCCTGGGCGCCTTCGGCAGCAGCGGGCGGGCCGAGGCGTATACCGGCGCGCTGGCCGGCCGGCCCGGGTCCTGGGCATCGCTCACCCGCACGCCCGCAGGCTGGAGCGGCATCTGGTTCGACGGCGAGGAATTCCGCGGCATCGAGCCTGCCGCCCGGCTGGCAGGCGCCCGCCACCGCGCAGTTGCGTCGGCCCCTCCCGGCCAGCCCATGGTGTTCCGGCTGCGCGACGTGGTGTGGGATGACGCCACCTTCGAAGGCGACGTCGTGCATGCACCGGCCGGGGAAGCGCAGACGCTGCAGGCGCTGGCCGACGGCATCGGCCCGGTGACGCTGGCGGCCATCGACGGCCCCACGCACGAGCTCACGGTGGACGTGGTCGTCGACTCCTACCTCGTCCGGCGCGAGGGTGAGGACCTCGACGGCTACCTGCTGGCGCAGCTCAACATCATCGACGGGCTGTACCGCAACCAGCTCGGCCTGCAGGTGGTGGCGAAGCGCACCGTCAAGTACACCAGCGCGGGCACCGACTACTTCACCAGCACCGATGTGCCCGAGGACCTGCTCGACGAGCTGTCACGGTGGCGGCTTGACCAGCCCAGGCAGCAGCAGGCGTCGCTGACGCACCTGTTCACCGGCCGCGACCTGGACCGGCGCACGGTGGGCCTGGCCTTCCTCGACTCACTGTGCAGCCGCCGCTACAGCGCCAGCCTTTCCGAGGCGCGCACCGCGCCCACCTTCGCGGCGCTGATCGCCGCGCATGAGATCGCGCACGTGCTCGGCGCGCCGCACGATGGCGACGAGCAAGGCGCCTGCGCGCATGTCTCCGGTGCCTACCTGATGTCGCCGCGCATCAACGGCAGCCAGCAGTTCTCCAGCTGCAGCATCGCGCAGATGATGCCGACCATCGAGGAGGCGCCCGCCTCCTGCCTGGTGCGGGTGGCCGGTGCGACCGGAGGGGGCGGCGGCGCACTGGCCGGCACCGCGCTGGCGCTGCTGGGCCTGATGACCCTGCACCGTGCCCGGCGCCGCGTGCTTCAGATGCGCGCGAACCAGTCCGCCAGGTAATCCTCGAAGGTGCCGGCCTGGGCGGCTTCGATCGCCGCCTGCCGGGCATGCGATTCCTCGGCCTCCTGCCGGAACTCCGCCAGCCGCGCCTCGTTCAGCGGCAGCGAACGGAAGTAGTCCTGGTGCGCGCGCGACATGCGCAACGTCACCTCGAAGAAATCCTCGCCGCTGGACTGCATCTCGGCCAGCAGCCGCGCCGAAGGCGTGCGCGAGGGATCGGCCACCTTCTCCTGCTGCGTGCGCAACGCGGCGGTGTAGGGCCGGGCAGGATCCCCCTCGTCCAGCAGCTCGCAGATGCCGGCCATGCTGTCGAGGATCTCGGCCGCCCACGAGGCCAGCGGCAGCTGCCGCCCCTCGCGGCGCAGGTTCAGCCCCGGCTCGCGGCCGCGGCGCGCCACCTTGAGGAAGTTGTCGTCGATGGCCTCCTGCTCGGAGGTGCCGATGGGCGGGCTGGACTTCAGCAGGCACAGCGCCGCGAAGGCTTCCAGGAAGCGCACCTTGTTGCCATTGACGCCCATGGGGTCGGTGGCCGAGCAGTCCAGCGCGCGCATCTCGATGTACTCCACGCCGCCCCGGCGCAGCGCACTGCTGGGGCTCTCGCCCGAACGCGCCACGCGCTTGGGGCGGATGGCGCTGTAGTACTCGTTCTCGATCTGCAGCACGTTGGTGTTGAGCTGGATCCAGCGGCCGTCGCGCTTCACGCCCATCTTCTCGTAGCCGGGATGGCGCGTGGTCACCGCGTGCCGGAGGTCGCGCAGGTATTCCTCCAGGCTGTTGGCCGATACGCTGACGCCGGCCTGGTCGCGGTTGCGGTAACCGATGTCGCTCATGCGCAGCGAGGTGGCATGCGGGCCCGCGGCCACGCGCTCGTCCAGCATCACCAGCCCGTCGGTGTACCCGTCGAGGAAGTCGCGCCCCACCGCCGGCGAGGCGCCGAACAGGTACAGCACGATCCACGACAGGCGGCGGTAGTTGCGCACCAGGTCGAAGTAGCTGGTTGACTGGAACTCCTGGGTGGCGCCGCCGCGCTGCTGCACGATGGCCGCGTATACCTCCCAGAAGCGGGACGGGAAGGAGTAATTGAAGTGCAGCCCGGAGATGGCCTGCATCAGCGCACCGTAGCGGTGCCTCAGGCCCTCCCGGTACACGTACTTCATCATGCCCACGTGCGAGCTGCCGTAGCGGGCCGTGGGCACATCGTCGTCGCCGGCCAGCGGGCAGGGCATGGAGTTGGCCCACAGCAGCTCCTCGCCCAGGTGGCGGTGCACGAACTGGTGCAGGTCGCACAGGTACTGCAGCAGCTCCCAGCTGTGGTGGAAGGCGGGTGTGACCAGCTCGATCAGCGCCTCGGAGAAGTCGGTGGTGATGTGCTCGCTGGCCAGCGCCGAACCCAGCGCCGGCGGGTGCGGGGTGTGCGCGATGCGCCCCTCGGGGGTGACCCGCAGGGCCTCGCGCTCGACGCCCTTGAGCCCGCCCTGGAGAACCCCGGGTTCACGGGAATTGACCAGCGCGGCCAGACGTTTTTCGTAGGTAGTGTCGACGGCGCGCCCCATGTGGCGGGGCAGTCTACACTAGCGCCCCCGGATTATTATTCTCCCGGAAGAGGTAGCTCATGCTTGCAGCAGGATCGCTCAGGCGCGTCGCGATCATCGGCGGTACGCGCATTCCCTTCGCGCGTGCCCACGGTGCCTATGCGGGCGTCGGCAACCAGGAAATGCTCACCGCCGCGCTGCGCGGGGTGGTCGACAAGCACGGCCTGGCCGGCAAGCGGCTCGGCGACGTGATCGCCGGCGCGGTGCTGAAACACTCCAAGGACTTCAACCTGGTGCGCGAGAGCGTGCTGTCCTCGGGGCTGGACCCGCAGACGCCCGGCCTGGACATCCAGCGCGCCTGCGGCACCAGCCTCGAGGCCGCCATCCTGGTGGGCAACAAGATCGCGCTGGGCCAGATCGACGCCGGCATCGCCGCCGGCGTGGACACCATCAGCGATCCGCCGGTGGTCTACCCGGCCGAGTACCGCGAGCTGCTGCTGGCCAGCTACCGCGGCCGTTCCTTCTGGCAGCGCTTGAAGCCCTGGCTGGGCCTCAGGCCGCGGCACTTCAAGCCGGTGATGCCCGGGGTGATCGAGCCGCGCACCGGGCTGTCGATGGGCCAGAGCTGCGAGCTGATGGCCAAGACCTGGCAGATCTCCCGCCAGGACCAGGACCAGCTGGCCATGGAGAGCCACCACAAGGCTGCCGCCGCCTGGCAGGCCGGCTTCTATGACGACCTGGTGGTTCCGTTCAAGGGCCTCAAGCGCGACAACAACGTGCGCGCCGACACCTCCCTGGAAAAGCTCGCCAAGCTGCGCACCGTGTTCGACACCAGCCCGGCCGGCACGCTGACCGCCGGCAACAGCACGCCGCTCACCGACGGCGCCGCCGCGGTGCTGCTGGCCAGCGAGGAATGGGCGCGCGCCAACGGCCTGCCGGTGAAGGCCCTGCTCACCTACGGCAAGACCTGGGCGGTGGACTTCGCCAGCGGCCACGAGGGCCTGCTGATGGCACCGGCCTATGCCGTGTCGGCCATGCTGAAGGATGCCAACCTGTCGCTGCAGGACTTCGACTTCTACGAGATCCACGAGGCCTTCGCCGCGCAGGTGCTGTGCACGCTGAAGGCGTGGGAGTCGGCCGAGTTCTGCCGCGAGCGGCTGGGCCGCGACGCGCCGCTGGGCGCCATCGACCGCAGCAAGCTCAACATCAAGGGCAGCAGCATCTCGCTGGGCCACCCCTTCGCCGCCACCGGAGCGCGCATCCTCGCCTCGGCCGCCAAGCTGTTCGACGAGCTGCCGGCAGCGCGGCGCGGCCTGATCTCGGTGTGCACCGCTGGCGGCATGGGCGTCACCGCCATCGTGGAGCGGGCATGAGCACCCGCGGCGAGTTCACCCGGCTGATGGCGCGCGACGGGCACGAGTTCGATGCCTGGCTGGTGCCTTCCGCGGGCACGCCGCGCGGCGCCATCGTGGTGCTGCAGGAGATCTTCGGCGTGAACTCGCACATCCGCGCCGTGGCCAACGACTTCGCCGCCGAGGGCTACGTGGCCATCGCGCCCAGCCTGTTCGACCGCGTGCGCCGCAACGTCGAGCTCGACTACAGCGCAGCGTCGGTGGAACAGGGCCGCGGCTACGTGCTGCAGCTGAAGCAGGAAGGCATCCTGGCCGACCTCACTGCCTGCATCAACGTGGTCCGGCGCAACGGGCCGGTGGGCGTGGTGGGCTACTGCTGGGGCGGCACCCTTGCGTACCTGGCGGCCTGCGAGCTGCCCATCCGCGCCGCCGTGTCCTACTACGGCACCCGCACCGTGGAGCTGCTCGACCGCAAGCCGCGCGTGCCGGTGCAGTACCACTTCGGCGAGAAGGACCAGAGCATCCCGCCGGAGAACATCGCGAAGATCCGTGCCGCGCATCCGGAAGGCGAGTTCCATGTCTATCCGGCCGGCCACGGCTTCAACTGCGACCAGCGCGACGCCTACGATGCCGCGTCGGCGAAGCTGGCGCGCGAGCGCACGCTGGCCTTCTTCGCCCGCCACCTGGCCGAGGCACTGGACGACGACCAGCCGCTGGACAACTGGGGCGATGCCTAGCTACGAACCCTCGCCTGCGCGGCAGGACGGCGCGCCGCGCACCGGGCTGCTGCTGGTCAATTCCGGCACACCGGATGCGCTGACGGCCGGCGCGGTGCGCGAATTCCTGCGCCGGCTGCTGTCGGACCGGCGCACCGTGGAGATGCCGCGCATCTTCTGGAACCCCATCCTGTACGGCTTCATCCTGACGCTGCGGCCGGCGAAGGTGCTGCCCAAGTACCGGCGTGTCTGGACCGAGGCCGGCTCACCGCTGCTGCTGCACTCGGTGGCCTTGCGCGACGCGCTGCGCGCGCGGCTGGCTGATGCCCCCGGCGGACCGGTGGCGGTGGAGCTGGGCATGCTGTATTCCACGCCCGGCGTGGCGCAGGGCCTGGCTGCGCTGCGGGACGCCGGCGCACGCCGCATCATCGTGCTGCCGCTGTTCCCGCAGTACTCCGGCACCACCCATGCCGCGGCCATGGACCAGGTGGGCGAGGCGCTGCGCCGCTGGCGCCGGGTGCCGGAACTGCACTTCATGGATGACTACGCCACCGACGCGGCCTACATCGCGGCGCTGGCGGATTCGGTGCGCGCGCATCGCGCGCAGCATGGCGCCGGCGAGCACCTGCTGATGACCTTCCACGGCATCCCCAGGAAGTACTGCGACGAGGGCGACCCCTACCGCCACCGCTGCGCGGCCACCGCGCACGCGCTGGCCGCGGCGCTGGGCCTCGATGACTCGCAGTGGACGATGAGTTTCCAGTCCCGAGTCGGCGCGGCCGAGTGGCTCAAGCCCTATACCGAGCCGACGCTGGAGGAACTGGCCGGCCGCGGCGTCCGCCGGCTCGATGCCATCTGCCCGGGCTTCGCGGTGGACTGCCTGGAGACCGTGGACGAGATCGGCCACGAGGGCAACGAGACCTTCCGCGCTGCCGGCGGGGAATCGCTGCGCTACATCCCGGCGCTCAATGCCGGTCCGGCGCATGTGGCGCTGCTCCACAGGCTCGTGCAACCGCTGCTGGGATGAGCATGCTCGGGCGCTTCCTCGAACTCTCGCTGGTGGTGCCCGACACCGGGACGAGCTGGCAGCACTGGCTCGAGCTGGGCTTTGCCGGCGCCGAGGCCAGCGACATCTGGCCGCACGCCTATGGCGTGGTGGCCTGCGAGGGCATGGCCGTGGGCCTGCACGGCGCCGGCGAGGAGCCGCTGTGCCTGAGCTTCGTGCGTCCCGAAGTGGCCGAGCTCGATCGTGAGCTGTCCGCGCGGCTGCTGGGCGTGGAGCGCGCACGGCTGGGCGAGGACGAATTCAACCTGGTTGAACTGCGCGAGCCCGGCGGCCTGCTGCTGCGCGTGCAGGAAGCGCGCACCTTCTCCTCGCCGCCCGAGCCGCCGCCGCGTACCGCACTGGGCGTGTTCGACCGGCTCAGCCTGCCCTGCCCCGACCTCGCCGAGGCACGCGGCTTCTGGGAACGGCTGGGCTACGAGGTGCAGGACATCGACGAACCCTGGCCGGGACTGGCCATCGAGTCGCTGCCGCTGGCCTGCCACGAGGCCGCGGCCAGCCGCGAAGTGCTGCTGGTGTTCAACGGGCCACCCGAAGGCAGCCTGCCGCCGGGCATGGGCACGGGCCAGCTGCCGGCGCTGCGCGGCCGCGCGCACCGCCTGCTGCGCCCTGTCGCGGGCGTGGGCCTGCTGGGCCTGCCGGCCTGAGCCGGCCGCCGCGCGCGCTGGCGCGCATACAATGAGTGCCGGTCCCCCAGACGAGATCCCCATGCGCCGGCCGACGACTTCCCGCCTCCTCGCCTCCCTCATCACCACCCTCTGCATGGCGTCCGCGCAGGCCGACGAGGGCATGTGGACCCTGGACAACTTCCCGGTGGAGGCGGTGCGCGAGACCCACGGCGTGACCCTCACGCCCGAGTGGCTGGAGCGCGTGCGGCTGGCGACGGTGCGCCTGTCCAACTGCACCGCTTCCTTCGTATCGCCCGAAGGGCTGATGCTGACCAACCACCACTGCGTCTCCCCCTGCCTGGCGCAGCTGTCCAGCCCGGATGAGGACCTGCTGCGCGGGGGCTTCCTCGCCACCTCGCGCGAGCTCGAGCTGCGCTGCCCCACGCAGCGCGCCGACGTGCTGATGGAGATGCGCAACGTGACCGCCGAGGTCGAGACGGCCATGGCCGGCAAGCCCGAGGCCGAGGCCAACGAGGCACGCAAGCAGGCGCTGACCCGGCTGGAGAAGGCCTGCGAGGAAGCCGCCGGCACGCGCGACCCGCGCCGCTGCGAGGCGGTGACGCTGTACGGCGGTGGCCAGTACTTCCTGTACGTGTACAAGCGCTACGACGACGTGCGGCTGGTGTTCGCGCCCGAGGCGGCCATCGGCGCCTTCGGCGGCGACCCGGACAACTTCCAGTTCCCGCGCTGGTGCCTGGACATGGCCATGCTGCGCGCTTACGAGGACGGCAAGCCGGTGAAGCCGCTGGCGCACCTGCCCGTCAACTGGAACGGCCCTGAGGCCGGCGAGAGCGTGTTCGTGTCCGGGCATCCGGGCACCACGCAGCGGTTGCTGACGGTGGCGCAGCTGGAAGCCGAGCGCGCCAGGCTGCCCTTCTGGCTGCTGCGCGCCAGCGAACTGCGCGGCCGCTACCTGCAGTTCTCCAGGCTCTCGCCCGAGAACGCGCGCATCTCCCGCGATCCGCTGCTCTCGATCGAGAACAGCATCAAGGTGCGCCGGCACCAGCTCGACGCGCTGCTGGACCCGGCGTTGCTGGAACAGAAGCGCGCGGCCGAGCAGGCGCTGCGCGCCACCGCCAGTTTCCCGGCCGGCGAGGATCCATGGGAGCAGATCGAGCGCGCCATGCGGCGCGAGCGCGAGCTGCTGGTGCCCTACACCTTCATCGAGGGCCGCGCCGGCTTCAACAGCATCCTGTTCGACTACGCGCGCGCACTGGTGCGCGGTGCGACCGAGCGCACGAAACCCGACGAGCAGCGGCTGCGCGAGTACACCAGCACCGCGCTGCCACAGCTCGAGCAGCAGCTCCTGGCCGAAGTGCCCGTGTACCCGCAGCTGGAGGCGATGACGCTGTCGTTCGGGCTGGAGCGCATGCGCGAGTACCTGGGCCCGGACCATCCGCTGGTGCGCAACCTGCTGGCTGAATTCACGCCCGATGAGCTCGCGGCCGCGCTGGTGTACCAGACCAGCCTTGCCGATCCGGAGGCGCGGCGGCTGCTCTGGCAGGGCGGCCTGGCCGTGGTCGAGGCCTCCAACGACCCGATGATCCGCATCGCACGCCTGGTCGATGCCGACGCGCGCGCACTGCGCAAGCAGTACGAGGACGAGGTGGAGGCCGTGGTCACGGTCGCCGCGCAGAAGATCGCCGCGGTGCGCTTCGCGCAGCTCGGCACGCGCGTGTACCCGGACGCCACCTTCACCCTGCGGCTGAACCCCGGCAAGGTGCAGGGCTGGAACGAGGCCGGCGCCGAGGTGCCGCCGTTCACCACGCTGGCGCGCGCCTTCGAGCGCGCCACCGGCGAGGAACCCTTCCTGCTGCCGGAGAGCTGGACTTCCAGGCGCGACGCGCTGGATCCGGCCACGCCGTTCAACTTCGTCACCACCAACGACATCATCGGCGGCAACTCCGGCAGCCCCGTGGTCAATGCTCGCGGCGAAGTGGTGGGCCTGGTGTTCGACGGCAACGTCCATGCCATCGCCGGCGCCTACTGGGTGGACCCGGCGAAGAACCGCGCCGTGGCCGTGCATCCGGCCATCATGCGCGTGGCGCTGACACAGGTGTACCCGGCGACGCACATCGCGCGCGAGCTGGGACTCTGAGGGCGGGGACCATGGGCTCCCCCCGCCACCACCATCACCGGGAGAGGGACCCATGAGCCTCGTCATCCGTCCCGCCACGCTGGCCGATGCCTGGGCCGTAGCCAGCATCTACAACCATTACGTGCGCCACACCGTGGTTACCTTCGAGGAAGAACCGGTGTCCACCCGCGTGATGGAGCAGCGCATCAGCGCGGTGCGCAGCCACTCGCTGCCGTGGCTGGTAGCCGAGAACCGCGACGAGGTGGTGGGCTATGCCTACGCCGGGCAGTTCAAGGACCGCTCGGCCTACCGCTTCTGCGTGGAGACCTCGGTGTACCTCGCGCATGAGCGGCAGGGCCACGGCATCGGCTCGCGCCTGTACTCCGAACTGCTCGAAGCGCTGAAGGCGCAGCGCATCCGCACCGCCATCGGCATCATCGCGTTGCCCAATCCGGCCAGCATTACGCTCCACGAAAAACTCGGCTTCAAGCACAGCGGCACCCTGCAGGGCGTGGGCTTCAAGCAGGACCGCTGGGTGGACGTGGGCTATTGGCAGAAGGTACTCGCTGCCTGACGCGAGGCCTTCCCGCGCCCTTTGCGGCCATCGGGAATGGGTTCAGAATCCCCGGTCCTGACCAACGAACCGGGGGGATCAAGATGGACGAGAAGAACCTGAGCCGCCGCCAGGTACTGGGTGGCGTGGCTGTGACTGCGGGCACGGCGGGCGTACTGGGCACGCTGGGTTCGCGCGAGGCCTCGGCCCAGGCGGTCCCCGACGTCCAGTTCCACGATCGCGGCGAAGCGCAGAAGCCGCCCATCACCGACATCAACGGCAAGGTCGCCTACATCACCGGCGGCTCCTCCGGCATCGGCCTGGGCATCGCGCAGGCGCTGCATGAGGCCGGCGCCAAGGTGATCCTCGGCAACTACAACGACAGCCAGTGGGCCGACGCGCTGGCCAGGTTCCCGCCCGGCGACCCGCGCGTGAAGACCATCGTGCACGACGTGATGGAACGCGACGCGTGGGAGAAGAAGGCCGATGAGATCGAGTCGCTGTTCGGCCCGGTGGACATCCTGGTCAACAACGCCGGCGTGGGGCTGCAGCAGGGCATCGTCGACGGCAGCTACAAGGACTGGGACTGGGGCATGGGCGTGAACTTCTGGGGCCCGGTCTACGGCATCAAGACCTTCGTGCCGCGAATGCTCAAGCGCGGCACGCCCTCGCACATCGTCACCACCACCTCCACCAGCGGCATCCTGGTGGGCCTGCCGGTGGGCATCTACGCAGTGTCGAAGATCGCCGCCACCGGCCTGATGGAGCAGGCGCGCGCCGACCTGCGCAACACCAACATCGGCACCTCCTGCCTGATCCCGGGCATGACCACCACCAACATCGCGCGCAGCGAGGAGGCCCGCCCGGCCGACCTGCGCAATGACGGCCCGCAGCAGCCGCAGCGTCCGCTGGTGCCGGCCGCGCCGCGCGGTGGGGCCGGCGGCCCGCCGCCGGCGGCCGCGCCGGTGAACCCGCTGTGGCAGCGTCCGCAGGATCCGCTGATGGTGGGCCGTCTGGTAGTCAACGGCATCCTGAACAACGACCTGTTCATCTTCCCCGCGCCGGAATACCGCCAGGGCGTGCTGGCCAGGGGACTGGCCATGGCCGAGTCCATGGTCGACTACTACCCCATGCCCGACAACATCAAGGCGGGCGTGGACGCGGGCCGCTACTACTTCACGGACATCTTCGTGCAGGAGATCAAGCACCGCCGCGCCACGCGCAAGCGCAGCATCAAGGGCTTCGAGGGCGCCTGAGCCCTTTCGCGCACAACAGACGGGGACGAATACATGGACGAGAACACTCTGAATCGCCGCTGGCTGCTGGGTGGCATGGCCGCCGCGGGCGCAGCCGGCATTGCCGCCGGCCTGGCGCCGCGCGAAGCCGCCGCCGCGCAGGCACAAGGCGGCGCCGCGCCCGACGCGGGCCCCTCGCAGGCGCCCACCATCACCGACGTGAAGGACAAGGTGGTGTACATCACCGGCGGCTCCAGCGGCATCGGCCTGGGCATCGCCCGCGTGATGCACGAGGCCGGCGCCAGGGTGGCCATCGGCAACCTCGACGACCGGCAGTGGGCGGATGCGCTGAAGCACTTCCCGGCCAATGACCCGCGCGTCATGACCGTGGTCCACAACGTGATGGACAAGGACGGCTGGCAGCGCGCCGCGGACGAAATCGAGAAGAAGTTCGGCCCGGTGCACATCCTGGTCAACAACGCCGGGGTGGGACTGCAGCAGTCGGCCTCGCGCGGCACGCTGAACGACTGGGAATGGGGCATGGGCGTGAACTTCTGGGGCCCGGTGTACGGCGTGCACACCTTCGTGCCGCGCATGCTGGCGCATGGCCAGGGCGCGCACATCGTCACCACCACCTCGACCAGCGGCATCGTGCCCAACCCGGCCACCGGCATCTACTCGGTCTCGAAGGTCGCGGCGGTGGCGCTGATGGAGCAGCTGCGCAGCGAGCTGCGCAACACCAACATCGGCACCACCTGCTTCGTGCCCGGTAACACCACCAGCAACATTGCGCAGAGCGAGACGCTGCGCCCGGCCGAACTGCGCAACGAGGACGCGCCGGCTGCTGGCGCGGCACCCGGCCGTCCGGCTGGCGCCGGCGCGCCGCCGCGCGCACCCGCGCCGGCGCCCTACTGGGCGCGGCCGCAGGATCCGGTGGTGGTGGGCCGGGTGCTGCTCGACGGCATCTACCACAACGACCTGTTCGTGGTGCTGCAGCCGGAGTGGCGTCCCGGCGTCGAGGCACGCGCCAATGCGCTGCTGGAATCGATGGTGCCGCTGCAGCCCATGCCCGAGTCGCTTGCCGGCCGCGACTACACCCGCACGCCCATCTACGTGCAGGAGATCGCGCACCGCCGCGCCACGCGCCAGCGCAACGTGCCCGGCATCTGAACAGGAACCCGGAATCGCAACGGAGGATGAATCCCGTGAAACGCTCGAACCTTCTCGCCACCGGCGCCGCGCTGTGCGCCGCCCTGCTCGCCGCCACCGCGGCCGGCGCCGCCCAGCCGCCGGCCGCCCAGCAGGGCGGCGTCGGCCCCGGCGCCAACGAGGGCCGCGTCCAGGCCGCGCAGCGGCCGCAGGTGTCCTGCCAGCGCGGCGGCCTGCAGCATGCGGTGCGGCTGTACCTGGAGGCGCAGGCCAGGGGCGATATCTCCGGCCTGCCGCTGGCGACCAACGTCATCTACAGCGAGAACCTGAACGCCGCCGACGTGAAGACCGGCTTCCTGACCAAGCCGCTGAAGATCGACCGGCACATGAGCATGTACGATGACCGGACCTGCCAGACCTTCACCGAGATCATCGTCACCGACAAGAACGAGCCCTATGTCGCCGGCGTCACGCTGCGCGTGAACCACGACAAGATCGCCGAGATCAAGGTGATCTGGACCACCACCGGCTACTGGCTGTTCAACGCCGACAACTACCTCGAGTACTCCTCGAAGGAGGACTGGGGCCCGATCCCGGCCGACAGGCGCACCTCCTACGGCGACCTGATCCATGCCGCCAATGCCTACATGGACGCTTTCCTGGAGGGCAAGGTGGACCTGGTGCCGTGGGGTTACCCCTGCGTGCGCGTGGAAGGCGGCATGACCACCGGCCGCGGCCGTGACGACGACACCTGCGAGGCGGGCATGCCTGCCGGCGTGAACATCTCCGCCCGCCAGTTCATCGCCGACGAGGTGTTCGGCATGGTGGTGGTGTGGTGCGCCTTCGGCGGCGGCGCCGCGGACACGCACCTGTTCCGGGTCGAGAACGGCAAGCTGCGCTACGTGCACACGCTCACGCACCTGCTGCAGGCCAACTTCCGCGGCGGCCAGACGGGCACCGAGGCGGATCGCCGGCCGGCGAACTGAGCCGCGACCCGCAACAAACGGCAAGGCCGCACCGGAGCGATCCGGCGCGGCCTTTTCCATTGCTGCACGGACCGGCGCGCGCCGCCCGGCTTCGCGCGGTCTACCGGGTACCGCGCAGCTGCTCGACGATGGCCGGGTTCTCCAGCGTCGAGATGTCCTGCGTGATCTCATCGCCGCGCGCGATGGCGCGCAGCAGCCGGCGCATGATCTTGCCCGAGCGCGTCTTGGGCAGGTTGTCCGCGAAGCGGATGTCGTCCGGCCTGGCGATGGCGCCCAGCTGCTCGGCCACCCAGTTGCGCAGCTCCTCGACCAGCGCCTTCGTGTCGCCGGTGGGCCGCTCGCCCTTGCACACCACGAAGGCGAAGATGGCCTCGCCCTTGATCTCGTGCGGGCGGCCGACCACGGCGGCCTCGGCCACGCGCGGGTGTGCCACCAGCGCCGACTCCACCTCCATGGTGCCGAGGCGGTGGCCGGAGACGTTCAGCACGTCGTCGATGCGGCCCATGATCCAGTAGTAGCCGTCCGTGTCGCGGTGGGCGCTGTCGCCGGCCACGTAGTAGCGGTTGCCGAAGCGGCTCCAGTAGGTCTCGATGTAGCGGCCGTTGTCACCCCAGATGGTGCGCAGCATCGACGGCCAGGGCCGCTTGATCACCAGGTAGCCGCCGGCATCCGCGCCCTTCACCGGGTTGCCGTCTTCGTCCACGATGTCGGCATCGATGCCGGGCAGCGGCCGCGTGCACGAGCCGGGCTTGGTCGCGGTGACGCCCGGCACCGGCGAGATCATGATGGCGCCGGTCTCGGTCTGCCACCAGGTGTCGACGATGGGGCAGCGCCCGCCGCCGATGACGCGGTGGTACCACATCCACGCCTCGGGATTGATGGGCTCGCCCACGCTGCCCAGCAGGCGCAGCGAGGACAGGTCGAAGGACTGCGGGATGGCATCGCCCAGCTTCATCAGCGCGCGGATGGCCGTGGGCGCGGTGTAGAAGATGCTGACCTTGTGGTCCTGGATGATCTTCCAGAAGCGGCCGGCATCCGGATAGGTCGGCGCGCCCTCGTAGATGACCACGGTGGCGCCATTGGCCAGCGGCCCGTAGGCCACGTAGCTGTGGCCGGTGATCCAGCCCACGTCGGCCGTGCACCAGTACACGTCGCCGGGCTTCAGGTCGAACACCCTGCGCGAGGTGAGCTTGGCACCGAGCAGGTAGCCGCCGCTGGAATGCTGGATGCCCTTGGGCTTGCCGGTGGAACCGGAGGTGTAGAGCAGGAACAGTGGATGCTCGGCATCCACCCACTCCGGCTCGCAGGTCGCGGGACGGCCGGCAACCACGTCGTGCCACCACACGTCGCGGCCGGCCTGCATGTGCACGGGCAGGCCGGTCCGCCGCAGCACGATGACCTTCTCGACGCTGGCGCCAGCGCCTTCCAGCGCCTTGTCCGTGGCCGCCTTCAGCTCCACCACCTTGCCGGCGCGCCAGCCGCCGTCGGCGGTGATCACGAAGCGCGCGCCGGCATCCTCGACGCGGTCGCGCAGGCTCAGCGCGGAGAAGCCGCCGAACACCACCGAATGGATGGCGCCGATGCGCGCGCAGGCGTGCATGGCCACCACCACCTCGGGCACCAGCGGCATGTAGATCACGATGCGGTCGCCGCGCCTGGCGCCCAGCGCCTTCAGCGCATTGGCGAAGCGGCACACCTCGGCATGCAGCTCGCGCCAGGTCAGCCGGCGCGGCTCGCCGCTCTCGGGCTCGAACACCAGCGCGACCTGCTCGCCGCGGGTGGCCAGGTGCACGTCCAGGCAGTTGTACGAGACGTTCAGCTCACCGTCGGTGAACCAGCGGTAGTTGGGCTCGGCCGAGCGGTCCAGCGTGCGGGTGAAGGGCTTGTGCCAGTGCAGTTCGGCGCGCGCCTGCGCGGCCCAGAAGCCCTCGGGATCGCGCGCGGCCTCCTCGTGCAGCTGCTGCAGGGTCGCGGCATCCAGCCCTGCGGCGGAGGCGAAGGCCGGCGGCGGCGGGAAGCGGCGTTCCTCGGTCAGAACGGATTGCAGTGTGCTGTCCCTGGCCATGTCGAGTGCCTACCCCCGTCGTGTGAAGGCGGCCCCGCGCCGCCGCGATGCCATGGGATGTTGCCACAATCCGCAGGTTGCCGTGCCCGGCGGCCCGGAGCACCGAATGCGGCTTCAGTTCACCCACTCGCGGATCCGCGCATGCAGCGGGCTGCTGCGCGGGAAGTGCGCCAGCAGGTACTGCATCTGGTCCGCGAGCACGCGGCGGCCCTTCAGGAAGATGTATTCGGCGTAGGTGGGCGTGAACGGCACCGCGATCAGCTGCATCTTCGCCTGCTCGGGCGTGCGCGAGGCCTTGGCGTTGTTGCAGCGGCGGCAGGCGGTGGCCACGTTGGTCCAGGTGTCGCGGCCGCCCTGGCAGAAGGGCCGGATGTGGTCGCGCGAGAGCTCCGACACCGGGAAACGCTGCGCGCAATACAGGCACAGGTAACCGTCGCGGCGGAACAGCGTCTGGTTGTTCAGCGGCGGCACGTAGTCGTGGCGCGTGTTGCCGGGATTGCCGGTGTGGCCCACGGTGGCGATGATGGAGCTGATCTCCAGCAGGCTGCGGCGGCCGGTGACGGCGTTGTAGCCGCCGCGCAGGCGGTACAGCGGCGAGCCGATGGAATAGGCCACCTGGCCCTGCGTGTAAAGCCGGGCCGCCTCGCGGTAGTCGATCCACTCCAGCGGCATGCCGGCGACGTCGGCGCGCAGGATGGGCTGGTTCAGCGCGCGGCCTTCCACCAGCCTCACATCGGCCGGCTCGAAGGGGTGGAATGCCGTTTCCACCAGGGACTCCGGTGCATCCTCACGGCTCATCCTCCGGAGATTAAGATAGGTGCCGCCGGCAGACAACGACAATGACCGTCGCCGGCAGCAGTCCGGATTGCCAGAGGGAGAATTTTCGATGAAGACATGGCGCGTACCCGCAGGCGGCCAGATCGATGGCCTCAAGCTCGCAGAAGAGCCCC
>CAYVZE010000057.1:0-17770 GCA_964455685.1 uncultured Steroidobacteraceae bacterium
CAGCTGGAGCTGGTGCACTTCGGCTGCACCTCCGAGGACATCAACAACATCAGCTACGCGCGCCTGCTCGATCGCGCCCGCGCCCAGGTGCTGCTGCCGGCCATCGACGCGCTGCGCGAGGCGCTGGCGCGCTTCGCCGCCGAACATGCCGCGCTGCCGATGCTGTCGCGCACGCACGGCCAGACGGCCTCGCCCACCACTCTGGGCAAGGAATTCGCCAACATCCACGCGCGGCTCACGCGCGCCCGCGAGCGGCTGGCGGCGGTGGCCATCCTCGGCAAGTGGAATGGCGCGGTCGGCAATTTCAATGCCCACGTGGCCGCCTTCCCCGCGCTGGACTGGCCCTCGGTCTCGCGCCAGTTCGTGGAGCAGCGCTGCGGCCTGGTCTGGAACGCGCACACCACGCAGATCGAGCCGCACGACTGGATCGGCGAGTACTGCGATGCGCTTGCCGCCGTGAACGTGATCGGCATCGACATGTGCCGCGACATCTGGGGCTACATCTCCCTGGGCTACCTGCGCCAGCGCGCCGTGGCCGGCGAGGTCGGCTCCTCCACCATGCCGCACAAGGTCAATCCCATCGACTTCGAGAATGCCGAGGGCAACCTCGGCATCGCCAACGCGCTGCTGCGGCACTTCAGCGAGAAGCTGCCGGTGTCGCGCTGGCAGCGCGACCTCACCGACTCCACCGTGCTGCGCAACGTGGGCGTGGCGCTGGGCCACTGCGTGATCGCGTACAAGGCGGCGCTGCGCGGCCTGGGCAAGATTGCCCCGGACCCGGCGCGGCTGGCGGCCGACCTGGAGGGGGCCTGGGAGGTGCTGGCCGAGGCGGTGCAGACCGTGCTGCGCGCCGAGGGCGTGCCCGACGGCTACGAGCTGCTCAAGGAGCACTCCCGCGGCAAGCCGCTGACGCGCGAGTCGCTGGCGGCGCTGATCGGCGGGCTGCCCATCCCGGCCGCGCGGCGCGAGGCGCTGCTGGCCCTGACGCCCTCGGGCTACGTGGGCCTGGCGGCCAGCCTGGCCCGCAGGCCGCCGGAAGCCGGGTGACATAACACCCGGCGATTTGCGACCTGCGCCGCACTTTCGCCCTGGTGCCGGGGCGAGCGCGGCAAAACGTGAAGCACCCCACAAACCGGTCCCCGGGGCGGTTCCACACTGCCGCCCATGGGCGCCCATTACTACTTCGCATCTCCTGCGGCATTGCTGCCTGGCGCCGGCCAGGCGCCGGTGACGGTGCTCAGCCGTGGCGGCATGACCCGGCCCGAGCCCGCCCCGATGGAGGTGCTGACCACGCTGGAGGACGTGCGCGCCGCCAACCGCCGCGCGGTCTCGATGGCGCAGCGCCTGGTGTCCATCTACACCTCCGACCTGGAGCCCGCGCTGTACGAGCACCAGCCCTTCCTCGAGGTGGTGCAGCGCTTCCTGCTCGCCCACAGCTTCGCCAAGATCCGCCTGCTGACCCAGCGGGCCGTCTCCTACACCACGCCGCACAAGCTGGCCGCCATGCGCCGCCGCCTCTCCGGCCACATCGAGATCCGCTGCGTGGCGCCGCAGTTCGCGCACCGCACGCACGGCCTGCTGCTGGCCGACAACCGGGCCATCGTCTATCGCGCCCAGGCCGGCGGCTGCGACGGCGTGGCGAGCTTCGGCCAGCCCTCGAACGCGCGCCAGTACCTGCGCGAGTTCGATGAGATGTGGGTGGCCAGCGCGCCGAAGTACTAGGCGCTCTCCCCTATACTTTGGCGCCATGACCTGGCGCCCAGACCTCACCGTTGCTGCCATCGTGCAGCGTGACCAGCATTTCCTGCTCGTCGAGGAGCGCATCCAGGGCGCGCTGGTGCTCAACCAGCCGGCCGGCCACGTGGAGGACGGCGAGTCCATCCTGGAGGCCGCCGTGCGCGAGACCCTGGAGGAGACCGGCTGGCGGTTCCGCCCGGCCCACCTCACCGGCATCTACCTGTGGCGCAACCCGGCCAATGGCGCCAGCATCCTGCGCGTGGCCCTCGCCGGCGAGGTGTTCGACCACGATCCCGCGCGGCCGCTGGACCGCGGCATCGTCGCGGCGCGCTGGCTGACCCGCGCGCAGCTGCTCGGCGGCGGCGTGCGGCTGCGCAGCCCGCTGGTCATGCGCTGCATCGATGACCACCTTGCCGGTCGCCGGCACGACCTCTCGGCGCTGCACTACCTCGACGCCACGCCCGTCCCCGCCGCCTCCTGAGGACCCGGGCCTTGGGCGAGCGCATCATCGTCGCGATGTCCGGGGGCGTGGACTCGGCCGTCACCGCGTTGCTGCTCAAGCGCGCGGGCCACGACGTGCAGGGCCTGTTCATGCACAACTGGGAGGAGGATGAAGCCGGTTACTGCACTTCGGCCCAGGACTTCCAGGATGCGCGCCGCGTGGCCGACGAGCTGGGCATCGTGCTGCACCGGGTGGACCTGTCGGCCGAGTACCGCGCGCGCGTGTTCGAGGATTTCCTTGCCGCGCTGAAGGCCGGCCTCACGCCCAACCCGGACGTGCTGTGCAACCGCGAGATCAAGTTCGGCGACTGCCTGCGCCACGCGCAGCGGCTGGGCGCGCGCTGGCTGGCCACCGGCCACTATGCGCGGATCGTGCAGGGCGCGGACGGTGCGGAACTGCACAAGGGCGTGGACCCGGGCAAGGACCAGTCCTACTTCCTGCATGCGGTCAAGCGCGAGGCCTTCGCGCACGCGCTGATGCCTCTGGGCGACATGCACAAGCCGCAGGTGCGCGAGCTGGCGCAGCAGGCCGGCCTGCCGGTGGCCGACAAGCGCGACAGCACCGGCATCTGCTTCATCGGCGAGCGCCCGTTCCGCGAGTTCCTGCAGCAGTTCGTGCCGCACTCCCCCGGGCCCATCGTCAGCGTCGACGGCGAGCGGCTGGGCGAGCACGTGGGCCTGCCCTTCTACACCCTGGGCCAGCGCGGCGGCATCGGCATCGGCGGGCTGCGCGGCGGCAGCGGCGATGCCTGGTACGTGGTGGCCAAGCGCACGGAGGACAACACGCTGGTGGTGGCCCAGGGCGCCGACCATCCGGCCCTGTTCTGCCGCGCGCTCCTTGCCGGGCCGGTCAACTGGCTGTGCGCCGGGCCGCCCCCGGACGGGGAGCTGGCCGTGCGGCTGCGCTACCGCCAGCCCGACCAGGCCGCGCGCGTGACGCCGCGCGGGGACGGCATGGTGGAGATCGAACCGGTGGCGCCGCAGCGGGCCGTCACGCCGGGCCAGTCGGCCGTGATCTACGCGGGCACGCGCTGCCTGGGTGGAGGAGTCATCCGGCAAACGGCGCTATAATTGATGGATTCCCCTTGGAGGCTCCATGACTGACAGTTTCAAGGCGCGCACGACCCTCGACGTTAATGGCAAGCAGTACACCATCTGGAGCCTCTCGGCCCTTCCTGCCGGGAAACTGGCCCGCCTGCCCTACTCGCTGAAGATCCTGCTGGAGAACCAGCTGCGCTTCGAGGATGGCGTCAACGTCACCCGCGCCGACATCGAGGCCATCCTCGACTGGGATGCCAAGGCCGCCCCCTCCTACGAGATTTCCTTCACGCCGGCGCGCGTGATCATGCAGGACTTCACCGGCGTGCCCTGCGTGGTGGACCTGGCCGCGATGCGCGAGGCCATCACCCGCCTGGGCGGCAACCCGGACCGCGTGAACCCGCTGGCCCCGGCCGAGCTGGTCATCGACCACTCGGTGCAGGTGGATGAATACGGCACGCCGCAGGCGCTGGCCAACAACAACCGCATCGAGTTTGAGCGCAATGGCGAGCGCTATGCCTTCCTGCGCTGGGGCCAGAACGCCTTCCGCAACTTCAAGGTCGTGCCGCCGAACACCGGCATCGTGCACCAGGTGAACCTGGAGTACCTCGGCCGCGTGGTGTTCGCGAAGGACGGTGCGCCGCAGGAGGCCTACCCCGACACGGTCGTGGGCACCGACTCGCACACCACCATGATCAACGGCCTGGGCGTGCTCGGCTGGGGCGTGGGCGGCATCGAGGCCGAGGCGGCCATGCTGGGCCAGCCGGTGACCATGCTGATCCCGCAGGTGATCGGCTTCAAGCTCACCGGCACGCTGCCAGCCGGCACCACTGCCACCGACCTGGTGCTGACCATCACCGAGATGTTGCGCAAGAAGGGCGTGGTGGACAAGTTCGTCGAGTTCTTTGGCGACGGCCTGGCCAACCTGCCGCTGGCCGACCGCGCCACCATCGGCAACATGTCGCCGGAGTTCGGCAGCACCTGCGCCATCTTCCCGATCGACGAGGAGACCATCCGCTACCTGCGCCTGTCCGGCCGTTCCGAGGAGCAGATCGCGCTGGTCGAGGCCTATGCGAAGCACCAGGGCCTGTGGCGCGTGAACGGCCAGGCGCCGGCCGACTACACCGACGTGCTGGAGCTGGACCTGTCCACCGTCGAGCCCAGCCTCGCCGGCCCCTCGCGCCCGCAGGACCGCGTGCCGCTGAAGGGCGCGCAGCAGGCCTTCCAGGCCGCCTACGCCAGGCAGTCCGCCGAGCGTGCCAAGAAGAACCCCGGCGCCACCGGCGTGGGCACGGCCACCGTCGGCGCCGACACCTTCGAGGTCAAGGATGGCGCGGTGCTGATCGCCGCCATCACCAGCTGCACCAACACCTCCAACCCCTACGTGCTGATCGCCGCCGGCCTGGTGGCGCGCAATGCGCGCAAGCTGGGCCTGGCCGCCAGGCCGTGGGTGAAGACCTCGCTGGCCCCGGGCTCGCGCGTGGTCAGCGACTACCTCCAGGCCGCCGGCCTGCTCGATGACCTGGAAGCCGTGGGCTTCAACATCGTCGGCTACGGCTGCACCACCTGCATCGGCAACTCCGGTCCGCTGAAGCCGGAGATCTCCGCCGCCATCAAGCAGGGTGACGTGATCGGCTGCTCGGTGCTGTCGGGCAACCGCAACTTCGACGGCCGCGTGCACCCCGAGGTGAAGCAGAACTACCTGGCCTCCCCGCCGCTGGTGGTGGCCTATGCGCTGGCCGGCACCCTGGACACCGACCTGGGCAATGCCCCGCTGGGCACCGGCGCCAACGGCCAGCCGGTGTACCTGAAGGACATCTGGCCCGCGCCGCAGGAAGTGGCCGACTACGTGCGCCAGTACATCACCTCGGCGATGTTCAAGAAGAGCTACGAGGGCGTGTTCGAGGGCGACGAGCGCTGGCGTTCCATCAAGGTGCCCGCCGGCAACGTGTACCAGTGGGACGAGAAGTCCACCTACGTGCGCAACCCGCCCTACTTCGAGGGCATGACGATGACGCCTGCCCCGCGCGGTGACATCACCGGCGCGCGCGTGCTGGGCCTGTTCGGCGATTCGATCACCACCGACCACATCTCCCCCGCCGGCAACATCGCCAGGAGCTCGCCGGCGGCGCGCTACCTGGTGTCGCAGGGCGTGAAGCCCGAGGACTTCAACTCCTACGGCTCGCGCCGCGGCAACCACGAGGTGATGATGCGCGGCACCTTCGCCAACATCCGCCTGCGCAACCTGCTGCTGCCGGAGACCGAGGGCGGCGTCACGCTGCACATCCCCTCGGGCGAGCAGATGTCCATCTACGACGCGGCGATGAAGTACAAGGACGAAGGCACGCCGCTGATCATCCTGGCCGGCAAGGAGTACGGTTCGGGCTCCTCGCGCGACTGGGCCGCCAAGGGCACCATGCTGCTGGGCGTGAAGGCCGTGATCGCCGAGAGCTTCGAGCGCATCCACCGCTCCAACCTGATCGGCATGGGCGTGCTGCCGTTGCAGTTCCTGCCGGGCCAGAACGTCCAGTCGCTGGGCCTGACCGGCCGCGAGCGCTTCACCATCACCGGCGCCGGCGACCCGTCGCGGCGCACGGTCACTGTGGTGGCCACGCCGGATGATGGCGGCAAGCAGGTGAGCTTCGAGGCGCGCGTGCGCATCGACACGCCCAAGGAGCGCGAGTACTACCTGCACGGCGGCATCCTGCACTACGTGCTGCGGCAGCTCGCCGGCGCGGGCAAGGCGGCCTGAGCGGCCGCCCTGCCGTGGGCGCGGGTCCGGGGTCGAGGCGGCTGGCGCTGTTCGACCTCGACGGCACGCTGACGCGCCGCGACACCTTCGGCCCCTTCGTGCTCGGGCTGCTGGCCAGGCAGCCCGCCCGCTGGCTGCGCGTGCCCCTGCTGCTGGGGCCGCTGCTGGCCTACGCCTGCGGTCGCCTGGACCGCGGCGCCCTCAAGGGGGCCGTCCTGTACCTGCTGTTCTCCGGCCTGCCGCGCGCCATGCTGCAGCGCTGGGCCGGGACTTTCGTTCCCCGCACGATCCTCCGCGGCATGCACCCCGAGGGCGTGGCCACGCTGAAGGCCCATGTGGCGGCCGGCGACCACGTGGTGGTGCTGTCGGCCAGCCCGGACCTTTACGTGCCGCTGCTGGCGCGGGAGCTGGGCGCCCATGAGTGCCACTGCACGCAGGTCCTCTGGCAGGGCGAGCGGCTCGACGGCCGCCTCGCCGGTCCCAACCGCCGCGATGCCGAGAAGGTGCGGGTGCTGCAGGCCCTGCGGGCCGCCCATCCCGGCCTGCCGGTGATCGCCTATGGCAACAGCGCGCCCGACCTGCTGCACATGCGGCTGTGCGAGGAGGCGGTGTACGTCAACGCCCCGCCCGCGCTGGCCGCCAGGCTGGCTGCCGAGGGCATCCGCTGCGTGCACTGGGGGCGCGCCGGATCGCGCTAAACTCGGGGACCGGAAGGAAGGCCTTCGCACGAGGAATCCGCCATGAAACGCCGCAGCCGGATCGATCGCATCCTGCCCTCCGAGATCACCCCCGAGCGCCTTTACCTGGGACGGCGCGAGCTGCTCACGGCCGGCCTGACCGGCGCTGCGCTGGCCACGCTGGGCCTGGGGGATGCCCGCGGCGCCGAGGGACCCGCCGGCGAGGTGATCAACGCGAAGCGCAACGAGGCCCTGTCCATCAAGGACAAGCCCAACAGCTGGGAAGACATCACCACCTACAACAACTTCTACGAGTTCGGCACCGCCAAGCACGAGCCTGCGGCGCTGTCGCGCAACTTCAAGCCGCGCCCGTGGACGGTGACCGTCGACGGCGAGTGCGAAAAGAAGGGCCGCTTCGACCTGGACGAGCTGCTCAAGGGCATCGCCATCGAGGAGCGCGTCTACCGCCTGCGCTGCGTGGAGGCCTGGTCGATGGTGATCCCGTGGGTGGGATTCCCGCTGGCCGAGCTCATCAGGCGCCTGGAGCCCACCTCCAGGGCTCGCTACGTGGAGTTCACCACGCTGCACGACCCCAGGCGCATGCCGGGCCAGCGCCTGGCCGTGCTCGACTGGCCCTACGTGGAGGGCCTGCGCATGGACGAAGCCATGCACCCGCTGACCTTCATGGCCACCGGCGTGTACGGCCGCGTACTGCCCAACCAGAATGGTGCGCCGCTCAGGCTGGTGGTGCCGTGGAAGTACGGCTTCAAGAACGTCAAGTCCATCGTGCGCATCCGCTTCACCGAGCGCCAGCCGCTCAACAGCTGGCAGCAGGCCGCACCGCACGAGTACGGCTTCTTCGCCAACGTGAACCCCGAGGTGCCGCACCCGCGCTGGAGCCAGGCCACCGAGCGGCGCATCGGCAGCGGCTCGCTGCTGGGCGGGCGCGTGGCGACGCTGCCGTTCAACGGCTATGCCGAGCAGGTGGCGTCACTGTACGCCGGCATGGATCCGAAGAAGCTGTACTGATCGTTGGATATCGCGCAGCAGTACCGCTGGCTGTACAAGCCGCTGGTGTTCGCGGCCTGCGCCCTGCCGGCCGTGCTGATGACGCTGGCGGCGTTCGGCCTGGGGCCCATGAACCTGGGCGCGGACCCGGTGCGGCGGCTGGAGCATGCCTGCGGCATCACCGCGCTGAACCTGCTGCTGCTCACGCTCGCCGTGACGCCGGTGCGCCAGATCACCGGCTGGAACCACCTGCTGCGCCTCAGGCGCATGCTGGGCCTGTTCGCGTTCTTCTACGCGCTGGCGCACTTCGCCGTGTACCTGGCGCTGGACCAGTGGTTCGACCTTCGCGCCGTGGGCGAGGACATCCTCAAGCGGCCCTGGATCACCATCGGCATGCTGGCACTGCTGCTGCTGGTGCCGCTGGCGGTCACCTCCACCAACGGCATGATGCGCCGGCTGGGCCGGCGCTGGACGAAGCTGCACCGGCTGGTCTATCTGGTCACCGGCCTGGGCCTGTGGCACTTCTGGTGGCAGGTGAAGGCCGACATCCGCGAGCCGCTGCTGTACGTGGTGATCTTCGCGGTGCTGATGGCCTTGCGGCTCAGAGGGACGTTCGCGCGAGCCAGAGCTCGGGGAAGAACTTGAGGTCCAGCGCGCGCGCCAGGTAGGACACGCCGCTGGTGCCGCCGGTGCCGCGCTTGTGGCCGATGATGCGCTCCACGGTCTTCATGTGCTGGAAGCGCCACAGCTGGAAGCGGTGGTCCAGGTCCACCAGGCCCTCGGCCAGCTCGTACAGGTCCCAGTCGGTCTCGGCATTGTGGTAGACGCCCAGCCACGCACCGGTGACGGCCTTGGACGCCACGTAGGGCTGCGAGAAGTCGCGGTCCAGCAGCTCGGCGGGAATGCCGTAGCCGCGGCGCGAGAGCAGCCGCAGCACCTCGTCGTAGAGGCTGGGCGCATGCAGCGCGCGCTTGAGCCGCTCGTGGTCCTCCGGCGAGCGCTCGTGCACGCGGATCATGTCGGCGTTCTTGTTGCCGAGGCTGAACTCCAGCAGGCGGTACTGGGCCGACTGGAAGCCGGAGGAACGCCCCAGCAGGTTCCTGAAGGTCATGTAGTCCGACGGGCTCATCGTGGCCAGCACTTCCCACACGCCGAACAGCTGCGACTGCACGCGCGCGATGCGCTGCAGGGCCTTGAACGAGGGATCGAGGTTGTCGCGCACCACGCAGTCGCGCACCAGCTCCAGCTCGTGCAGCATCAGCCGGATCCACAGCTCCGAGACATGGTGCACGGTGATGAACATCACCTCGTCGTGCGCGTCGGAGATGGTCTTCTGCGCCGACAGCAGTGTCCTGATCTGCAGGTATTCGCCGTAGGACTGGGAGGAACCCAGGTCCCAGTGGACCGGCTCGCCGCTCAGGTCGACCCTGGCGGGGGTATCGGGGCTGTCGTTCATGTCGTCTCCCGGAGGAAGGCCGGCACGTTGCGCCAGCCGGCCAGCAGCGCCCGGTCCAGCTCGCGCCAGCGCGGTTCGCACTGCGCCACCAGCTGCCAGAAACGCTGTGAGTGGTTCATGTGGCGGGTGTGCGCCAGCTCGTGGCAGAGCAGGTAGCGCACCACCTCGGGCCTCTGGAACAGCAGCGCCAAGTTCAGCGAGATCACGCCGCGCGAGGAACAGCTGCCCCAGCGGGTGCGCTGCAGGCGCACCTTCACGTCCGCGTAGCTGAAGCCGTGCAGCCGCGCCTGTTCGTCCAGGCGCCGCCCCAGCTCCTGCAGCGCGCGGCGCTTCAGCCACGCCACCAGGCAGCGACGCCATTGTCCGGCGGTGCCGGTGCCGCGCAGTTCGAGCAGGCCGCCCCTGCCCTCGCCGGCCTGCGCCACCAGCCGTGGCCGGCCGGCGCCGCCGGCCTGGAACAGCCGCCAGCACTCGCCGGTGAGCGCCAAATGCAGCTCGGGTGGCGGAAAGGGTTGCGGGGGCGGCAACAGGGCACGGCGGCGGGCCACATGGCGGCGCACCCACTCGGCCTGGCTGTGCAGGAATGCCAGCGCGCGGTGCTCGGCCACCCCGCGGGGGACCACCAGCTCCACCTGGCCGGAGGCGGCGATGCGCACGGCAATGCGGCGGGCACGGCGGCTGTGCCTGATGTTCACGGCGGGCGCCGCGCCGGCATCCTCCCACAGGGACAGCTGGGACGTGGCGGCGGCAGCGGCAGGTTCCATCGTGAAAGGCACGGAACCGGATGATAGCAGCCAGGCCCCGCGCCGCGGCTTGGTACCATCGCGCGCCATGTACTTCTACAGCGACAACACCGCGCCGGCCGCGCCCGAGGTGCTGGCGGCCATCGCGGCCGCCAACCAGGGGCCGGCGCGCAGCTATGGTGACGATGAGTGGAGCCGGCGCCTGGATGCCGCGTTCAGCCGCTACTTCGACCGCGAGGTGCGCGTGTTCGCGGTGGCCACCGGGACCGCGGCCAATGCGCTGGCGCTGGCTGCGTGCACGCCGCCCTGGGGCGAGATCTTCGCCGGTGACGATGCACACGTGCTGCATGATGAGTGCGGCGCGGTGGAACTGCAGACCGGCGGCGCGCGCCTGACGCGCCTGCCGGCGCGCGACGGCCGGCTCGAGGCAGCCACCCTGCAGCAGTGGCTGGCCGACCATCCGGTCTCGCTGCACACCCCGCAGCCGGCGGCAGTGAGCATCACCCAGGCCACCGAGTGCGGCACCGTGTACTCGCCAGCGCAGGTGGCGGCCATCGGCCAGGTCTGCCGGCAGCATGGCCTTGCCCTGCACATGGATGGCGCACGCTTCGCCAATGCGGTGGCCAGGCTGGGCGTGCATCCGGCCAAGGTCACCTGGAAGGCCGGCGTGGACGTGCTGTCCTTCGGCGCCACCAAGAACGGTGCGCTGGGCGCCGAGGCCGTGGTGTTTTTCAATCCGCAACGCGTGGGCGACTTCCCGCTGCGCCGCAAGCGTGCCGCGCACCTGTTCTCGAAGATGCGCTACCTGTCAGCGCAGCTGCTGGCCTGCGTGGAGCAGGACTTCTTCGCGCGCAATGCGGTCCGCGCCAACGCGCTTGCCGCGCGAATCGGCGCCGCGGCCGGTTCGCGGCTGCTGTTCCCCGTCGAGGCCAATGCCGTGTTCATGCGCTTTTCGCCCGGGCAGAAGCAGGCGCTGCGCCAGCGCGGCTTCGGCTTCTACGACTGGGGCGCGCCGCGCGATGAGGCGGCGCGGTTCGTGGTGTCCTGGGACCAGGACGAGTCCCACGTGGACGCACTGTGCGAGGCGCTGGCGGCGTGGAACTGATCGACATCGGCGTCAACCTGGCGCACGAGAGCTTCTCCCACGACCTGCCCGAGGTGCTCGAGCGGGCCGCCGCGGCGGGCGTGCACCGCATGGTGGTCACCGGCACCAGCGTCGAGGCCACGCGCGCCGCGCTGCAGCTGCACCGCCGGTATCCGGCCCGCCTCTTCGCCACCTCGGGGCTGCATCCGCACCACGCCAGCGAGTTTGATGCCGGCGTGCGCGACGCCTTGCGCGAGCTGGCCAGCCAGCCCGGTGTGGTGGCGGTGGGCGAATGCGGCCTTGACTACTACCGCAACTTCTCGCCGCGGGAGGCGCAGCTGTCGGCCTTCGCCGGCCAGCTGGAGATCGCGGTGGAGACCGGCCTGCCGGTATTCCTGCACCAGCGTGATGCCCACGCGGATTTCATGGCGGTGCTGCGGGATTACCTGCCGCGCCTGCGGGCCGCGGTGGCTCATTGCTTCACCGGCCAGCAGCACGAGCTGGAGGAGTGCCTTGCGGCCGGGCTGTACGTGGGCATCACCGGCTGGATCTGCGATGAGCGACGCGGCCGGCACCTGCTGCCGATGATGCCGCTGGTCCCTGCGGACCGGCTGATGATCGAGACCGATGCGCCCTACCTGCTGCCCAGGAGCCTGAAGCCGGCGCCGTCCACGCGGCGCAACGAACCTGGGTTCCTGCCCGAGGTGGCGCGGGTGGTGGCCGGGGCGCGCAACGAGAGCGTGGAAACCCTGGCGGAGGCCACCACCGCCACCGCGGTCCGCTTCTTCGCATTGCCGCCGGGGCCGGGACCCGGCCAAGGGGCATGACCCGGGAGGTCAAGGCCTGCGATCCGCCATTGGGGTAACTTCCATCCATGGACAGCGCCACGCCACGCACCTTCGGCGAGCACCTGCGGCACTGGCGCCTCAAGCGGCGCATGAGCCAGCTGGAGCTGGCAGGTGCGGCAGGCGTATCCACGCGCCACCTGAGCTGCCTGGAGACCGGCCGCGCCGAACCCAGCCGTGCCATGCTGCTGCGCCTGTGCGGCGTGCTCGAGGTGCCGCTGCGCGAGCGCAACACGCTGCTGGTGGCGGCCGGCTTTGCCCCCCTGTATCGCGCCCAGCGGCTGGACGAGGACGGCATGGGTGCGGCGCGCGAGGCCATCGAGCGCATCCTCGCCGGCCATGCCCCCTATCCGGCGCTGGCCGTGGACCGGCACTGGCACCTGCTCAGCGCCAACCGGGCCGCCATGGCGCTGATGGAAGGCGTCGATCCGGCCCTGCTGGTTCCACCGGTGAACGTGCTGCGGTTGAGCCTGCATCCCTCGGGCCTTGCACCGCGCATCGCCAACCTCGGGGAATGGCGGGCCCATGTGCTGGAACGGTTGCGCCACCAGCAGGCCACCACGCTCGATCCCTTCCTGGCAGAACTCGCTGGCGAGCTGGAAGCCCTGTGTCCCGGCGAGGACGATGAGGCCAGGCCGGATCACCTGCCCGCCGGCATCGCGGTGCCGCTGCGCCTGCGCGTGCCGGGCGGGGTGCTTTCATTCCTCAGCACCACGACGGTGTTCGGCACGCCGCTGGACATCACGCTGGCCGAGCTGGCCATCGAAGCATTCTTCCCGGCCGATGCCGCCACCGCCGCAGCGCTGCAGGCGGCTCACCCGGCCGCGCCACCGACCTGATCACCGGCGGCATCGACTTCCTCGAGGATGAGGTCGATGAGCGGGTGCTTGCAGAAGATGCGGTTTTCCACCACCCGTCCATCCCGCTGGCGGATGCAGTCCACGCCATCGAACTTGAGCGGTCGCCCCTGCCAGGTGCCGTGCGCGACCCAGTGGATGAAGATGACGTCGCCGTCGCTGGCGTGATCGGCCACCTCGAGCCTGAAATCAGGTACCCGCTGAAGCAGTCGCTTCAGGGGCGCCACGTACGCCGTGATGCCCACGCGGGGTTCGCGCTGGCCGGGCCAGTAGCCCCGGACATCCGGCGCCAGCTCGTCCGAGGGCAGGTCGAAGCGCGGCGCGCTCCAGAACTGCTCGAACAGGCCCACGTGCCAGCGGAGGGGACGAGCCTGGGACCGGGCCTGGACCGCAGGGGACGGTGTGCTCATGTGTGTTCTCCCGTGTTGCCTGGCGCCAGTGTGGCCGGCGGATTGCACGGAATCGATGACCTGGGAGGTCAAGGCCGACGGGCCATCCTCCCCCGCGGCTTCAGAACAGCGGGGCGTTGAACACTTCGGCGAGGAAGCTGCGCTCGCGGCGCAGCGGGCTGGGCGCGACCGCGGCCGCGATGGCCTGCCACTCGGCCCGGAAACGCTCCAGCCAGTCGCGCCCCGCATCCGAAGCCACCGGCGGGAACTCCGCGCGCAGCGAGTCCACCATCAGCGTCCAGCGCGGCAGGCCCTTGGGGAAGCGCGCGGTGCGCGTGAACACGATGCGTCCTTCCACCGGCAGCTCCCCTGCCAGGGCGCGCACTGCCGCCACGCGGTCATACAGCGCGTGCTGCGGGTTCTGGAAGGTGGTGCGGTGGGCGCCGTTCATCACCGTCCACTGCGTCATCTGGTCGCCGCCGAAGATGTTGCCGCGCTGGTCGCGCAGGTCGATGACCACCACCCCGCGCGAGGTCAGCAGCAGGTAGTCCACGTGCATGTTCGAGCCCATGCCGTCGGGCACCAGCACGTTCTGCAGGTACTCGATGCTCACCGACACGATGTTCTCGTGCAGGCGCTTGGCGGCGCTGCGCACACGCAGCGCCCTTGCCACGTAGATGACCAGGGCGATGAGGATCACCGCCACGACGATGGCCAGGATGAGCCGGTTCTGGGGAGTGTCGATCCGCCGTAGCGCGTCCTCAACCGCCGATGGCATGCGCAAGGTCGCCCAGTGTGGGATTGATCTCGGTGAAGTGCGAAGGGAGATCGTACAACCGCCTGAGGTTCTCCGGAACGGCCACCTCGCCCACCAGCGGCTCCACGATCTCGCGGAACTTGGCCGGGTGCGCGGTTGCCACCAGCACCCAGTGGCGATCGTTGCGTTCGGACTCGGGCAGTCGCGCGTACACCTCGGCGGCAGTGGCCGTGTGCGGGCACCAGGTCTCGCCCAGTGCGGCGAAGTCGGCGCCGATGCGCGCGCGGATGGCATCGTCGTCCACCCAGTCCGCGGTCACCTGCCCCGCCAGTTCGCCCGGCGCGGGGAACATGTCCAGCAGGCGCTCCAGGTTGCTCGGGTTGCCCACGTCCATGGCCGAGGCCAGCGTGGCCACGCTCGGGCGCGGCTTGAGCTGCCCGGAGCGGAGGAACTCAGGCACGGTCAGGTTGGCATTGTGGGCCAGCACGATGCGGTCGATGGGCAGGCCCATGCGCCGGGCCCACACGCAGGCGGCGGCGTTGCCGAGGTTGCCACTGGGAATGATGTAGGACGCCTTGCGGCCGGTGGCGCAGAACACCTCCAGGCTGCTGGCGGCGTAGTACACGGCCTGCGGCAGCAGGCGGCCGAGGTTGATGCTGTTGGCCGAGGACATCTGCGCCTGCGCGCGCATGCCCGGGTCCACGAAGGCCTCCTTCACCAGCCGCTGGCAGTCATCGAAGCTGCCGCGCACGGCAAGGCTGGTCACGTTCTCGCCCCAGCAGGTCAGCTGCTGCTGCTGCGTGGGGGAGACCAGTCCCTTGGGGAACAGCACCACCACCTCGATGCCGGGCCGCCGATGGAAGGCCGCGGCCACAGCGCCGCCGGTGTCGCCGGAAGTGGCCACCAGGATGCGCAGCGGACGGCCTGCCTCGCGCGGGATGCGCTGCAGGGCCGCCGCCAGGAAGCGTGCGCCGAAGTCCTTGAAGGCCGCGGTGGGGCCGTGGAACAGCTCCAGCACGCCCAGCCGGCCGGAATCATCCAGCGGCTTCAGCGGCGCAGGGAAATTGAAGGCATCGGCTGTGATGGCGCCGATCTCCCCGGCCAGCGCGTCGTCGGCCGCGAAGGCGCCGATCAGCTCGCGCCCCAGCTCCGGCAGCGGCGCCGGCTGCAGGTGCGAGAGGTCCGGCCAGCGGCCGGGCACGTACAGGCCGCCATCGGGCGCCAATCCGGTCAGCAGCGCCTGGCTGAAGGAAACCTCGGGGGCCTTGCCGCGTGTGCTGTGGAACTTCATGCGCTGGTGCTCACCACGTGGGCGCCGCCGGACTGCACCGACACGATCCACTTGTCGGTCTCGATGCCCTGCTTCGCGAACTCGTCTTCCATCGCGGCACGCACGGCGCCGGCATCCTGCTCCAGGCACAGCGCGAACAGCGTCGGGCCGGCGCCGGAGATCGAGCAGCCCAGCGCGCCGGCGGCCAGCGCGGCGGAACGCACCTGCTGGAAGCCGGGGATCAGCACCTGGCGCTGCTTCTCGATGATCACGTCCTCCAGCGATGCCTTGATCAGGTCGAGGTCGTTGGTATAGCAGCCGGAGATGAAGCCGGCGAGGTTGGCGGTCTGCCACACGAAGTCGGACATGTTCACCGTGCCCGACAGGATGGCCCGCGCCTGCTTGGTCGAGACCTGCAGGTGCGGGTGCACGATCACCGCGTGGATCTGTTGCGGCACCGGGATCTGCTTCACGCGCGGCTCGTCGATGCCCACGGTCAGCACCAGGCCACCGAACAGCGACGGCGCGATGTTGTCGGCATGGCGCGAACCGCTGGCCACGGCCTCGCCCTCCATCGCCACCTTCAGCAGTTCGATGCGCGTCAGCGGCTCATCGATCATGGCATTGGCGGCCACCACGGCCGCGACGGCCGAAGCCGCCGAACCGCCCAGGCCCGAGGCCAGCGGGATGCCCTTCTCGATCTGCACGTCGAAGCCGAACGGCAGGTTGCGGTAGCGCTGCATGGCCAGCAGTGCCTGGCCGGCCGTGTTGCGGTCGGCCTGCAGTGGCAGGTCCTCGACCACGCCGGTGATGGAGGTGATGTTCACGCCGGGGCGCTCGGTGCGCGTCAGCGTGACGCGATCACCCACGGAGTCGACCGAGAATCCGAGGATGTCGAAGCCGATCGCCACGTTGGCGACGGATCCGGGGGCGAAAGCGGTAACGCGGGTTGGGTTCACAGCCGGGCTCCAAGGTAGGCCGAAAGCCGCAACAGGTCGGCAAACACGCCGCCGGCCGTGACTTCGGGACCGGCCCCCGGTCCCTGCACGATCAGCGGATTCTTGTTGTAGCGCGCCGTGGCAAAGCGCACCACGTTGTCGGTCAGGGCGATGTTGGCGAAGGCATGCTTTGCGTCGAGCTCGACCACGCCCACGGTGGCCTCACCCTCCGCGGTCACGCGGCCGACGAAGCGCAGCACCTTGCCGGCCTTGCGGGCGGCCTCGTAGCGCTGCTTCAGCGCCTCGTCGTGGCGCGACAGGCCGTCGAGGAACTCCTCGATGGTGCCGGAGGCCAGCTCCGGCGGCACCAGGCTCTCCACCTTCACGTCGGAGAGCTCGAGCTTCAGGCCCATCTCGCGCGCCAGGATGATCAGCTTGCGCGCCACGTCGATGCCGGAGAGGTCATCGCGCGGGTCCGGCTCGGTGTAGCCGAGCTGCCTGGCCTCGCGCACGATGGCCGAGAACGGCACGCTGCCGTCGTAGACATTGAAAAGGTAGGCCAGCGTGCCGGAGAAGATGCCCTCGATGCTGTGCACCTGGTCGCCGGTCTCGCGCAGGTCGCGCAGGGTCTGGATCACCGGCAGGCCGGCGCCCACGGTGCCCTCGTAGAGGTAGTGCGAGCCGCCCTGGCGGCGCGCGGCGCGCAGCGCCTCCATGTACTGCATGCTGGCGCTGTTGGCCTTCTTGTTCGGCGTGACGATGTGGATGCCGGCGGCCAGCCAGTCGGCGTAGTGGCGCGCCACTTCCTCATCGGCAGTGCAGTCGATGATCACCGTGTGCGGCAGGTAGTCCACGCGCACGTGCTCCACGAAGCGCGCCAGGTCCGCCCTGGTGTCCGAGGCTTCGAACTGGCGCTTCCAGCCGGACAGCTCCACGCCGCGGTCGGACAGCAGCATGCGGCGGCTGGACATGATGCCGCGCACGCGCAGGTCGAGCTTGAACTCGCGCGCCAGGCGCGCCTGCTCGCCGGCCAGCTGGTCCAGCAGCACGCGACCCACGGTGCCCGGGCCGATCACGCCGATCGACAGGGTGTTGGGCGAGAGGTAGAAGCTGGAGTGCACGGCGCGCAGCGCGCGCGTGACCTGCCGGCCCTCCACCACCACGGAGATGTTGCGCTCGGAGGCGCCCTGGGCGATGGCACGCACGTTGATCGCCGCCTGGCCCAGCGCGTTGAACACCTTGGCCGACACGCCCGGCGTGCCCGTCATGCCGTCGCCCACCACCGCCAGGATTGCCAGTTCCTTGATGGTCTCCACGCTCTGGATCTGGCCCTCGGCCAGCTCGCGTGCGAAGGCGGCGCGCACCACGCGCTCGGCGCGGTCGGCCTCGGCGGCCGGCACGGCGCAGCAGATGGAGTGCTCGGAGCTGCCCTGGGAAATCAGGATCACCGAGATCGACTCCTCGCGCAGCGCGCCGAACAGGCGGTGAGCGGTGCCCGGCACGCCGATCATGCCGGCGCCCTCGATGTTCACCAGCGCCACGTCCTCGATCGAGGTGATGCCCTTGACCATCAGCTCCGAGGAGGGCTCGGCGCAGATCAGCGTGCAGGGATTCCCTGGCGCGAAGGTGTTGCGGATGTAGATCGGGATCGAGCGGCCGATGGCCGGCGCCATGGTCTGCGGATGGATCACCTTGGCGCCGAAGTACGCCAGCTCCAT
>CAYVZE010000058.1:0-17205 GCA_964455685.1 uncultured Steroidobacteraceae bacterium
CGTGCCGGTGTTCTTCGGCCATTCCGAGGCGGTGCACATCGAGACGCGCCGCAAGATCACGGCGGAGGAGGCCACCGAGCTGCTGCGCAAGGCCCCCGGGGTCACGGTGCTGGACGAGCGGGTCCCGGGCGGCTATGCCACGGCAGCCACCGAAGCTGCGGGCCACGACACGGTTTATGTCAGCCGGATCCGCGAGGATATCTCGCACGAGCGCGGCCTCGACCTGTGGGTGGTCTCGGACAACGTGCGCAAGGGCGCCGCCACCAACAGCGTGCAGATCGCCGAGATTTTGGTTCGCGAGTACTTGTAAGTTAAGTTATATTCGTGTGACTTGCGTCAATGCGAGATATCGAATCCAAACTTATGTTTCGCAACAGGATTCGGTTCTGAAGGGTCTCGTGGGGAGTCCTGATGCGTTTTAGATTCGTGAGTGCGGCCGCACTGCTGTCTGCGGTGCCGGGCCTGTCCATGGCCCTCGGCCTCGGGGATGAAACCGTCAGGTCCTACCTCAATGCCCCGCTGAACGCGGAAATCGAGCTTTTCGCCACTCCGGACGAACTCAACTCCCTCGAAGTCAAGCTCGCCTCCCGCGACGACTTCATCCGCCACGGCCTTGATTACCCGGCGTTTTTGACCGGCATCCAGGTACGTGCCGAGCGCCTGCCGGACGGCCGCAACGTGATCCGGCTGAGCTCCTCGCAGCCCATCGTCGAGCCCTTCGTGGTGCTGCTGGTGGACGCCCGCAGCAGCGGCAGCCGCGTGCTGCGCGAGTACACGCTGCTGCTGGATCCCCCGACCTTCCAGCCGCAGCCGGCCGCCCCGGCCCCGGCCGTTGCCGCGCCCGCGGTGGGCGAGGCGTCCTCGGCCCCGGTGCGCCAGCCGCCCCCGGCCCAGGCGCCGGCCCCGGTGCAGGCGCCCCCCGCGCCGGCCGCCGTGCGGCCCGCCCCGGCCCAGCCCGCAGCGCCCGCCGGCGGCGGTGGCCAGTACACGGTGCAGCGCGGTGACACCCTTTCCCGCATCGCGACCCGCCAGTACGGGGCCGAGGATGCCACGCGCGGCATGATCGCCATCTACCGCGCCAACCCGCAGGCCTTTGCCGGCAACATCAACGTGCTGCAGGCCGGCGCCAGCCTGACCCTGCCGGATTCCGCCGCCGTGGCGGCCATCAGCCGCGCCGAGGCCCTGGCCGAGGTACGCAGCCAGATGGCGGCCTGGCGCGAGTCCACGCCGGCTCCCGCCGGCGAGGTCGAGGCGCGCCTGCGCCTGGTGCCCCCGGGTGGTCCCGGTGGCGCGGAGGGCGGTTCCGGTGAAGGCGCCGGTGGCGGCGCGGCCGGCCCGGCCACTGCCGACCGTCCGCTGGCCGTCGAGAGCCCGGACCTCGCCCGCCTGCAGGGCCAGGCCTCCGATGAATCCCCCTCCACCGACGCCGGCAGCGACGAGGAGGACGCCGAAGTCGATGCCGCCTCGCTGGGCGTCACCACGCCCGCCGGCGAGGAGCCCGAGGCCGCCGAGCCGGCCCCGGCCGAGCCGACCCCGGTGGCGCAGCCCGCCGCCCAGGAGCCTGCCTCGGGCGGCCTGCTCGACACGCTGAAGAGCTACTGGTTCGTGCCGGTGGGCCTGCTGGCCGTGATCGTGGCGCTGTTCGGCCTGGTGGCCGTGCGCCGCCGCCGCGAGGCCGAGAGCAGCTTCGCGCCGCTGGCGCCCAGCTTCGACGAGCTGGCGCCCCCGGCC
This sequence comes from uncultured Steroidobacteraceae bacterium, assembly GCA_964455685.1. Lineage (GTDB taxonomy): Bacteria > Pseudomonadota > Gammaproteobacteria > Steroidobacterales > Steroidobacteraceae > ZC4RG30. The sequence continues at coordinate 1,732 of CAYVZE010000058.1, forward strand.
CAGCGCGACACTTCTTCCGATACGTTCCCGCTGCGCAAGCCCGCCGACGGCCGCGATTCCAACATCGTGGTGGAGGAGAGCAGCTCGCACGAGCGTCCCCTGCGGCGCGAGACCCAGACGGTCGACCTGGAAGAGGGCGCCAGTGCCGTCGTCCCGGGCGCCGCCGCGCTGGAGCAGGGCGATCCGCTGGCCGAGGCCGACTTCCACATGGCCTACGGCCTGTACGACCAGGCCGCCGACCTGGTGAAGGCCGCGCTCGACCGCGAGCCGGAACGCCGCGACCTGAAGCTGAAGCTCCTCGAAGTGTTCTTCGTGTGGGGCAACAAGGACCAGTTCCTGCAGACCGCCCGCGACCTGGCGCGCACCCGCGACACCGCGCCGCCGGGTGAGTGGGAGAAGGTCATCATCATGGGCAAGCAGCTGGCGCCCGAGGACGTGCTGTTCCATCAGTCCGCCGGCAATGCCCCGCAGACTTCGGTCGACCTGAACCTCGAGGGCGGCCAGAACCTGGTCGACTTCGACCTGCCGATGGGGACGACCGACCCCGAGGGCGGCCTCGACGTCAACTTCGGCGAGTCCACCGAGTCGGTGAAGGCGCTGGAGGTCGACGGCGGCATCGACTTCAATCTCGACGGGCCCGCCCCGGGCGAGGATGACGCGCCCACGGCCACCACGCGCCAGATGGTGCAGCCGGGCCTGGAGTCCATCAATGCGCCGACGGTGGAGCAGCCGGCGCTCGACATCGACGACACCCTGGCCGGCAAGCTCGATGCCCATGGCTTCAGCGGCTCGCCCGACCAGACCGCCGAGCTGGCGCTCGACGACCTGGGGCTGGACCTCGGCAAGCTCGAGACCACCGGCACCGACCTGCCGCCGGCAGGCAGCGACGAGGCCGCGCCCGATGCGCCGACGCTGGTGGCCGGACTGGACGAGACCTCGCGCGAGATGCTCTCCAGCATCGACGCCAGCCAGCGCACCGAGATGCTGCCGCTGACGGACCTCGACCTGAGCGGCACCGAACTGGGCGCCGAGCTGGGCGGCACGGACTCCGGCCTCGACATCGACCTGGGCACCGCCGAGACCGGCAAGTCGCCCGCCCTGGACCAGGACATCGAGCTCGACCTCGACGTGGGTTCGCTCGAGCCGCCCGCGGCCGGGCCGGGCACCGACGACTGGAACGAGACGCAGCGCTTTGATCCCGCCTCGCTCGACGACACCGTGATCGACGGCGACGTCCAGAAGCAGCTCGAGCCGGTCACCATGAGCGAGGTCGGCACCAAGCTCGACCTGGCGCGTGCGTACATGGACATGGGCGATCCGGACGGCGCGCGCAGCATCCTCAACGAGGTGCTGCAGGAGGGCTCCGAGTCGCAGCGCAAGGAAGCCCAGCGCCTGCTCGATTCCATTCCCGGCTGACGGGTTCCCATGCCGAGGATCGCCGTCGGCATCGAGTACGACGGCAGTGGCTTCGCCGGCTGGCAGCAGCAGGCCCAGGCGCCGTCGATCCAGCGCGCCGTGCAGGACGCACTGGCGCGCGTCTGCAACCATCCTGTTGAAGTCACCGCCGCCGGTCGCACCGACGCCGGCGTGCATGCGCGCGGCCAGGTGGGACACTTCGAATGCGAAGCGGACCGCAGCGAGCGCGCGCTGGTGCTGGGCGCGAACACGCACCTGCCGCCGGGCGTCGCGCTGCGCTGGGCGCGGCAGGTGCCGGGGCACTTCCATGCGCGCTACAGCGCCATCGCGCGCACCTACCGCTACTGCATCCTGAACCGCTCAGCGCGCAGCGCGCTGGCTGCCGGGCGCGTGGCCTTCCTGCATCGCCCGCTGGACGTGGAGGCCATGCAGGCGGCCGCGCCGTACCTGATCGGCCAACATGACTTCAGCTCCTTCCGCGCGGCGGAATGCCAGGCGCGCTCGCCGCAGCGCGAGCTCACTGCGCTCAGGGTGGAGCGGCGCGGTGAATTCGTGCTGCTGGAAGTCACTGCCAACGCCTTCCTTCACCACATGGTGCGCAACATCGCAGGCTTGCTGATCCACATCGGCTGGGGCGAAGCGCCGCCTGAGTACGCGGCCGAAGTGTTGGCCGCGCGCGACCGCCGTATCGCGCCCGCCACGGCGCCGGCATCCGGGCTGTATTTCTGGCGGGTCCACTATCCGGCAGTGTTCGGCCTGCCGGACGATTCCGATATGATGCCGTCCCCGGCCGGCTGTCCGGCCGACCTCCTGGGGTAGGAATGTCCTGGTTCGAAAAGATCGTCCCTTCGCGCATCAAGACCGAACGGCGCGTGCGCTCCGTTCCGGAAGGCCTGTGGATCAAGTGCCCGGCCTGTGATGCGGTGCTTTACCGCGCCGAGCTCGAGCGCAACCTGCATGTCTGCCCCAAGTGCAGCCACCACATGCGCATGCGTGCGCGCGAGCGGCTGCAGCGGTTCCTCGACCCGGATTCGGGCGTGGAGATCGGCGCCGGCGTCTCGCCCGAGGATCCGCTGAAGTTCAAGGACAGCAAGCGCTACAAGGACCGCCTCGCGGCCGCGCAGAAATCCACTTCCGAGCGTGATGCCCTGGTGGCCATGGCCGGCCGGCTGCACGGCGAGCCGGTGGTGGCCTGCGCGTTCGAATTCGCCTTCCTCGGCGGCTCGATGGGCTCGGTGGTCGGCGAGCGCTTCCACCGTGCCGCGCTGCGTGCCATCGCCGAGCGCGCGCCGCTGGTGTGCTTCTCGGCCTCGGGCGGCGCGCGCATGCAGGAGGCACTGCTGTCGCTGATGCAGATGGCCAAGACCAGCGCCGCGCTGGCGCGGCTGGCGCGCGAGGGACTGCCCTATGTCTCCGTGCTCACCGATCCCACCACCGGTGGCGTGTCGGCGAGCCTTGCGATGCTGGGCGACCTCAACATCGCCGAGCCGCGCGCGCTGATCGGCTTCGCCGGCCCGCGCGTGATCGCGCAGACCGTGCGCGAGACCCTGCCGGAGGGCTTCCAGCGCGCCGAGTTCCTGCTGGAGAAGGGCGCGATCGACCTGATCATGGACCGCCGCGACCAGCGCGACCAGATCGCGCGGCTGCTGCGGCTGATGATGAAGAAGCCGCCGCTGCCCGTCGCCGGGCAGGAAGCGGTCCCCGCCGAGTCCTGACGGACGCCTCCATGCCAGCACCCCGCAGCCTCGATGACTGGCTGCGCATCCAGGAGACGGTGCACTCCACCGGCATCGACCTCACGCTCGAGCGCGTGCGCGAGGTCGCGCGCCGCATGGGGCTGCTGCCGCCCGCGGCGCGCGTCATCACCGTCGCCGGCACCAACGGCAAGGGTTCCACCGTCACCTGCCTGGCGGCGCTGCTGCGCGCACTGGGGCACAAGGCCGGTGCGTTCACCTCGCCGCACCTGCTGCGCTACCACGAGCGCATCCGTGTGGACGGCGCCGAGGCGGGCGATGCCGAGCTGGTCGCCGCCTTCCAGGCCATCGAGGCCGCGCGCGGCGACATCACGCTGACCTTCTTCGAATTCAACGCGCTGGCCGCATTGGAAGTCTTCCGCCGCCGCGGCGTGGATTTCGCCGTGCTGGAGGTGGGGCTGGGCGGCCGGCTGGATGCGGTGAACATCGTGGATGCCGAGGCTGCCATCGTGTGCTCGATCGGCCTCGACCATGCCGACTGGCTGGGCACCGACATCGAGGCCATCGGCCGGGAGAAGGCCGGCGTGTTCCGCGCCGGCGGCATCGCGGTGGTGGCCGACCCGGAGATGACGCCGTCGGTTGAGGCCCAGGCGCATCGCCTCGGCGCGCGCGCGCTGGTGGCCGGCCGTGACTACCACTGGAGCACTGCGGCGGATGGCATGGGCTGGACCTTCCGCCGCGGCGATTTCGAGCTCGCCGGGCTGCCGCTGCCCTCGCTGCCCGGCAGCCGGCAGCTGGCCAATGCCTCGGCCGCGCTGGCCACGCTGCATGCCATGGGATTGCTGCAGCAGCGGCACGCGCCGGCCGTGGCGCGCGCGCTGACCTCGCTGTCGCTGCCCGGGCGGTTCCAGGTGATCCCCGGCAAGGTGGAGTGGATCCTCGACGTGGCCCACAACGAGCCGGCCGCGGCCACGCTGGCGCGCAACCTCGCCGAACGTCCCTGCGCCGGGCGCACGCTGTGCGTCACCAGCATCCTGGCCGACAAGGACATTGACGCGGTGGCGCGCATGCTCGACGCCCAGGTCGACGCCTGGTTCGTGTGTGGCATCGATGCGCCGCGCGGGCTCGATGCCGCGGGACTCGCGGCGCGCTCGGCCGTGTTCAGCGAGGCCACGCAGTGTGCCGACATCGCTGCCGGGATGCGTGCGGCCGCGGCGGCGGCATCACCCGGCGACCGCATCGTGGTGTGCGGTTCGTTCCTGGCGGTGGCGCCGGCGCTGGAACAGCTCGGGCTGTACTAGCGATCCAGCGTCTATACTGGCGGCCGTGGAAAAGGCCACCCGAGATCGCCTCACCGGCGCTGTCATCCTGGTCGCTGCCGCTGCCATCCTCGTCCCGGAGATGCTCTCCGGACCGGGCCGCGGAGCGCGCACCGAAGCCGAACCCGTGGCCGAGACCGATGCCGCGCTGACCACCTGGGAGCTGCCGCTGGGGCCGGCCAATGCCTCCGGCGCACTGCGCGGCCCGGGCTCCCGGGAACCCGCCGCGCAGGCCCAGGCCGCGCCCTCGCCAGCCACTGCGCCGCCGGTCGCGCAGGCACCAGCCCCGCCGGCAACCGAGACCCCGCCCGCAGCCCCTGCGCGCGAGGCTTCCGTCCCGGCCCCCGCTCCGGCCACGGCGCCCAGCACGCGTGCCGCGCAGCAGGGCTCCTCCCAGCCCTCGCGCGAGTCCGCCAGCCGCAGCACCCAGGCGGCTGCCTCCACTGCTGCGTCCCGGCCGGCGCCCCAGACCCAGACCCAGACCCAGGCCCAGACCCGGCCCGCCGCGCCGGCGCCCGCACCGGCGAGCGCTGCAGCCGGCGGTGACTGGTGGGTGCAGCTTGGCAGCTTCGCCTCCGAGCAGAACGCCAACGGCCTCGCCAGCCGCATGCGCGCCCGGGGCTTCAACATCCAGGTCAGCAAGGTGAAGTCCGGCGGCAAGGACCTGTTCCGCGTGCGCGCCGGCCCGGAGAAGAGCCGCGAGGCGGCCACGGCCCTGAAGAACCGCCTGGCGGCCGCCGGGGAGCAGGGCACGCTGGTGGCGCCGTGACGATGTGCTGCCCTTCGCCGTTCACGCCACGCCCTCGCGCGTGGCGGCCGGCGGCCATGTAGAATTGCGGCCACTCGAACCGACCGGGCATCGATGGCCACTTTCGACCTCATCATCCTCGCTATCGTCCTTCTGTCGGCCGTGGTCGGACTGGTGCGCGGCTTTCTCCGCGAAATCACCTCGCTGGTCACCTGGGTGCTGGCGTTCTGGCTGGCCTGGCGTTTCGCCGGCTCGCTGGCACCACACCTCGGCGAGACGCTGTCCGGCCCGCCCGGCGTCTGGGCGGCGCGCGCCATCATCTTCATCACCGTGCTGGTCCTCGGCGCCATCGTCGCCTACGTGCTCGACCGGCTCGTGCGCATGTCGCTGTTTTCGGGCCTCGACCGCATGCTCGGCTTCCTGCTCGGCTTCGTGCGAGGGGTTGTAATCGTGGCGGTCGTCCTCATATTGGGACAGTCGGCGAAGCTCGACAGCGAAGGCTGGTGGCAGGGCTCGAAGCTGGTTCCCGTGGTCACGCCGGTGGCCAGCCTGCTGCGTGCGGTGGGTGGCGATTACCTGCCCCGCCCCGCGCAGGGCGGCTGAGACGCGGAGGCATCCATGTGCGGCATTGCGGCAATCGCCGGGCGCGGCCCGGTCAACCAACAGCTCTATGACGCGCTGACGGTGCTCCAGCATCGTGGCCAGGATGCCGCGGGCATCATGACCGCCGACGGCGGCGAGCTGTTCGCGGTGCGTGGCAAGGGCCTGGTGCGCGACGTCTTCGGCCAGCGCGACATGGACAGCCTGCGCGGCAACATGGGCATCGCCCACGTGCGCTATCCCACCGCCGGCGGCAACAGCGTTTCCGAGGTGCAGCCGTTCTACGTGAACGCGCCCTACGGCATCTGCCTCGGGCACAACGGCAACCTGACCAATGCGCAGGAGCTCTCGCAGGTGCTGGTGCGCGAGGACCGCCGCCACCTGAACACCCGCTCGGACTCGGAAGTGCTGCTGAACGTGCTGGCCTCCGAGCTGCAGCGCATCGGCGCGCTGCGCGCCACCCCGCAGGACATCTTCAACGCCCTGAAGGGCGTGTACCGCCGCTGCCGCGGCGCCTATGCGGTGGTGGCCATGATCATCGGCCACGGCGTGCTGGGCTTCCGCGACCCGCATGGCATCCGCCCGCTGGTCCTCGGCCAGCGCCGCACCTCCCGCGGCATGGAGTACATGCTGGCCTCCGAGAGCGTGGCGCTGACCATGCTGTCCTTCGAGGTGGTGCGCGACGTGCAGCCCGGCGAGGCGGTGTTCATCGACGAGCTGGGCCGCCTGCACAGCTCGCAGTGCGTGCCGGCCGAGGGCTACACGCCCTGCATCTTCGAGTACGTGTACTTCGCCCGTCCCGACTCCATCATCGACAACATCTCCGTGTACCGCGCGCGCATGCGCATGGGCGAGAAGCTGGCCGACAAGCTGGCGCGGGAGCGGCCGGACCACGACATCGACGTGATCATCCCCATCCCGGACACCTCCCGCACCTGCGCGCTGCAGATGGCGCAGAAGCTGGGCATCAAGTACCGGGAAGGCTTCAACAAGAACCGCTACATCGGCCGCACCTTCATCATGCCGGGGCAGGAGCAGCGCATGAAGTCGGTGCGCCGCAAGCTCTCGGCCATCGAGATGGAATTCCGCGGCAAGAACGTGCTGCTGGTCGACGATTCGATCGTGCGCGGCACCACCTCGGCGCAGATCATCGAGCTGGCCCGCGAGGCCGGCGCGCGCAAGGTGTACTTCGCCTCGGCGGCGCCGCCGGTGCGCTATCCGTACGTGTACGGCATCGACATGCCGGCGGCCTCCGAGCTGGTGGCCGCGCGCCGCAATGAGGAAGAGGTGGCACGCGAGATCGGCGCCGACTGGCTGATCTACCAGGACCTCGAGGACCTGGTGGCGGCCTGCCGGCACGAGGATGCCCCGCGGATCACCGACTTCGACACGTCCTGCTTCTCGGGCCGCTACGTCACCGGCGACGTCACGCCCGAGTATCTGGAGAGGCTCGAGCGCGAGCGCAACGACGGCGCCAAGGCCCTGCGGCGCGAGGGTACCCTCAAGGCCGTGAACTGACGGCGCCTGGCAGGGAGGTGGCGCGATGCGCTTGCTGCTGATCGTGCAGGACCCGCGTTACCGCACGCTGCTGCGGCACCACATCACCTGCGAGTGGCCCGACGCCGGCATCGATTTCCGTTCCCCTCGCGAGGAGCGCATCCCGCCGGAGTACCTGGCGCAGGGCTATGACGCGGTGGTCCTCGATGAGGAATGGCTGGGCGGGCAGGGCCTGGCCTGGCTGCGCGACCTGGCCTCGCGACGCGGCTTCGCCCCGCTCATCTTCCTCGCCCGCGACGCCTCCTCGGCCGTGGCGCGCGAGGCGCGCCTGTGCGGCGCCTTCAGCGTGGTGCCGCGCCAGGGCTTCCCGCACCAGCTGCTGATCGGCGTGCTGGAGGAGGCCTCGCGCATGCAGCGCCGCGCGCAGGCCGACTGGCGCGTTTCGCCGGCCGCGGAGGAGTCGCGCCGCTTCGGCCCGGTGCGCATCCCCGGCTATCGCTGCATCCGCCGGCTGGCCGGCGGTTCCTCCTCGCAGCTGTACCTGGCCGAGAGCGAGAAGGCCGGCGCGCTGCTGGTGGTCAAGGTGACGCCCTCGGTGCGCGACGAGGAAGGCGTGGACCAGGCCTTCGAGCGCTTCCTGCAGGAGTACGAGATCGCGCACCGCCTGCACCATGCCAGCATCGTGCGCTGCCACGAGCTGGGCGTGGCCGACGACCATGCCTACCTGGCGATGGACTACTACCCCGACGGCGACCTGCGCAAGCGTATCCGCGCGGGCATCACGCCGGCGGAATCCTTCGACCTTGCCGCGCAGATCGCCGGCGCGCTGGTGGCGCTGCATGGCGCCGGCGCGCTGCACCGGGACCTCAAGCCCGGCAACGTGCTGATGCGCGGCACCAACCGCATCGTGCTCACCGACTTCGGCCTGGCCAAGCATCCCGCCACTGCCGCCGACATCACCGACCCCGGCGTGATCTTCGGCACCCCGCACTACATGAGCCCGGAGCAGGGCCATGGCGAGAGCGTGGACGAGCGCAGCGACCTCTACAGCCTGGGCGTCATGCTGTACGAGATGCTGGCCGGCGAGAAACCCTTCACCGACAACAATCCCATGGCCATCATCTACAAGCACCGGCACCAGCCCATCCCGCGCCTGCCCGAACCGGTGGCGCAGTGGCAGCAGATCATCGACCGCCTCATGGCCAAGGCGCCGGACGACCGTTATCCCGGCGCGGCCATGGTCGAGGACGTGCTGCGCGAGGCCGCCGCCGAAGCGCGCGCGGTGCTGGTCTGATGCTGAAGGCGGCCACCCCCGAAGCCTGGGCACGGCATGCCGCGCGCGAGTGGCGCACGCTGCTGATCGACCACGCCAACTGCGAGAAGAAGGCCGCGTCCACGGCGCTGTCGCTGATGTTCGCCTATCCGGAGGACCGGGCGCTGTCGATGGCCATGTCACGGCTGGCGCGCGAGGAACTGCGCCACTTCGAGCAGGTGCAGAAGATGATGCAGAAGCTGGGCGTGGCGATGACCCGCCTGGCGCCGGGACGCTATGCGGGGGCACTGCGCAAGCACCTGGCAGTCAACGAGCCGTGGCGCAAGCTCGACCTGCTGCTGTCGGGCGCATTGATCGAGGCGCGCTCCTGCGAGCGCTTCGAGGTGCTGGTGCCGTTGCTGCAGGAGCCGCTGGCGGATTTCTACGCGGGGCTGGCCGAGTCCGAGCGGCGCCATGCGGACCTCTACGTGGAACTGGCGCGTGCCGCGTTGCCGCCGGGCGCCACCGAGGAGACGCTGCAGGGGCGGCTGGACCAACTTGCGCAGGCCGAGGCTGCGCTGGTGCTGGAGCCGGACGAGCAGTTCCGCTTCCACTCCGGCGTGCCGGCGGCGCGGCAGGGGGCAGGCGCGCAGGAGGCCGGCCGGCGCAGCACCAAGGCGGTTTCGCCGGCGCATCCGGGAGCGCAGCCCGGATGAGCACGGGCGAGGGGGACGGCCATGTCCCGGCCGGCGTCATCGTGCGCGCTGCCGACCTTGCCGACGATGCCGACTGTGAGGCCATCGTGCGGCTCATCGATGCCTATGCGAGCGATCCGCGCGGCGGCGGCCAGCCGCTGCCCCCTGACGTGCGGCAAAGGCTGGTGCCGGGCCTGAGGCGGCATCCCACTTCGCGCGCATGGCTGGCCTTCGACGGCGACCAGCCCGTGGGCGTGTGCGTGGGCTTCCTGGGTTTCTCGACCTTCAATGCGCGGCCGCTGCTGAACCTCCACGACGTGGCCGTGCTGTCGACACACCGCGGCCGCGGCATCGGGCGCGGCCTGCTGGCGGCCGCCGAGGCACATGCGCGGGCGCAGGGCTGCTGCAAGCTCACGCTCGAGGTGCAGGAGGACAACACGCCCGCCCGCAGCCTGTACGAGCGCTTCGGCTTCGCCGACGTGCGCTACGGGGATTCTGGCCCGACGCGCTTCCTGGCCAAGCCCCTGTAGTTCAGGACGCCGGCGGGGGCGGCGGCTGCCGTTCGTGGCGCTCCAGCGAGGGGTCGATGACGGCCCACGGCGGCGCCATCTCGGTCCAGATCGCCATGCGCGGCGCGAGGTCGTGCGGCTGGTCGATCACGCCGATGCGCACCGAACGGATGTGCGGGCGCGCCGAGCTCTCCACGTACACCGGCGTGCCGCAGGCGGGACAGAACCACTGCGAGATCGTGTTGCCGCTGTCGGCGCGATAGGTGTTCGCGGCCAGCTCGCCCTCGAAGCGCACGTCGTCGGTGCGGAACATCGCGTTGTGGGCGGGTCCGCCGCCGGTGGCGTACTGGCATTGGCGGCACCAGCACTGGCGGGTGGCCAGTGGCTTGCCGCTGATCGAGACCTTCACCTTGCCGCATGCGCAGCGTCCGCTGTAGTTCATGTTTCCACTCCCGGCCCCGCGCCTGTTGCGGGCCCTGTCCACGATAGTTTGCGCAGCCGGTGGCTGCCATCGGCATCGAATTCCAGCAGGCTGCCCTGTTCATACCAGTCGCCCAGCACGATCCGCGAGCAGGCGCGGCCATCGACCGTGAGCTGGTGCACGCCGGGGCGGTGGGTATGGCCGTGGATGATCACGTCCGCGCCCGTGCCGCGCAGCAGGGCGGTGACGGCCTCGGGGGTCACGTCCATGATCTCCGGCGCCAGCCGGCGGGTATGCCGGTGGCTGCGCCGGCGCAGTGATTCCGCCAGCCCGCGCCTGACCGCCAGCGGCAACGACAGCCAGCCACGCTGCACCATCGGCGCGCGCACTACGCCGCGGAAACGCTGGTAGGACACGTCGCGGGTGCACAGCGCGTCGCCATGCGAGAGCACCACGCGCAGCGCGCCCACCTGGATCACATGCGGGTCGGGCAGCAGCTCGCAGCCGGTGCGCGCGGCGAAGCCGGTGCCGAGCAGGAAGTCGCGGTTGCCATGCTGCACGCGGCAGGGCACGCCGGCGGATGTCAGCGCCCGCAGCGCATCGCAGACCCGCTGCCGCGCCGGATCGGCATCGTCATCGCCGATCCAGCTCTCGAACAGGTCGCCGAGGATGAACAGCCCCTGGCTGGCACGCGCCTCGCCTTCGAGGAAGGACAGGAAGGTCTCCACTGCCTGCGGCGCCGTGCCGTCAAGGTGCAGGTCGGAGACGAACAGGTAGCGGCCCTGCGGCATGCATCGAATATAGTGTACGGATGCCTGAAAGTCCGCTCGTCACGCGCTTCGCGCCCAGTCCCACCGGCCTGCTGCACCTGGGCAATGTGCGTGCCGCGCTGTTCAATGCATTGCTGGCCCGGCGCGATGGCGGGCGCTTCCTGCTGCGCATCGAGGATACCGATGCCGCGCGCAGCAGGCCGGAGTTCATCCAGGCGCTGCAGGAGGACCTGCAGTGGCTGGGCCTTGGCTGGGACGGCGAGGTGGTACGGCAGTCGGCGCGCGCGGCCATCTACGAGAGCTGCCTGGCCTCGCTGGCGCGCAAGTCACTGGTCTATCCCTGCTTCTGCCAGCCGCGCGAGCTGGAACTGGCGCGCGCCGCGCAGCTCTCCGCCGGCCGGCCGCCGCGCTATTCGGGCAAGTGCCGCCGGCTGTCCGCCGACGAGGCGCAGGCGCGCATCGCCGCCGGCGAGCCGGCCACGCTGCGCTTCGCGGTGCCGGAAGAGGAGGGCGAGGTCAACTTCGACGACCTCGTGCACGGTCACCGCAGCTTCCGCCATTCCGAGATCGGCGACTTCGTCGTGCGCCGTGCCGACGGCAGCGCCGCGTTCTTCTTTTCCAACGCCATCGACGATTCGCTCACGGGTGTCACCCATGTGCTGCGCGGCGACGACCACCTGAGCAACACGCCGCGCCAGCTGCTGATCTTGAAGGCGCTGGGCCTGCGCGTGCCGCGCTACGGCCACATGGCGATGCTGACCGGCAGCGACGGCGCGCCGCTGTCCAAGCGCAATGGCTCGCTGTCGGTGCGCGAGCTGCGCGAGCAGGGCTACCTGCCCGTGGCGGTGCTGAACCACCTGTTCCGGCTCGGCCATTCCACCGACCGCAACGGGCTGCTGGCGCCCGGCGAGATGGCCGCGGCCTTCGACATCGCCCACCTGCAGCGCTCCCCGGCGCACTTCGACCCGGCGCAGCTGCGCGCCTGGCAGAAGGACGCCGCGCACCACCTCGCGCCGGCCGAGGCGGTGGAGTGGCTGCGCAGCCACCTGCCCGAGGGCCTCGATGCAGCGACCCGCGAGGCCTTCGTCGCGGCCGTGCTGCCCAACGTGGTGCTGCCCGGGGACGTGTCGACCTGGGTGCAGGTGGCCTTCGGTCCGCCGCCCGAGCCGGATCCGGAGGCCGCGCAGGCGATCGCGGCGGCCGGCCGCAGCCTGTTCGCCGCCGCCGCCGCCGCCGCCGAAGGCAATGACTTCGGCGCCATCGTGGCCGCGGCGAAGGCCGCCACGGGCCTGAAGGGCCCGGCATTGTTCAAGCCGCTGCGCGCCGCGCTGACCGGCCGGCTCGCCGGACCGGAGCTGGGACCGCTGCTCCGCTGCATGCCTGCCGGCGCGGCGCGTGCGCGCCTGGCCCGCTTCGCCTGAGCCACAACAGCTAGAATCCGCCGATGCTGCGTATCCATGATTCCCTGAGCGGCAAGCTCCGCCCCTTCGAGCCGCTGGTGCCCGGCCGCGTGCGCATGTACGTGTGCGGCATCACCGTGTACGACTACTGCCACATCGGCCACATGCGCATGCTGGTGGCCTTCGACGTGGTGCAGCGCTGGCTGCGCAGGAGCGGCTATGCCGTCACCTACGTGCGCAACATCACCGACATCGACGACAAGATCATCCGCCGCGCCGCCGAGCGCGGCCAGTCGATCGACGAGCTCACCGCGCACTTCATCAAGGCCATGGACGAGGATGCTGCTGCGCTGGGCGTGCAGAAGCCCGACCATGAGCCGCGCGCCACCGAGTTCGTGCCGCAGATCGTCGGCCTGATCGAGAAGCTGGTGCAGCGCGGCCATGCCTACGTGGCCGACAACGGCGACGTGATGTATTCCGTGGCCAGCTTCCCCGGCTACGGCCAGCTCTCCGGCAAGCGCCTCGATGACCTGCGCGCCGGCGCACGCGTGGAGGTCAACGAGGCCAAGCGCGATCCGCTGGATTTCGTGCTGTGGAAACGCTCCAAGCCCGGCGAGCCCGCCTGGCCCTCGCCATGGGGCGAGGGCCGCCCCGGCTGGCACATCGAATGCTCTGCCATGTCGATGGCGCTGCTGGGCGAGCACTTCGACATCCATGGCGGTGGCATGGACCTGAAGTTCCCGCACCACGAGAACGAGATCGCGCAAAGCTGCGGCGCCACCGGCGCGCCTTTCGTCGAGTGCTGGATGCACAACGGCTTCGTCAATGTCGACAGCGAGAAGATGTCCAAGTCGCTCGGCAACTTCTTCACGCTGCGGCAGGTGCTGCCGCACCTGCGCCATCCGGAGGTGCTGCGCTACTTCCTGATCTCCAGCCATTACCGCGGTCCCATCAACTACACGCTGGAGAACCTGCAGCAGGCGGACGCCACCCTGGGCGGCCTCTACAACGCCCTGCGCGGCGTGCCCGCGGGCGAGCCGGGGCCCGACGCCGGGCGCTGGCGCACCGCGTTCGCCGAGGCCATGGACGACGACTTCAACACCCCCAAGGCACTGGCCGTGCTGCAGGGGCTGGCGCGCGAGATCAACGAAGCCAAGGCCGGCGCCGGCGGCACCTGCCTTGCGCGCGCGGCGGAACTGGCCGCCGTGTTCAACGAGCTGGCCGAGGTGCTCGGCATCTGCCGCCTGGACCCCGAACAGTGGTTCCGCCTGCCGGCGCCCGGAGCGGGGCAGGGCGACTGCCTCCTGGACGATGCCGCCATCGAACGTGCCATCCAGGCGCGGCTGGCGGCGCGCAAGGCGAAGGACTTCAAAGAGGCCGACCGCATCCGCGAGGAGCTGCTGCAGGCCGGCGTGGTGCTGGAGGACCGGCCCGGCGGCACGACGCTCTGGCGGCGCAAGTAGGCCGCCAGCCCCTGTCAGTCTGCGGGTGATCGAGGGGCCGCCTGTCCCGCGCGGCCCCTGGCTCATCGCCCTGTCCGGGCGATGGGCCGGAAACGCCTTACGAGCGAGGCGGCGGCGAAAGCGGCTGTTCGACCGCCCGCTTCTCCTGCGCCGCAATTCCCTCGCGGAACTCGTAGGCCTCCAGCGTGTTCTGGATCAGCATCGCGATGGTCATCGGGCCCACGCCACCCGGCACGGGCGTGATCCAGGAGGCACGCTCCTTCGCCGCTTCGAATTCCACGTCGCCCACCACCTTGCCCGAAGGCAGGCGGTTGATGCCCACGTCCAGCACCACGGCGCCGGGCTTGATCCACTCGCCCTTGACGAACTCGGGCTTGCCGATGCCCGCCACCACCAGGTCGGCGCGCTTGACGTGGTCGATGAGGTTCTTCGTCCTGCTGTGGCAGATGGTGACCGTGGCGCCCTTCATCAGCAGCTCCAGCGCGGCCGGGCGGCCGACGATGTTGGACTGGCCGAGCACCACCGCGTCCATGCCGGCCGGGTCGATGCCCGAGTACTCCAGCATCTTCATGCAGCCGTAGGGCGTGCAGGGGCGCAGGCGCGGGGTGCGCTGCGCCAGCAGGCCGAGGTTCTCGGGGTTGAAGCCGTCCACGTCCTTCTCGACCGCGATGGCGTCGATGACGGCCTTGCTGTCGATCTGCTTCGGCACCGGCAGCTGCACCAGGATGCCGTCGATGGCCGGGTCGTTGTTGAGCTCGTGCACCACGGCCAGCACCTCCTCCTGGGTGGCGGTGCCGGGCAGCACCTTCATCACCGACAGCATGCCGGCGGCCTCGGTGGCCTGGTGCTTGTTGCGCACGTAGATCTGCGAGGCCGGGTCGTCACCGACGATCACCACGGCGAGGCCGGGGACGCGCCGCCCGGCGGCTTTCAGGGCCGCCACCCGCGCCTTGATGTCCTCGCGCAGCTTGAGCGCGATGGCCTTGCCGTCGATCAGTCGTGCCGTCATGTTCGTGCGTCTCCCGCAGTGGCTCCAAAAAAAGGGCGCTAGGGTATCATCCGGCCGTCGGGGCGTGGCGCAGTCTGGTAGCGCATCTGGTTTGGGACCAGAGGGTCGGAGGTTCGAATCCTCTCGCCCCGACCATCCTCCCGGGAGCCGTCCGGGCCCATCCCGCAATACGCACTTTCCGCAGTCTCTCGTGGTTCATCCCTAGGGAAGCGCTGCCGCGGCAGGCTTATCATTGCCCATGTCATGGGATTGATCGGCGCAACTGATGCCGGGTGGGGGCCCGAACCTGCCTGGCCGGGGCGTGAGCCAGTCCGCGGTGCTCCCGCGCCGGCGCCGGTCCCGCGTTCACCGCCATACCCTTCGCATGTGACACCCTGGGCGCCTGGCCGCCCGCATGCGACTGGAGTGACCTGATGGATCCGCTTACGCTCGCGCGCGTCCAGTTCGCTGCCAACATCAGTTTCCATATCCTGTTCCCGACCATCTCGATCGGGCTGGCGTGGGTGCTGCTGTTCTTCAAGCTGCGCTTCCGCCGCACCGGCGACGCGCGCTGGATGGACGCCTACCGGCTGTGGGTGAAGATCTTCGCGCTCACCTTCGCGCTGGGCGTGGTCAGCGGCGTGACCATGAGCTTCCAGTTCGGCACCAACTGGCCGGGCTACATGGAAACCGTCGGCAACG
>CAYVZE010000059.1:0-16862 GCA_964455685.1 uncultured Steroidobacteraceae bacterium
CTCGTACGAGAAGCTGGACCAGCTGGGCAGCGTGCAGTGGCCTTGCAACGAGAAGGCGCCCACCGGCACGCCGACCATGCACGTCAATGGCTTCGTGCGCGGCAAGGGCCGTTTCTTCATCACCGAGTACGTGCCCACCGAGGAGAAGGTCAACGCCCGTTACCCGCTCATCCTCACCACTGGCCGCGTGCTGTCGCAGTACAACGTGGGCGCGCAGACGCGCCGCACGGCCAATGCGCTGTGGTACGACGAGGACCGGCTGGAGATCCACCCGCAGGATGCGGAGGACCGCGGCATCAAGGACGGCGACTGGGTCGGTGTCACCAGCCGCGCGGGCTCGACCGTGCTGCGCGCGCTGATCACCGAGCGCGTGCAGCCGGGCGTGGTGTACACCACGTTCCACTTCCCGGAGAACGGCGTGAACGTGATCACCACCGAGAACTCGGACTGGGCGACCAACTGTCCGGAGTACAAGGTCACGGCGGTGCAGGTGCTGAAGGTGCAGCAGCCTTCGCAGTGGCAGCGCCGCCACCAGGAATACGATCGTTTGCAGCGTGAGCTGCTGGCACAGGCGAGGGGAGCATGAACGTCGACCATCTGGTACGGATGGCCAATGACATCGCGAATTTCTTCATTGGCGAGAATGGAGAGGCGGAGGCTGCCCCGGGCATTGCCCTGCACATGCAGAAGTTCTGGGATCCACGCATGCGCGCGGCCATCATCGAGCACGTGAAGCAGGGCGGCGCCCAGCTCAAGCCGGTGGTGATCCAGGCGGTGCGCACCTTGCAACCGCCGCCGCCACGCTAGGGAACAGCTTCCGTCTGGTGCAATTCCAGCGGCGGCTTCCGCGAGCAAGTCGCACGCTTTTTTTCGTGCCCGTACGAGTTTGATGGATCAACTCCATCGAAATATCTCCGGTCGAAGGTACAATTTCGCGGTTCCGCAACGCAACATGCGAGCTGGAGGCAACAGGGAGGCACGGCGATGGCGGGAGCGCGGATATCGAGGCGTTCAGTGCTGGGAACGGTCAGCGCGGCCTCCCTTGCGCCCATGCTGCCGCAGCCAGCGGCAGCGAGACTTCTGCCGGCCGGCGAGGTGCATCCCCGCGCCGCGCCGGCCTTCCATGCCGAACTGGAGGTGGCTGCGGCGTCCGTTGCCGTGCCGGGCGAGCGGGTCGCCAGGATCACGGGCGGCCGCGTGGCGGGCCGCCTGCTGTCCGGCCAGGTGGAGGGCGGAAGCATCTGGTGGCGCGACCACCCGGCAGGACAGGAAGTCACCGCGCGCTTTGCCGTGCGCACCGGCGAAGGTTCGCGGCTCGAGGTGGTCGAACGCGGGTTCCTTGGCGCGGCGCAGCCAGGCCGGGCCGCAACCCTGAGTACCTCCACCGAATTGCTTGCTCCGGACAGCGGGCTGCCTGAATCCCCTTCCTTGCTGGTCGGCCGCCTGGACCTGGGCCGGCTCGGCGAGGGCACCGTCAGCCTGTCGACCTACGAGGTGTCATGAAGTGCTGAGTGACTGGACAGAGGTCCAGAAAGCCTGGATGGACCCTGGCGAATATGGTGAAAACCTCCGTTTCCAGGACTTCCCGGCCTTCCACATGATCGCGCTGGCGAACCTCGCCAAGTCGTACGTCAGCCGCGCCTGCCTCGAACCGGCGGGCCTGTCGGTGCCGGAATGGCGCCTGCTGACCTCGGTGGCGGGCGGAGCCCCGGTGCCATTCTCCCAGATCGCCTCGCTGACCCTGATGGACAAGGGGCAGATCAGCCGCACGCTGCGCACCGCCCAGGGCAAGGGGCTGGTGGCCACCGAGGTGGTGGCCATGGACCGCCGCCAGGATGGCGGCATGTCCTCGATCGGCCGCGTCATGGTGCGCATCACCGAGCGGGGCAAGGAGGTCTACAGCCAGGTCATGCCGCAGGCGCAGCGCACCCAGCTCCGGCTGATTGAGCTGATGAGCCCGGAGGAGCGGCGCACCGTGATCGAACTGGGCCGGAAGCTGTTCCAGCGCCTCAACGAGGAGCTGAGGCCGGCCGAAAAGCGCGACTGATAACCTCGCAGTTTTTACTCGGTCCGGCCCACCGGCGGTGGCCTCGCCGCCTGATTGATCTAGAATGCGCCCCTCGTGCGCGCGGCGGGCCCGCCGCCGCCCAACAGCACAGCGAGGAGTGAAGGTTGACCCAGCCCATCAGCGTCGTCGTCGAGGACGGCATTGCCGTCATTACTGTCGACAATCCGCCCGTCAATGCCATTTCCGCCGCGATCCGTCGCGGCCTGCTCCAGATCACCCGCCAGCTGGCCAATGACCCGTCGGTGAAGGCCGTCGCGCTGTATGGCGCCGGCCGCACCTTCATCGCGGGCGCGGACATCAGCGAGTTCTCCGGCCCGATGCTGCCGCCGTACCTCAGGCACATTCTGGCCGAGTTCGAGCAGCTGCCGCAGCCCACCGTGGTGGCGCTGCACGGCACCGCCCTGGGCGGTGGCGTGGAGCTGGCCCTGGCCGCCCACTACCGCATCGCCGAGAAGAACGCCAAGCTGGGCTTCCCGGAGATCACCCTGGGCGTGGTGCCCGGTGCCGTGGGCACCCAGCGCCTGCCGCGCCTGATCGGCGCCAGCAAGGCGCTGCAGATGTTCCTGGACGGCCGTCCGGTGGGCGCCACCGACGCCAAGGCCCTCGGCCTGGTGGACGAGGTGTTCGAGGGCGACCCGCGCGCCGCGGCCATCGCCTACGCGAAGCAGCTGGTGGCCGCCGGCAAGGGCCCGCGCCGCGTCTGCGACATGAAGGTCACGCCGCTGTCGGACGAGGAGATCGCCGCCTTCCGCGCCCAGGCCGCCAAGCAGCACAAGGGCATGATCACCCCCGAGCTGGACATCGCCGCCGTGCGTGCCTCCTGGGAGCTGCCGTTCGAGCGCGGCCAGGCCGTCGAGGAGGCCCTCTCCGACGGCTCGCTGACCACGCCCGAGTCCAAGGCCATGCGCCACCTGTTCTTCGCCGAGCGCCGCGTGGCCGACGTGCCGGGCGTGTCCGAGGCCGACAAGCCGCGCGAGATCAGGAGCTGCGGCATCATCGGCTCCGGCACCATGGGCGGCGGCATCGCCATGGCCTTCGCCAATGCCGACATCCCGGTGGTGCTGCTCGACGTCGACGACGCCGCGCTGGACCGCGGCCTGGCCACCATCCGCAAGAACTATGAGGTCAGCGTCAAGCGCGGCAAGATGACCCCCGAGGACGTCGAGAAGCGCATGGGCCTGATCCGCCGCACCACGCGCTACGAGGACTTCGCCGACGTCGACGTGGTCATCGAGGCCGTGTTCGAGGACATGCAGCTCAAGAAGAAGATCTTCACCGAGCTGGATCGGGTGATGAAGCCGGGCGCTATCCTGGCCACCAACACCTCGACGCTGGACATCAACGAGATCGGCAAGGCCACGAAGCGCCCGGCCGACGTGGTGGGCCTGCACTTCTTCAGCCCGGCCAACGTGATGCGCCTGCTGGAGATCGTGCGCACCGACGCCACCGCCAACGACGTGATCGCCACCTCGTTCGCGCTGGCCAAGAAGCTGCGCAAGATCGGCGTGCTGTCGAAGGTCAGCTACGGCTTCATCGGCAACCGCATGATGGATCCGTACGGCCGCGAGGCCGAGCGGCTGGTGCTGGAAGGCGCCGAGCCGGCGGAGGTGGACGGCGCACTGGAGGAGTTCGGCATGGCCATGGGTATCCTGGCCGTGTACGACATGGCCGGCGTGGACGTGGGCGTGAAGGTGCGCCGCGCCAACCCCGACCAGGTGCCGAAGGACGACCCGACCTTCTACCGCGCCTCGCAGGTGCTGTTCGACCAGAACTGGCTGGGCCAGAAGACCGGCAAGGGCTACTACCGCTACGAGGCCGGCTCGCGCGAGCGCCTGCGCCACGAGGAGGCGATCAAGCTGCTGTCCGAGGAAGGCAAGAAGCTCGGCATCGCCCGCAGTGACCGCATTTCCCGCCAGGAGATCATCGAGCGCTGCATCTTCGCGATGATCAACGAGGGCGCGAAGCTGCTGGAGGAGGGCGTGGCGCTGCGCCCCGGGGACATCGACGTGGTGTACACCTCCGGCTACGGCTTCCCGCGCCGTCGCGGCGGCCCGATGTTCTATGCCGACCAGATCGGCCTGGACACGGTGCTGGCGGGCTTGCAGAAGTACTCGAAGGGCCGCCTCGCGCGCGACTTCGAGCCCTCCAGGCTGCTGCGCGAGCTGGCGGAGAAGGGCAGCACCTTCGCCGCCTGGGCCGAGCAGAAGAAGGGCTGAGGAAGCCCGCCGAAGGTCACGCCGCGGTGAGGACCAGCCGCGGCGTGGCTTCCCTGTCGATCCACAGGAATGCGTGCTGGCCGTAGCGGGCCGCGATGACCCGCGCCTGGTCCAGCGAGATGTCCAGCGCCAGCACGCTGTCCTCGTTCCAGTCCACCGATTCTTCCAGCGGCGCCTCGTTGCGGCCGGGCAGGCAGGGATGGCCTGCGGCCTCGAGCTCACGCACCAGCTGTTCCTGCAGCGCGCGGTTGCGAGCTTCTTCCTGGCGCTGGCTGCGGGGGTTCCACGCCGTGATCAGTGCAGCGCTGTCCACCCAGGCTTCCCGCAGCAGCTTGGCCAGCTGCTCGTCGTAGCGATCCACCCGCAGCAGCAGGTCCCTGCCAGGGGCGGCCACGCGATAGCGCGTGGCGCGATAGGCGGCCAGCAGCCGGTCGTCGGGCAGGTGCTGTGTCGGGGGAGGCACGGGCCCATGTTAGCTGCCGCGCCACCGTTCTCCGACCGGGTGCTACATAACGCAGGCCGGGCAGTCCGGAACTGCCGGCCCGTGCTCATCGCCGGGAGCCTCAGGCGGCCGGGGCGGCTGCGGGAGCTGCGCCGGGACCGGCCAGGAGGGCCGCCAGCCGCTCGGGCGTGGCCGGCTTGATGATGACCGGGTGGCCGCTGGCGCGAAGCTGCGCGAGGCGGGCCGGCTCGGTGTTGCCGGTGATCAGCGCCACGCGGACCCCGGGGTGGGCCAGGTGCACCTGGCCGGCCAGTTCAAGCCCGGAAAGGGTTTCGCCGAGCATGTCGTCGGTGAGGAGCCACGCGGGCGGGCAGGCGGCATCGCGCAATGCGGACAGCGCGGCCTGCGGATCGCGGAACGTGCTCACCGCGGCGCCCCAGGCGCGAAGCTGTGCCTCCAGTCCCTCCAGCACCACCGGGTCGTCGTCCAGGATCCACACCTCGGCGTGGAGGCGGAAGGCCAGCGGGTCGGCGGCCGCGGGGGCGAGTACCTCGACGCTTTCGCTGGCGGCTTGCGGCACCTGGATGGCAAAGGTGGAACCCTCGCCGGCCCGGGAGGCCAGCGACAGCTTCAGGCCCAGCAGCTGGTCGATGCGCTTGACGATGGCAAGCCCCAGTCCCACGCCGCGTTCGCGCTGGCGTGCGGGATTGGCCAGCTGCACGTACTCGTCGAACACCGAGGATTGCTGTTCCACGGGGATGCCCGGCCCGGTGTCGCGCACCAGGACCTTCAGGTTCTCCGCTTCCGGCTGCATCGCCAGCACGACGCCGCCCTGGCTGGTGTAGTGCACGGCGTTGTCGAGCAGGTTGCGCAGCAGCCGCCCCAGCAGCAGCGGGTCGGACCATGCCAGGGCGGGAGCCACCTGCACGGTGAGCTGCAGTCCCTTGGCCTCGGCCTGCGGCCGGAACTCCTCGCCAAGCTTGTGCAGCAGCTCGTCGAGGCGGAAGGCGCGCGGGCTGGCGGTGACCGCGCCGGCGTCGAAGCGCGACAGGTCCAGCAGGCTGTTGAACTGCTCGTCCAGCACGCGCAGGGTTTCATTGGCACGTCCCAGCAGGCGCCTGCCCTCGTCGCCGCCGATGTGGAATCCCAGCGTGCCCAGGAACATCGTCAGCGCATGCAGCGGCTGGCGCAGGTCATGGCTGGCAGCAGCCAGGAAGCGGTTCTTGCTCTTGTTGGCCAGCCGTGCCTCTTCCAGCGCCACCTGCACCGCCGCGCGTTCGCTCTCCAGCCGGGCCAGCAGTGCCGCGTTCTCGTCGCGCACCCGCAGCGACTCGCGGAATTGCCGGAACTGCTCGCGCCCGGCCACCATGCCGCACCAGTACATGCCGCAGTACACCACCAGGATCTCCCAGTGCGGCCCGTCGGCATTGGCGACCCCCAGCCAGAACAGCGCGCCCTGCAGCACGTTGCCGGCGCTGCAGACCAGGCGGTAGCCCACGCCGGGCATCAGGTACAGCATCACCGCGGCCATGTGCACCAGCGACACCAGCGTGACGATCATGCGGATGTACATGTCGGCGCCGGCGGCGATCAGCCAGAAGGCCAGCCCCATCACGATGGAATTGCCGGCCGAGGCCTTCACGGTCACGCGGAAGTCGCGCTCCATCTGCGCGTCGGTGGCGGTGTCGATGCGCGCGAGGATGCGGCGCGACATCAGGTGGCGGGTCACGCCCATGATGAAGGCCAGCGTGGCCCACACCAGCAGGCCGAGGGTATCCACGCGGCCGTACATGGTGAAGATCATCACCAGCGCCGCGACCGCCACCAGCGGGTTGGAGTTCTCGGCCTGGGCGGCCACGATGCGCAGCAGCGCGCGCGTTTCGCCCGGCGCGCGCGGGTCGGCCGCTGCTGCGCCATCCGTTGCCGGGTCGGAGGAAGCCTCTTGCCTCGTGCCCGCCATGGCCTACATCACGATGAAGCCGTGGCGGGCGGCCAGCGTGACCGCGTCCACGCGGTTGCGTGCGCCGATGACCTGGTAGATGGCCGAGACATGCGCCTTCACCGTGCCCTCCGAGATCGACAGCGCGCGCGCAATGGCCTTGTTCGGCTGGCCCTGCAGCAGCATGCGGGCCACTTCCTGCTGGCGCGGCGACAGCAGCGCGAAACGGCCGATGCCGGTGGCCGGGCGTTCCGCCGGCTGCAGCACCTCGGGCGGAAGGTAGACGCCGCCGGACACCACGAAGCGCAGCGCGCCGATCATCTGCTCGGAGGTATGCGACTTGGGGATGTAGCCGGCTGCGCCATGCTCGATGGCCTCGCGGATCAGCCCGGGGTCGCGGTCGCCGGAGAGCACCACCACGGGCAGCTCGGGGCAGCCGCGGCGGAAACGCTCCAGCGTCTCGATGCCGTCGGACTCCGCCAGTCCCAGGTCCAGCAGCACCATGCGGATGGAGGTGTCGGCGCAGGTGGCGAGGGCCGCCTGCACGGTGGCGGCCTCGAACACGGAGACCTCGGGGCTGACCTTGCCCAGCAGCGCGCGCAATGCCTCGCGGAACAGGGCGTGGTCGTCGACGAGCAGCAGGTTCATGCCGGGGGAAGGAATGGGCCGGGCGGGTGCCTAAACTTTGGTTTAGCTGCCTGTCGAATACTCATCCTTGCTCAGGCCCCCGACACTGCAATTTGCAACTGCAGCAAAGCCTAAGGCTGCGGCCTGCGACTGGCAACGAATCGGGAGAGAGCCGTGCAGCTCAAGGACTGGGAGGAAACGGGACGGGCCTGGGACAGTCCCGGCGCGCACGGCGAGAACCTTCGCTACTTCGACTTCCCGGCCCACTGCCTGATGGGCCTGGCGGGCCTGGCCAAGCAGGGCATGGTCAGGAGGCACCTGGAGCCCTGGGGACTGTCCATGCCCGAGTGGCGGCTGCTGTCCACGGTGGCCGAGTACTCCCCCGTGCGCTTCACGCTGGCCGCCCAGCTCACCGCCATGGACAAGGCCCAGGTCAGCCGCGCGCTGCGCACCGCCCAGGCCAAGGGACTGATCGAATCCGCGGTGCTGCAGGTGGAGGCGGCCACGGGCGGGCGGCCCTCCCCGGTGGGGCGGGTGCACCTGTCCATCACTCCGGCCGGGCGCGAACTGTTCGACAAGGTGATGCCGGCCCTGCAGCAGGACCAGCTGAAGCTGGTGCAGCTGATGAGCCCCGAGGAACGCCGCATGTTGATCGGATTGGGGCGGCGGCTGTTCGCGCATTTCATGGAAGATGGCAATCGCGCATCGCCGCGCGGTTTCCGCGGTGATGCGGGCGAACTAGCCGCCGCTGCAAACACCTGAGGTTTCTTTTCAGCCCCGCGGCAGCGCGGCGGCGCCTGCAGCCAGCCTGCGGATGCCCTCCCAGTCCCGATCGCGGACCAGCTTCGCCGGCGCCACCCAGGAGCCGCCCACGCTCAGGACATTCGGCAGGGCGAGGTATGCCGCGGCATCCTCCGCGCTGATGCCGCCGGTGGGGCAGAAGGCCACGTCCGGGAACACCGCGTGCAGCGCGCGCAGCATGTCCACGCCGCCGGCCTGCCGGGCCGGGAACAGCTTGCAGCAGTCGTAGCCGGCTTCGCGCGCGGCCAGCAGTTCCGAGGGGGTCATCACGCCCGGCAGGAAGGGCCAGTCGCCCTGCGCGCGCGCGGCGCCGAGCAGTGCCGGCGCCAGTCCCGGCGAGACGCCGAACTGCGCACCGGCCGCGCGCGCGGCGGCGAACTGCTCCGGCGAGGTCAGCGTGCCCACGCCCACGATGGCCTCGGGCACTGCGCGGCGCATGGCCTGGATGGCCTCCAGCGCCGCCGGCGTGCGCAGCGTGACCTCCAGCACCGGCAGCCCGCCCTCGACCAGCGCCGTGGCCAGCGGCGCGGCGTCGGCGACGTCATGGACCACGATCACCGGCACCACCGGTGCGCGTTGCAGGATGCGGCGGATCTCGCCCTTCATGGATTGCAGCTCCTTGCGCCGGACTCCGCATCGGTGGCCAGCATGCGGAAGGCCGCGAACAGTTCCCGGCCGGTGCCGGCATCGGCAAGCTGTTCGCGGGGCGCCGGTTCGCGGGCATTGAAGTCGGCGTCGTCCAGCAGCACCTGCAGCGTGCCGCGCGGCGCGTCCAGGCGGATGACATCGCCGTCGCGCACCCGTGCCAGCGGGCCGCCGCAGATGCTCTCGGGGCAGAGGTGGATGGCGGCCGGCACCGTGCCCGAGGCACCGGACATGCGGCCGTCGGTGACCAGCGCCACATGGTGGCCGCGCGACTGCAATACCGACAGCGCCGGCGTGAGCTTGTGCAGCTCGGGCATGCCGTTGGCGCGCGGGCCCTGCTCGCGCACCACCACGACCACGTCGCGCGACAGGCGGCCCTCGCGGAAGGCATCGAGGACCTGCTGCTGGCTGGTGAACACCATCGCCGGCGCTTCCACCACCTGGTGCGCGGGCTTCACCGCCGATACCTTGATGATGGCGCGGCCCAGGTTGCCCTTGAGCAGCTTGATGCCGCCCTCGGGCTGGAAGGCGTCGGCCACGCCGCGCAGCACATCGCGGTCGCCGCTTTGCGCAGGTGCCTCGCGCCATTGCAGGCCCGCGTCGCCCAGCCAGGGCTCCTGCGTGTAGGCCCGCAGTCCGGTGCCGAACACGGTGGCGATGTCCTCGTGCAGCAGGCCGGCGCCGAGCAGCTCGCGGACCAGGAATCCCATGCCGCCGGCGGCATGGAAGTGGTTCACGTCGGCCTTGCCATTGGGATATACCCGTGCCAGCAGCGGCACCACGGCCGACAGGTCGCTGAAGTCATCCCAGTTGACCTGGATGCCCACGGCATGCGCCATGGCCACCAGGTGGATGGTGTGGTTGGTCGAGCCACCGGTGGCCAGCAGGCCGACGATGGCATTGACGATGGCACGCTCGTCGGCCGTCTGCGCGAAAGTCAGGTGGCCTCCGGCGGGGGCGCTGTGGCGCAGCGCGCGACGTGTGGCCTCGATGGTCAGTGCATCACGCAGCGGTGTGTTGGGATTGACGAAGGAGGCGCCGGGCAGGTGCAGGCCCATCAGCTCCATCATCATCTGGTTGCTGTTGGCGGTGCCGTAGAAGGTGCAGGTGCCCTCGGTGTGGTAGCTGGCCGCCTCGGCCGCCAGCAGTTCCTCGCGCGTGGCCTTGCCTTCGGCATAGAGGTTGCGGATGCGCGCCTTCTCGCCATTGGGGATACCCGAGGGCATGGGGCCGCCGGGCACGAACAGTACCGGCAGGTGGCCGAAGGCGGCCGCGCCAATGAACAGCCCCGGCACGATCTTGTCGCAGATGCCCAGCAGCAGCGCGGCGTCGAACATGTTGTGCGACAGCGCGATGGCGGTGGACATGGCGATGGTGTCGCGGCTGAACAGCGACAGGTCCATGGCATCCGTGCCCTGGGTGACACCGTCGCACATGGCCGGCACGCCGCCGGCGAACTGCGCAGTGCCGCCGGCCTCGCGTGCCGCAGCGCGGATCAGCGCCGGGTAGCGCTCGTAGGGCCGATGCGCCGAGAGCATATCGTTGTAGGCCGAGACAATGGCGAGGTTGGGCCATGCGCTGTCGCGCAGCGCCGCCTTGTCGGGGCCTGCGGCGGCGAAGCCGTGCGCGAGGTTGGCGCAGCCATGGCGCGCGCGCGCCGGTCCCTCGTGCCGGGCGGCTCGCACGCGCTCCAGGTAGGCGGCGCGGGAGCCGGCGCTGCGCGCGATGATTCGTTGGGTGACCCATACAACCGTTGGGTGCAACGGCACGGAAGCGGCGCTCATGCGCACCATACTGTAAGACGCGGCCGCGGTTGTCCATGTCCTGGGCACGGCGGAGAATGACCCCATGGAAACCTTGCAGGACTTCGACCTCGTACTCTTCGGCGGTACCGGCGACCTGGCGATGCGCAAGCTGCTGCCGGCCCTGTACCGCCGCTTTGCCGCCGGGCAGTTCCCGGCCACGGCGCGCATCGTCGGCGTGGCGCGCGGCGAGCGTTCGCGCGATGCCTACCTCGCCGAGGTGGAGAAGAGCTGCCGCGAGCATGCGCAGGCGGTGTTCTCCGGGGAGCAGTGGCTGCAGTTCGCGCAGCTGCTGCACTACCTCGCGGTGGATGCATCGCAGCCGGAGTCCTTCGCGGCGCTGGCGGATTTCCTGCGCGGGCGCGAGGAGGTCACGCGCATCTTCTTCCTGTCGATGGCGCCGACGCTGTTTGCCGGCACCTGCGATGCCATCGGCGCGTGCGGGCTTGCCACGCCGAAGTCGCGCGTGGTGCTGGAGAAGCCGCTGGGGCAGGACCGCGAATCGGCCGCGAAGATCAACGAGCACGTGGCCGCCTGGTTCAGCGAATCGCAGATCTTCCGCATCGACCACTACCTGGGGAAGGAGGCGGTGCAGAACCTCCTGGCACTGCGCTTCGGCAATGCGCTGTTCGAGCCGCTATGGCGCCGTGGTCGCATCCGCCACGTGCAGATCACCGTGGCCGAGACCCTGGGCGTGGAAGGGCGCGGCCGCTTCTACGACCAGACCGGCGCGCTGCGCGACATGGTGCAGAACCACCTGCTGCAGCTGCTGTGCATCATCGCGATGGAGCCGCCCACCTCCAGCGACCCGGACGCGATGCGCGACGAGAAGCTCAAGGTGCTGCGCGCCCTGAAGCCCATCGCCGGCGCCGACGTGCTGACGCGTACCGTCCGCGGCCAGTACAAGGCCGGCGCCGTGGGCGGGCAGCCCGTGCGCGGCTACCTGGAGGAGGAGGGCGTACCGCCGGATTCCACCACCGAGACCTTCGTGGCGCTGAAGGCCAACATCGACACCTGGCGCTGGGCCGGGGTGCCCTTCTACCTGCGCACCGGCAAGCGCCTGCAGGAGAAGCTCAGCGAGATCGTGATGACCTTCGAGGATGTGCCGCACTCCATCTTCGAGTCCACGGTGGGCCAGTTGCCGAACCGCCTGACCATTGCGCTGTCGCCGCGCGATGCCATCACGCTGACGGTGCTGGCCAAGAGTCCCGGGGAGACCATGCTGCTGAAGCCGGTGAACCTGTCGCTGGACCTGGTCGAGAGCTTCAAGGTGCGTCAGCTCGACGCCTACGAGCGCCTGCTCACCGACATCATCAAGGGCAACCTGACGCTGTTCATGCGTCGTGACGAGCTGGATGCCGCCTGGCGCTGGATCGACCCCATCCGCAAGGGCTGGCAGCAATACGACCGGGCGCCCAAGCTGTACACGGCCGGAAGCTGGGGACCATCGGCGGCCACCTCGTTGATCAGCCGCGACGGCTTCGAGTGGAACGGCGAAGGGTGATCTTCCACGAGTTCGGCAGCGCGCAGCAGGCGGGCGCCGCGCTGGCGGCGGAGGTGGCCGCGTCGCTGAAGGCGGGCATCGAGGTTCGCGGGGTCGCGAGCCTGGCGGTGCCGGGAGGGCGCACGCCGCTGCCGCTGTTCCACGCACTGCGAACGGCAGTGCTGCCCTGGGAACGCGTCCATGTCACGCTGACCGACGAGCGCTGGGTGCCGGAGAGCGATGCCGCGAGCAACGCTGCGCTGGTCCGGCGCGAGCTGCTGCAGCAGCGGGCGGCCCTGGCGGACTTCATTCCGCTGCACTCATCCACCGCCGGCATCGATGAGGCCGGTGAGGCGGCGTGGCGGGCCATCGCCTCGGCCGCGTGGCCCTTTGATGCCGTGGTGCTGGGCATGGGGGAGGACGGCCATTTCGCATCGCTGTTCCCGGCCAGTCCCGGGCTTGCCGCTTGCCTCGACGCCGGCGCGGCGCCGGCCATCCTTCCCATGCGTGCGCCGGCGCCACCGGAGCAACGCATCTCGCTGAACCTCGCGGCGCTTTGCGGGACGGCACGCCTTTTCCTGTTCGTGACCGGGGAAGCCAAGCGCCGGCTGGTGGGAGAGGCTTCCAGGGGGGCATCCGCGTTGCGCTGGCCGGTCGCCGCATTGCTGTCACTGCCGCGTCCGGAAGTCGAGGTGTACTGGGCGCCCTGAGGCCTGGAGGTGGCCGACGGGCGGCTTCGCGCAGCGGGCAAGCCGGAGCGGTTCGCTCCGATATACTGCCCGGCCTCCAACAATGGATTCCAGTCACCGGGGGAACCATGAAGCGATCGATCATCGCGTTCGCGGCCATTGCAGCATTGCCTGCCATGCCCGCGGCGGCGGCCAGCGCGGACTGCGACAAGAGCCGCGTGTGCCTGCAGCGCACGCTCGATACCTACCTCGATGCGCTGGCGGCGCGCGATCCCTCGCGCCTGCCCGTGACGCGCAACGTCAAGTACACCGAGAATGGTGTGCGCCTGAACCTGGGGGATGGCCTGTGGGCCACGGCATCGGGCAGGCCCACCTATCGCCTCGACGTGATCGACGAGGAAGAGGGGCAGGCCGGAATCCTCGGTCGCATCAGCGAGAACGGCAACAACAACTGGTACGCGGCGCGCCTGCGCGTGGAGCCGGACGGGCGTGTGTCCGAGATCGAGGTGCTGGTCAATCGCCGCATGGGGGGCGGGCCGGCGGGGGCCGGTGGCGCCCCGGCGCGCGAGTTCGCCGAGCCGCACCCGCTGATGGACCAGCTGCTGCCGCAGGAGCAGTGGCTGCCGCGCGGCGAGCTGGTGCGCATCAGCAATGCCTACTTCACCGGCATCGACACCGGGACCAGCTCGCAGGGCACGTCTTTCTCGCCGCAATGCCAGCGGCGCGAGAACGGCAACATCATGGCCAGCAACCCGGATGCAGCACCCGGCAGCATTGCCTCGATGGATTGCAAGACGCAGTTCGACACCGGCTTCCAGGTCATCGTCACCGACATCCGCGAGCGGCGTTTCGAGGTGGTGGACCGGACGAAGGGCCTGGCCTTTGCCTGGGCCTACTTCGACCACGACGGCACGCCCGGGAAGATGTCGAACACGCTGGAGCGCACGCCCATCGACGTGCAGCCCATGTTCCGCCAGCCGTTCTCGTTCTACATCGCCGAGGTGTTCAAGATCGTGGACGGGCAGATCCGGCAGATCGAGGCCGTGCTGACCACGGTGCCCTACGGAATGGAGTCGGGCTGGTAAGTGGCGCCGGGAAGGGGCGGACTCCAGGCCCCGACCCGACAAGAGCGCGCAGTCCCGCCATCCGGGCGGGACTGCGCGCAGGTCGCTGTCAGCGGGCCGAGGGACGCCGGAACACGCCCAGCGCCTGGAGGATGAAGATCAGCAGCACTGCGCCGGCCAGCGCGATGAGGAAGCGCAGCACACCGCTGGCAGGTGCAATGCCGAGTTGGCCGGCAAGCCAGAATCCCAGCGCCGAGCCCACGATGCCCACCAGCACATTGGCGATGATTCCCATCTGGCCGTTGGTCTTCATCAGGATGCTGGCGATCCAGCCGACGATGCCGCCTACGATGATCACGAAGAGCCAGCTCATGGACACCTCCCATTGTTGGTGCGGCCATCGTAGGCTGGTGCAAGGGCAGCTGATGTAGGACAACGCGCCATGCTGCACGGTTATCGCAACAACAGGGTGCCGCGGCGGTGACTGCCGGGAAGCATTCCGGCTATGCATTGATCACGGGCGCCTCCTCGGGAATCGGCGAGGCCATGGCATGGGAGTACGCGCGCCGCGGCGTGCCGCTGGTCCTGTCCGCGCGGCGCAAGGACCGCCTCGATGCGCTGGCGAGCCTGCTGCGCCGGGAGGTTCCGGTGGAAGTGATCGCCGCGGACCTGGCCGACCCGGCGGCGCCGGCGAAGCTGGTGGAGGAGATCCATCGCCGCGGCCTGTCGGTGCGCATCCTGGTGAACAATGCCGGCCTGGGCGTGTCCGGACGCTACCACCGGGTGGACTGGGCTACACACGCCGCCTTCCTGCAGCTGATGGTCGGCGCGGCCAGCGAGCTGACCTGGCGGCTGCTGCCGGAGATCCGCGCACATGGCGCCGGCAGGATCCTGAACGTGTGCTCGGTGGCGGCGCTGATCCCCGGGCCGGACGGCCAGACGCTGTATGCGCCGGTGAAGGCCTTCCTGCTGCGCATGACCGAATCACTGGCGCTGGAGAACGCCGATGCGGGTGTGCACGCCACGGCGCTGTGCCCGGGATTCACATACACGGAATTCCACGACGTGGTGGGCAACCGCGACATGATGAACCGCCTGCCGCGCTGGATCTGGCTCAATGCCGATGAAGTTGCGCGCGCCGGCATCGATGCCGTCGAGCGGGGCAGGGTGATGGTGGTGCCCGGCCTGTTCTACAAGCTGGTGGCGCTGATGCCGCGCCTGCTGCCGCATGCATGGCTGCTGGGACTGATGCGGCGGAACTCGGCGAAGTTCCGCCGCAACGACTGAGCCGCCCTCAGGCCAGCGGCAGCTCCCCGGCACTGGCCCAGATGCCGTGGACCTGCGGGCTGAGGCGGAAGGGCAGCAGGACGCGCGCGATCTCGCCGTCGCCGGGGCGCTGTGCATCGACGATGACCAGCTCGCCACGCCGTTCGGCGAAGTTCTCGGCCACACCCACCAGGTAACCCTCGCCCTCCGCGCCGCCCTTGCGCGGCACGAAGCTCACTTCCTGCAAGCCGTGCACGGGCCCGGCGAAGAAGCTGTCGATGCGTCCGGTAGCCACGTCGAAGCGGCCGTAGCAGTTGGTGGCCGAGGCAGGGGCATCCTCGCCGATGCGCGCGCGGTCGAAGGGGCGCTCCGGGTCGCCGTACGAGGTGAAGAAGTAGCGCGTCGGCAGGCTCATCACCTGCGGATCCACCTTGCCGAGGTCGTTGACCGGTCCCGGCCAGAGGACCTCCTCGCGGTAGCCGTCGCGACGCGAGCGCGGGTCGATGGTGATGCGGCGGATGAAGGCGCGCGCCAGCGCCGGGTTGAACGGCGAGCCGTCGACGTTGGGGAAGAAGGGGAAGAAGTTGCCGTCCCAGAATGGCGCATACAGCGTGATGGTGCCGTCCTTCTCGTCCTGCGCATTCAGCGTGTGCATCATGCAGCGCAGGGGGCCCTTGAACCAGCGCATGTCGCGGCCTTCGCCATCGCGCGGGATCACGCCGATGTACGAGGGCTGCGTGGCGTCCCAGCCCCAGTGCACCTTGCCCTGGTGCAGCCGCTCCGGGCTGGTCACGTAGCCGCCGAAGGGGATCAGGATGTACTTCTGCGTGATCGCCATGTCGTGGATCACGCTGACATAGGGCACCTTGGTGCGGATCTCGCGCTTCACCCGGCCGTCGCGGTCGTGGATGTAGATCCACAGGTCATCGCTGGCCAGTCCGGTGGCCTCGTAGCCGAAGGAGATCATCTCGCCCGTCACCGGGTCGATCTTGGGATGGGCGGTGAAGGTCTGGCTGCGGTAGGCGCCGTCGAAGTCCCAGGGCCCCAGCGTTTCCAGCGTGTTCGGGTCGATGCGGTGGGGCAGCCCGTCCTCCTTCAGCGCGAACAGCTTGCCGCCATGCACCAGCGGCGCGGTGTTGGCCACGGTGCGCAGGTTGGGGCGCGAGGGATCGGCGACGGAAGGATCGTCGGTATAGGGGTTGCGGTAATAGCCGTAGAGCTGGCGTCCTGCCTTGCGCAGCTGCTGCAGGCGGTGGGTCTCCACCCAGCGGCCGCGGTAGTGCACCCTGCCGTCCTTGATGCGGAACATGCTGATGTAGCCGTCGGCATTGAGGATGGCGTCATCGGGGAATCTCGGCGGGTAGTACCACTCGTAGCCCACCCGGTAGAACGCGCCGTCGATGTCGTCGGGGATCTTCCCGACCACCTCGCAGTCGTCGATGCTGGCGTTGAAGCGCAGCGGCGTGGCGCGGCGGGCGAAGGAAGGCTCGGGTGTGCCCGAAGCCGGTGGCGGCGAACCCGCCGGTGCAGCGGCCCGGGCGGCGCCGGTGGCCACGCCTGCGGCGGCAATGGCGCCGCTCGAAGCAATGAAATCGCGTCGGTTCAGCTTGTCCATGTAACCCCCCGTTGCCGCATGACGATAACAAGCCGGCAGTCGCAGCGTCCACGCGTGCCTGGCACGCCAGGCCCTGCGCCCGGGCGCGTCCAGGCCGGGGGAGGTCCCGCGCCGGCCGCGCATCGGGGACGCGCGGCGGCGGGATTGAAGTGGTGGTGGGGCGGCAGCCCGCGCCAAACGACCGTTGAAAGTACGCGATACCGGC
>CAYVZE010000060.1:0-16237 GCA_964455685.1 uncultured Steroidobacteraceae bacterium
CGCCCTTCTCGTTCGAGACGGCATCGACCACCATCAGGATCTCTTTGTTCATCGCTTCTTTCCTCGCGGCTGCGACCTGCGCCATTCGGGCGCGAGGCGGGTCTTGCCCACCTCTGCGTAACGCACCGTCACCACCATTCCATCCACAATCAGGTCGAAATCCCCGTCACCGGCCCGCACCAGCTCGCCGGTGTAGCGGCGGCGCCCGCCTTCGCGCGGCGCCAGAAGTTCCACGTGCACCCGCTGCCCCACGTGGCGCGCATAGTGCGCCTGCGTGCGCAGGATCCGGTCCACGCCCGGCGAGGAGACCTCGAGCTGGTAGGGCACGTCGATGGGATCCTCCACATCGAGCAGCGCCGACAGCTCGCGGCTCACCCGCTCGCAATCATCGATGCCGATCCCCCCCTCGGAGAGCCCGCCCTCCGCGGGATTGGCGGCACGCTCCGGCGGCATCCGGCCGTCCGGCCAGTCGATGTACACGCGCAGCGTCGCCTCCGAGCGGGTCGCGGCGTATTCCACGTCGACCAGCTCGTAGCCCAGGCGGGCAAGCAGGGGCTCGGTCATCGCAATCAGGCGCTCGCGCAGCATGATCGGCCGTACCTCCTCTTCTCCACCCGACCCGTCGGAAACAAAAAAGGGCCCAAAGGCCCTCCCATCAAGCAAAAGGCCCCGCATTGGGGGCCTTTTGAATCAGAAACTTCAGCCCGCCTGACCCTCCAAGCGGGCCGATGATTCTAGGGGTTCGGACTGCGCACGTAAACCCCTCGAGGGGGGATTTTTCGGCCCCGCGGGTCGCCCAGGGCCTCCTGGCGGGCCCTGCG
Organism: uncultured Steroidobacteraceae bacterium; assembly: GCA_964455685.1. Classification (GTDB taxonomy): domain Bacteria; phylum Pseudomonadota; class Gammaproteobacteria; order Steroidobacterales; family Steroidobacteraceae; genus ZC4RG30. Next base: position 822 of record CAYVZE010000060.1, read on the forward strand.
GTCCCGCCAGCCGAGGCCCCCGGGGCCGGCCTACTCGAACAGGGTCTGCCCGTCCTGGCCCACCGGATTGCGGTCGTTCTCCGCACAGACGAACTCCATCAGGTTCCAGTCCCGCTGCCGCGTGTAGGTATAGGTGCGGCGGTAGGGCTCGGCCAGCGCCTCGGGGTCCTCCAGGGTCGTTTCCACCACCAGCGTGTCCGGGTCGTCCGGCGAGAGGCGGAAGCGCTCGGTGACGCGCAGCTTGTCGCTGTGCTTCATGCCCTGCTCGATCTCGGTGATGGTCTTGATGCCAATGGTGTCGACCACCAGGGTGTCGCCCTCCCAGCGGCCGATCGAATGGCCGAAGATCCCCGGGTCCAGGTCCTCGGGATGCCCGCGGCCGTCGGTCCAGATGGTGCGCCACTGCATCCAGGCCTCGTGCAGCAGGGTCACCCGGCCGGGCGTGAACAGGAACTCCAGCGGGTACTGGCCCGTTCCCATCATGCGCGGCATGCCCGGCGGCATGCAGTTGGAGACGTCGCGGCGGGGCGTGCCCTCCCGCTCCAGGTAGCGCTGCCAGTCCCGGTACTGCTCCAGGTACTGGCCCTTGAGCACCGGCTGCTGCCGCGGCCCGCCCGGGCCGCGGGCGAGCACCCACACGCCGCCCCAGTCAGGCAGGCGGTCGAGGGCGGCATACTGCCCCTTCGGCCACGCGGCCCCCTGCTGCCCGGCCTCACCGGCCGCAAACGCCAGCCCGGACAGCGCCAGGCACCCCAGAAAAACGGCCCGCATTCGCGGCATCGGATGACCCCCGGATTCCTTGCTCCCGGCAGCAGGATATACTGCCTGCATCGTTGTGCAATCCAGTATTGACGGGGGGCAGAGGATGGGATTTTGGCAGCGGACCTCATTGGTGCTCGGCTTGCTGGCAGCAGCAGGCACGGCATTGGCCCATCACTCCTTCGCGATGTTCGACCAGAGCCAGCGGGTGACCATCAAGGGCACGGTCACTGAATTCCAGTGGACCAACCCCCACGCCTTCATCCAGATGAGCGTTCCGGGCAGCGACGGCAAGGCCGAGGACTGGTCGATCGAACTCAACAGCCCCAACAACCTGCGCCGGCAGGGCTGGAAGTCCACCAGCCTGAAGGCCGGGGACGAGGTGACGCTGGTGATGTTCCCGCTGCGCGACCTGTCCGGGCACAAGGGCGGGCTGTTCATCGAAGTCACGCTTCCCGACGGCACCGTGCTGAAGGAAGCGGCCTTCTCGGGCAACCGGGGGCCCGTCAACGTTCCCAACGCCGCGCCGGCGCCGTAGACCCACTTTCCGGAGTCATGACCATGAACCGCAAGCTCAACAGCATCCTGTTCGCACTGGCCCCGCTGCTGGTGGTGCCCGCCGCCCTCGCCCATCACTCGGGCGCGATGTTCGACTCGGAGCGTACCCAGACCATCAAGGGCAAGGTCACCGAGTTCAACTGGGTGAACCCGCACAGCTCCTTCAAGGTCGAGGTGACCGGCGAGGATGGCAGGACCGAGGTCTGGGCCATCGAGATGAACACGCCGCAGAACCTGGTGCGCAACGGCTGGAAGCGCACCACCATCAAGCCGGGTGACGAGGTGGAGGTGGTGGTGCGACCGCTGCGCGATGGCAAGCCGGGCGGTTCCTACGTCTCCATCACCCTGGCCGACGGCACCAAGCTGAACTGAGCGGCCGGCTCACCGCGCGCCGGCCAGCACCAGTGTCCAGGTGAGCTGGAGGCTGCGCGGGGCGCCGGCGGCGTAGGATGCCGGGCCGGCGATCGAGGTCCCGATGGCGCCCAGGTAGCGTCGGTCGAACAGGTTCAGCACGTTCAGCTGCAGGCTCGAGGCGCTTCCACGCAGCGTGAATTCCCAGGTGGCATCGAGGTCCACCAGCGTGTAGGAGCCGGCCTTCTCCGTGTTGACGTCATTGGACCAGCGGCTGCCCACGTACTTGGCCTGCAGGCCCAGCAGCGCCCCTCCCGCCTGGTACTGCAGCCGCGCGCCGAGCATCAGCTCCGGCGTATCCACCAGCTCCTTGCCGGCCGTGGCCGCGAGGGTGGCTGCGTCGAGCCGGATGTCCTGCTTCATGCGGCTGTGGATCAACGAGGCCGTGCCGTACACGGACAGGCCCGGCAAGGGCGTCATGCCGGCCGCCGCATCGATGCCCCACAACCTCACCTTGCCGACATTGCGGTCGGTGATGATGCCCTGTTCCTCGTCCCAGGCGCTGACGATGCGGTTGGCATAGCGGGTCTTCCATAGCGTGGCCGCGCCAAGCAGCGCGCTGCCCTGGTGGCGATACCCCAGCTCCCAGGTGTGGGTGGTCTCCGGCCGCGCGTCGACGACCTGCAGGCTGTAGAGATTGTCGGTGCGCGGCGCGGACAATCCCCTGGCATAGCTGAGGAAGACCTGCCCGGCGCCGCCGCGGGGCAGCAGCGAGACGCCGATGTTGGGAAGCAGCCGGTCGTACTTGCGGGTGCCCTCGTAGGGCCGCACGTAGAGGGCATCGCCGCTGCCGGCCAGGCGCACGTGGCCCTGCGCATCGGCAGGGCCGTCCTCGGCCTGGGTGGTGCACCAGGGATCTCCGCCGGGATTGGATACGGGTGTGTGGCAGTACTGGTGGAGTTCGCGCCGGAAGAACGGCGCGCGCACGCCGGCGTTGAGCCGCAGGCGGCCGTCGAGGTACCTGCCCGAATAACCCAGCGACACCTGGTGCAGCAGCGCGATGGACTTGCGGTCGCGACGGCGCAGCAGGCTGCCATCGGCCGTCGGCACCGGCCCGCCCTTGAGGCCGCCGAACAGGTTCTCCGGATCACCGTGGGCATCCAGGCGCCCCGCCTCGCCGGTCTGGCGATGCCAGGCGCGGTCGAAGGTGTAGGAAAGGCGCAGCAGGGCGCCCGGCGCAGCCTCCCACAGCACCGCGGTATTGAGGCCGAAGCGACGGGTACGGGTGTTGTTGGGCGTGTACAGCGCGATACGGTCGATGACGTCGCCGTCACCGTTGAGGTCCACGCCGGGCACCATCGGGTCGCCACGCAACCGCATGTCATCCTCCGGCACGACCGTGTAGCCGCCGCCATTGGCCAGCACGTACTGGAAGGAAGGATCGAAGGTCAGGCGCAGGCCCCTGCCGATGCGGAAACTGGAATGGCTGCGGATGTTGCCGGTGTCGGAGGGATTGACGCGGACGTTGTAGTAGCTGCTGCAGGAATGGGCGGGATCGCCCTCGTCCTGCACGCTGCCGTTGGCGGGCACCGGCCGTTCGCAGATGGGCGAATAGTCGAAGTCCCGGCCCTGCTCGCGCCACTGCGCCGCCGTGGCATTGCGGTAGAAATGGCTGCGGCCGCGGTTGAAGTGCGCGGCCAGGCTGATGAAATCCCCATCGCGCAGGTCCTGCCGCAGGCGCGCGTTGAACTGCTGGCGGCGCAGGCGCCCCGGCCCCCTGAACTTGTCGTACTCCTGCAGCGACCAGGTTGCATACGCGGTGGTGTTCCAGGGACCGAACTCGCCCGTATCGGCGCGCAGGAACAGCCGCCTGAAGGAATCGCTGCCGATGCTGGGCCTGAGCATCAGCGCCGCCTGGCGTGCCGGGGCCGCCATCAGCAGGTTGATGGTGCCGCCGGTGGCCGACGCGGTCGGGCTGTCCACGTCCGTGGTGCCGAGGTTCACCGATGCCGTGCCGATGATCTCCGGATCCAGGAGCTGTCCGGTGTAGATAGCGTAGTTGCCGCTGTCGTTGAGCTGGATGCCATCGACCATCAGCGAGATGCGACTGCCGTCGAAACCGCGCATGCGCAGGTTGCCGCCGCTGGCGCCCCAGGCATCGGCATTCGTGAAGTTCAGGCCGGGCACCAGGTTCAGGGACTGCGCGACGCTCTGGCCGGCTGGCTGCGTAAGCAGGTAGGCATTGTCCACCGAGGACCTGGAGCGCGTGCCCTCCCCGCTTCCGGCCAGAGCGGCGCCCGAAGCGCCGTACGGCGCCGACACCGTGATCTCCTGCAGTTCATCCAGCGTGCCCTCCTCGATCCGAGTGGCGGTCGACTGGGCATGGGCAACGCACATGGCAAGGGCCGCGCCGGCCGCCACCGGCGCGCGGCTGCAAAGGCGGCGGCACCTGGATTTCAGTACTCCCCCCGGCAATGTCGTCCTGGCTCCCGTGGCGAGGATGGCGGCCCGTTTCCGTCCCACTTCAACCCGCACCAGCGGTTTGCGGCCCGGCTTCGCTGCGTGCCGCGCCGGCCAGGGACTGTGTCAATGCATCGCGAAAGTGCCGGGCGGCCAGGTTGTCCTCGCCGAAACCAAGCCGCAGGCCGCCTTCGGCGCGCCGCAGGTACTCGAGCCCCAGGGCGCGATCGCCGCACTCGTATTCACGCAGGCCGAGGTTGCCGGTCTCGATCAGCGTTGCCTGCATCTCCTCGCCGAACTCCTGCAACATGCCCTCATGCACTTCCCGGGCCAGTTGCAGCGCGGCTGGACAGTTGCCCAGGGCATCGTGGATGCTGGCGAGCAGCGACTTCTGCACCAGTGGCAGGTAGTTGCGCGCCCCCAGGTAGCGGCTGCTGGTCCGGGCTGCCGTCTGCGCCAGGGGCAGCGCCTCGGCATGGCGGCCGAGGTCGTGCAGTGCGCCGGCCTCGGCCGCCTGGAACAACGCCATGCCGACCGCGCCGACCTGTTGCAGCTCCATCAGTGGATCGGCGAGCACCGCCCTCAGCCAGTCGAGCACTTCATCCGGCCGGCCGGCCCGCCGCAGGGCATCGGCGACATTGCCGCGGATCAGCGCCGCGATGCCGGCGTCCTCCGGCAGGACCCGGCGCTGCAATCCGTCGGCGCGGCGCAGGGCCTCAAGCGCCGGTTCCACCCGCAACTGGCGCAGCTCGAGGATGCCCCGCTCCAGCGCCGCCTGCAGCGCCAGTGGATGATCCTGCTCCAGCCTTGCGCCGAGCAGCCGGTCGGTTTCCGCCAGCAGCGCCCGGGCCTCGGCGAAGCTCGCCGGCGTCTGCACGTAGGCCAGCGTGCGGACCAGCGCATAGCGGGTGCGGAGGGTCAGCTCGTGATCCTCCCCGAAGGCCTCGGCGTAGCCACGCACGGCCGTGCGGTATTCGGCCACGCCGCGCACGGCATCCCCCAGGTTGCGCCACGACCTGCCCAGCAGGCTGTGGATGTCGCCGCGCACTTCCGGGTCAGCAGACAGGTAGCCATTGCCAGGCACCGAGGCGAACCTGAGCATGTCGCGGATGGTGGCGTCGTTGCCGTGCCCGCTGTTGCCGGTGCTGATGGCGCTGAGTGCATGGTCGAGGAAACGCACCATGGCCTCCGCCCGCGCAATCTGCCGCTGCGCGATGTGGCGCTGCTGCTCGCTTCGCCACCACAGCAGGCTGCTGCAGGTCGCGCCCACCGCCAGCACCACCATGGCTGCGATCACCCAGGGACGGCGCGCGCGATTGCGCTCCAGTGTCCGGCGCAGCGCCGCCGCGGCCCTCTCCCCGGCCTCCCGGCGCGCGCGCTCCGCGTGCCGCTGCGGCAGGCGCCGCAGGCGGTCGGCCAGTTCGCCGGCGTTGGCCAGGCGGCGGGCCGGATCACTGTCGGTGGCCTCGGCGATGTCCTGGCGCAGCAATGGATCATCGATCTCGCGTTCCCAGCCCGGCGCCATCGGCCGGCGGAAATCGCCGGCCAGCAGCTGGTAGAGGATCACGCCCAGCGCATAGATGTCGCTGCGCACCGTGGGCGGTTCCCCCGCGATCAGCTCCGGTGCCAGGTACAGCGGGGTGCCCGAACCTGAATCCTCGTGGCGCTCCACGGTCAGTCCCAGCCGCGTGATCCCCAGCTGCTCCAGCCTCTCGGGCTGCAGCAGGCGGCTGCTGCCGAAGTCGGTGAGCCGCGGCCGCCAGCCCCCGCCATCTGGCGCAGCGAGGATATTGGCGGGCTTGAGGTCCTTGTGCAGCACGCCCACGCTGTGCGCCGCGGCGATGGCTTCGGCGATCCTGGCGAAGAAGGCGATGCGCTCGCTGCGATCCATGGCCGCGAGGTGGCCGTTCCCGGCAGCCCATTCCGGCAGGGCCTCGCCGCCGTACTCGCACTCGAGGAAGAACGGCGGGGACTCAAAGTTCCAGTCGTACACGCGCACGAAGTCGTCGCGTTCCCCCAGGGTGTCGCGCAGCACCCGCATCATGGTGGCTTCGCGCTTGATGGCGCCGAGCTGCTCGCCATCGAGGCTGAACTTGAACACCCGCACGTCGCGGGTGCGCGGTTGCCGGGCCAGCCAGACTTCGCTGCCCAGCGTGCGTCCCAGCGGACGTTCCAGCAGGAAGCTCTCGCGGCCCGGGACCGCGGCGCCCGACCTCAGCTCCAGCGGGCTGACGAACACCCGTCCCACCGCGATCCGCTGCAGCGGCCCGTCGAAGCGGTAGCCCACGCGGGGCACGGTGGTGATGCGGGCGGCATTCTCCTCGCCCAGTGCGCCGCGCAGCTTGGCCACGGCGTTGGCCAGCACGTTCTCGACCGTGGGGCGGCCCTTCCAGACGGCTTCCAGCAGCTCTTCCTTGGTGACGACCTCGCCCGGTCGCGACAGCAGCAGGGCGAGGATCTCCAGCGGCTTGCGCTGCACCTCCACCGGCAGGCCCGACACGCACAGGTCGAAGCGGGCCTCGTCGAACTCGGCGGTCCCGAAGCGGAACCGGAACTGCGGAAGCTGGGATTCCCCCCCGTGGCTGCTCATCTTCTTCCCTGGCCGGATCCTGCTGGTCTTCCTTTTTCCCTCCTGTCCCTATCTTCCACCACAAGTTCCGTGGCCGCAGGCCATTTCAGGCCGGGTTAGGAATTGGTGAGGGTGGCGTGAGGACAGTGCCGTTGCATTCCTGCTCCATTGCGCCGATCCGGACCGGAAGGATGCAGGCAAGGGGCAAGGGGAACATGCGAACGTGGATGCTGGCAGTTGCGCTGGTGGGGGGATGCACCCTGGCAGGTTGTGGGTCCGGGAAGGGTGCGGCGGAAACCAGCGGGGCGCCCTCTGCGGCGGCCGCGCCAGCTTCGGGCAACGCTACCGCATTGCAGGTCGCGGCGGAAGCCCGCGGCAAGGTCAGATGCCCCGCGAAGACCCGTTCGCCGTCGCGTCCAGCCAACGCTCCGGTGGATGACGTGGTGGGCGTGCGCCCCGGCATCAGCTACGACGAGGCGGTGCAGCTGGTGCTCTGCTCGCACGAGCTGCTGGTCGTGACGGAGTCCCGCCGCGGTTTCGATATCCAGACCTATGGCCAGAAGCTGCGACAGGGATTCGAGGCGAAGTTCGCCCGGGAGCGGGTGCAGAAGAGCTCGCAGGACATCATGCGCGAGATGCAGGACGCAGCCATGGCCCGCAGCACCAACCGGGTGGTGCGCGAGACGAAGGCCGGGGAATCCCGCTGGTACGTGGCGACCATGGGCCTGCCCGCCGAGGAGAAGGTCATCAGCGTCGCCCGCGAGGAATGGTTCGAGGCCGGGCGCCAGCCCACCATCGCGAGCGTCGAACAGGCCCTGACCGCCAAGTACGGGCCGCCCATGCGCAAGAGGCCGGCGATGCCCGGCGCACCGCGCCACGAGCTGCACTGGGCCCACGACCTCAGGCAGCGACCGATCACCGAATCCTCGCCGCTCTTCCAGCGCTGCTCGGCCGTCGCCAGCCCTGATGCGGGCAACCACTTCTCCCCGGACTGCGGCATCGTGGTCGCAGCGGCCATCTATCCCCTGCGCGACAACCCCGACCTGGCCGAGTACCTGCAGGTCGCGGTGGTCGACCAGGCCGGCGGCTACCAGGCCATCACCGAAACCGAGCGGGCGCTCGGGCAGCTGGATGCGCAGCGGCGCCGGCAGGAAGTGGAGCAGGCGTCGAAGAACGCCAGTGCGCCCACGCTGTGAGAGGCACGGGTGCGATGCAGATTTCGCGGACACTGCCCCTGCTCGCAGCGGCGCTGATGATCGGGGCCTGCGGCGATCCGGCCGCTGGATCCGCGGCCGGAGCCGCTGCACCGCAGTTGCCGGGCGCGAGCCCGGCCGGCGACCCGGGCTCCCCCTCTGCTGCCACCGCTGCAGCCGGCACCCGCAACGCCGGCGGTCTCGCCGGACGGACCCGCGAGCTGGTGAACCCCGACGCCAGCGCCATGGTGTTCCTCTACCACGACCTGGCCGGCCTCACGCCGCCGCTGGAGCAGTGGGTGGAGTACGACGATCGGGTCACCTTCGCCCCCGGGCCGGAGAAGGCGGCCCGGCGCGAGCAGGTGCGGGCCGAGTTGCTGGCAGGACTGCAGGCCGTGCGCGACATCGGCCTCATCCGCCTCTCGCTGACCGACAGGCTCAGCGAATACGATCCGGCATACGAGGAATTCTCGCTGGCATCGCTTGCGCCCAGCTCCTCGGTGCCGTTCAAGGCATTGCGCCAGGAGGTTGCGCTGCGCTTCGGCAATGGCCGCGACGCCCAGATCTGGGCAGTGCCCGGCACCGCCTCGCAGGCCGTCCTCGACAGCCTCGGCCATGGCCGCGGCGTGAGGCTGGACGTGCTGGCGAAGATCACCGCCGTGCAACCGGCGCCGCGGGGCGGAAGCATCGTCGCGGACGTGATCGAGTACGAGATCCGCACCCAGCAGGGCAACCGCCTGCTGGCCCGGGTCAAGCCCGTCCCGCAGTGACCTCCTTCCCATCACCCGATAGCGAGAACCGCCATGGCCACATTCCGTCCCACCGCCTCCATGTTGCTGTCCGCCCTCGCGGCGCTGGGTGCCACCGCGCCGGCCGGCGCCGCCGGCTGCGAGGGCGCCCAGCATTGCGTCGACGTGCCCAGGTTCAGCGCCAGGCTCAGCGACTTCCGCGCCATCGAGCAGTCGGGCAAGCGCATGCTGATCGCCACGGTGAAGTTCGAGAACAAGACCGACCAGCCGCTCATCCTGGGCTACGTGACCGGCTCTGGCCTGGGTATCGACGAGCTGGGCAACCGCTACACCATCAGCGACAGCGGCTCGGTGCGGGGCATCGGCCTGGTCTCCCAGGGCAGCCTGGACACGCGCTTCACGCTGCAGCCCGGCGAACGCGCCGATGCCCGCTTCGAGCTGGACTGGCGTGCGTACAACCAGCTGGCCGGGGCGGAGTTCAGGCTGGAAATGGCGCTGCGGGAGATCGAAGCGCTTCCTGGCAACCAGTACCGCGCCGGCCGCGAGCACCTGGTGAGCTTCGCCGGACTGCGTGATGGACTGCTGGCCGCTGCGCCGGCTGCCGGCGCGCCGCCGGCCGCGGCCCAGGCCGCGACTGCCGCGCCCGCACCCGCCGTGGATCCCTGCGGCGACAAGCCGGCCTGCTTCTCCGCCGGCACCTTCACCGCGGAGGTGACCGGCCTGACCACCAGCCAGCAGTCCAGCGACTGGTACGTGCAGCTGCGCGTGCGCTTCCAGAATCATTCCGGTGCACCGGTCATCCTCGCCTACCAGAATGGTTCAGGCACGCTGGTCGACGGCAATGGCCTGCGATACAAGGTGGGATCGGCCAGGGACGTCAGCGGCATCGGCATCGTCACCCGCGACAGCGCCGATCCGCAGTTCGTCATCGGGCCCGGCGAGACCCGCACGGCCTCGCTCACCTATGCCTACCACCGCTATGCCGGCAGTCCCACGCCCGACTCCACGGTCTTCAGCCCGGACTTCGTGGTCGAGCAGCTCGAAGTGCTGCCCAGCCGCCAGATCCGCTCGGTGCGCGAGCACCTGGTGAGCTTCACCGGCCTGGCGGCGAAGGGCTCCCCTGCCACCGCCGTGGGCACGGGCGGCGACGCCGGCGACGCGCTGAAGAAGCTCGGCGACCTGTTCAGGAAGAAAAAATAGGCCGACCGGCCCGGCCGGTCCCGCCTGACCAGGGACCGGCGGCCGGACTGCTCAGTTCGCGCTGCGCTGGTCGATGGCGCGCTGGCCCTGCGTGGTGCTCGGCAGGTCCTCGTTCAGGTTGGGCAGGCAGTGCGACTCCGGGATGTCGCTGTAGTCCTGGCGGATGAAGCGCTTGGTGCTCTTCCACTCGCCCTTCCACATCTTCGGGTCGGTCATCGTGTAGTCGATGCGCAGCATGCCGTCCTCTTCCATCGTGATGCGCTCGATGATCTCGAACTGGTCGCTGATGGGAATGCCCGAGTCGATGTAGTGCTGGTTGGGCTCCAGGTACTTGGTGTGCACGATGAGCGCATCGCCCTCCCAGCGGCCGATGGACTCGCCGTTGTAGGTGTACTCGACGATGTCCGGGTCGGTGAAGGAGCGGCCGTCCAGGTAGATGAAGCGGATCTGGTTGGTGAAGCCGAACATCATGTAGATGATGGTGGGCAGCTGCACCATGCTGATCGGGTGCACGCGCGTCATGATCATGGGCATGCCGGCCGGGAAGCACTGGCCGATGGCATCACGGTACGGCACGCCCTGGCGGCGCGCCTCCTCCGCCTCGCGCAGCGCCGTCTGGCCGGGCTCGTAGAACTCCGGGTACGGCGGGCCGAAGCGGAAGTCGGCGAACGAGTTGCGCAGGTTCACGAACCAGGTGCCGGTGAGGTCGAAGGGCGGCTTGGGCCGCGGCTTGGCGAGGTTCTCCGGCGCCAGCGCGCCGAGGAAGCCGTCATGGCGCTGGGCCAGCTCGGCCTCGCGCTCGGGCGTCAGTCCCCCGGTGGGCGTGCGGCCCGCTTCCGCGGCATTCGCCGATGCGGCGAGCAGCAGGGTCGCGAGACAGGAGAGGATGCCGCTGACAGTCTTGCCCTTCATGTTTCCCCCTGGCCGCCGGGGCATGGCGGCGTTGTCCGGTTTATCGACAGGGAAAGATTACGCGAGTTTGGCGGCGGACGCTGCCCCCGGCAGCCCTTGCCGGAAGCGCGGGCCCCGGGCCGCGATCACCGGTCCGAATGCTCGCGGATGAACCTGAGCAGGGGCTCCGCCAGGGACACGTCCTCTGTGCCGATGGCATAGGCCTCGGACAGGTGCGAGTGGCCGGGCAGGAATACCTCCACCACCGGCCTGCCCGCCTCGCGCCGCCCCCTGACCAGCCTTTCGGTGTCGGGAATGAAGTTCGGCGCATCGAGCTCGGCCCACACCGCCATGATGGGCAGGGGCAGCTGGATGAGCCCCTGCAGCGAGGAGCGTTCGGGATACTTCGAGGCATCCTCCCCGTAGTAATGGCTCCACATCGACGGCCCCTCGCCCAGGTCGTAGATGCCGGACATCAGGATGGCGGCGCGCACCGGTGCACCGGGCGTGCGCACCAGGTAATCGGCCGTGTGCGCCGCGCCGGAGGAGTGGCCCCAGAGGAACACCTTCGCCGGATCCCCGCCCCACTGCGCTGCATGCTCCCGCACCCAGGCGACTACGCGCGCGATGTCCTCGGCGCCGGCCGGATAGGTGAACTCCGGCGCCAGCCGGTACTGGATGGTGATGCCGACCAGGCCGTTTTCCGCGGCCCAATAGCCGATGTTGTCGTAGAACGGCGAATCGGGCGAGCTGCGGTATGCGCCGCGGAAACCGCCACCGTAGGCGTACACCAGGATGGGCCTGCCCTGCCCGCCCACGCCCTGCCGCGTGAACACGTCGGCGCGATGCCTGGGGTCCGGCCCGTAGGCCAGCTCACGCCGCACCTCGATGCCCGGATGCGCCTTGCCGGCGTGCAGCGGCGCGTACAGCGGCTGGGTGGCCGCGGCATCGATGCGCGGGCCGATCTCGCGCAGGGCAGCAGCCACGTTCGCCGGCATGCCCGCGGGCGCGGCGGATGCAGGCCGCGCCGGCGCGGCCGCCAGTACCCCACAGGCCAGCGTGATGCCGGTGATGAAGGAACGCCGGTCCATCGATACCTCCTTGTCCTTCAGGATTCGATCAGCAGGATGTCGCCGGCTGCGCGCGCGTAGTCCATTGCGTAGGCCAGCTCGCCCGGTGAACTGGCGTGCAGCAGCAGCAGCGGATCGCCGGAAGCCACCTCCTGGCCCAGGCGCGCTTCCAGCCGGACGCCGGCCGCCGGGCTCTCCGGCGCGCCACACAGCTTGGCCAGGCGCGCCAGCCTGCGGTTGTCGATGCGCGTGACGATGCCTGCGCGCGGGGCCACCAGCGCCTCGATGCGGCAGGCGCGCGGCGGCACGCGCAGGCCGCCCTGCGCATTGCAGATGCGCTGGAACTTGTCCCAGGCGCGGCCATCGCGCAGCACTTCCAGCGCCATGTGTTCGCCGTCGCCGGGTGCGGCGGCACCCCCCAGCTCCAGCACCGCGCCGGCCACGCAGGCAGCCCTGGCGCGCAGGTCCTGTGGCGCATCCGGTTCATTGCGCAGCACCGCCAGCACGTCCATCGCTTCCAGCGCCGGGCCGATGCCGCGTCCCACCGGCTGCATGCCGTCGGTGAACAGGCAGCGCACCGTCAGGCCGAAGGCCTCTCCCGTGCGGCGCAGCTGTCCGGCCAGCCGCCCGGCGGCTTCGGCGCTGCGCACCTTGGCGGTGGGACCCACCGGGATGTCGATCACCACGTGGGTGGCGCCTGCGGCGATCTTCTTCGACAGCACCGAGGCGATCAGCTGGCCCTCGGTATCGATGTCGAGTTCGCGTTCAACGCGCACGAACAGGTCATCGGCCGGCGACAGGTGCATTGCCCCGCCCCAGGCAAGGCAGGCGCCCTCGGCCTCCACCACGCGGCGCATGGTGGCCAGGTCCAGGTCCACCGGCGCCAGCGTCTCCATGGTGTCGGCGGTGCCGGCCGGCGAGGTGATGGCGCGCGAGGAAGTCTTGGGCATGGTCAGCCCGCAGGCCGCGGCGATGGCCACCACCAGCGGCGTGGTGCGGTTGCCCGGCAGGCCGCCGATGCAGTGCTTGTCCACCACCACCGGCGAGGACCAGCGCAGGCGATCGCCCACATCCACCATGGCGCGCGTCAGCGCCGTGGTCTCCTCCTCGTCCAGCGGCAGCGCAGCCGTGGCGGTGAGGAAGGCGGCCAGGTGCACGTCGGTGTAGCGGCCCGCCACCACGTCGCGCACGATGGCCGTGAGATCGGCGGCCGACAGGCGCTGGCCGTGGATGCGCCGGCGCACGCCGGCCAGCGACTCGAGCACCGGCGGATGGCGCACCAGCACGGCATCGCCGTCCTTCACGCCCAGCGCCTTCCAGGCAGCCTCGGACAGCGCCACCTGGTCCAGCGCCAGCGTCGGGCTGTCGGTCTGGTACAGCAGCGCCTGGACCTCGCGGTCGCCGGCCTGCACCAGCACCTGCGAGCGTGGCGAGAGGCCCTCGGCATGGGCCACGTGGCAGTCGCGGCGCATCACCGCAATGGCCTGGTGCTGCGCATGCAGCTGCATGCGCGTGGCGCGCAGGGCCGGCGGCGAACCACCGGGAATCACTGCACTCACAGCTCGAACTCCTCGTCCATCAGCGGCACGGTGGCTTCCCAGCCAAGTTCCCGTCCGATGCGCTCACGCAGCGCCTCGGAAGCATCCGGCTCGCCGTGCACGATGAAGACCTGCCGCGGCGGGCGGCGGAATCCATTCAGCCAGCGCATCAGCCCGTCGGCATCGGCATGCGCCGACAGCATCGACAGGTTGGCGACCTCGGCATTGACCTTGATCCACTGGCCGTGGATGCGCACATCCTCCGCGCCCTCGAGCAGCTTGCGGCCGCGGGTGCCGGCGGCCTGGAAGCCCGAAAACAGCAGCGTGTTCTGCGGCTGCGGCGCGAACGCGGCGATGTGGTGCAACACGCGGCCGCCGGTCGCCATGCCGCTGGCCGAGACGATCACCTTGGGGTCACGGTCGGCCGACAGCGCCTTGGACTCCTCGGTGTTGTCCACGTACTGCACGGCGGCGCAGGCGGCCTCGTAGTCTTGCTGCCTGAGCTTGTGCTCGCTGTCGAAACGGTGCAGCAGCGCGCTGGCGCTGGCCGCCATCGGGCTGTCGAGGAACACCCGCAGGTCCTTCAGGGCCGGGCGCCTGCGAACCTGCCACAGGAAGTACAGCAGCGACTGCGCGCGGCCCACGGCGAAGGCCGGGATCACCACCGTGCCACCGCGCGCCACCGTGCGCTCGACGATATCGCCCAGCACCTCCACCGGGTCCAGGGCCTCGTGCCGGCGGTTGCCGTAGGTGGACTCCATCACCAGGTAATCGGCTTCGGGCACGGGCTCGGGGTCGTGCATCACCGGGTCGTCGTAACGGCCCAGGTCGCCGGAGAACACGATGCGCCGGCCCCCGATGCGGATCTGCGCCGTGGAGGCACCGAGGATGTGCCCGGCGCGCCGGAACAGCACCGTGGCATCACGGTACACCTTCGTCTCGCGGTGCAGCTTCACCGTGTCGATGACGCCGATGGCGCGCTCTGCGTCATGCTGGTCGTACAGCGGCAGCGCCGGGTGGTGGCGCGAGAAGCCATGGCGATTGGCAAGGTCGGCGTCGCGCTCCTGCAGGTGGGCGCTGTCGCGCAGGATCAGCGCCGTGAGCTCACGCGTGGCCGAGGTGCACAGCACCCGGCCGCCGAAACCCTCCTTGACGAGGCGCGGCAGGTAGCCGGTGTGGTCCAGGTGCGCATGCGTGAGCACCACCGCGTCGATGCTCTGCGCCGGCAACGGCAGGCTCTTCCAGTTGGTCTGGCGCAGGTTCTTCAGGCCCTGGAACAGGCCGCAGTCCACCATCAGGCGGGTGTCGCCATGGTCGAGCACGAACTTCGATCCGGTTACCGTGCCGGCGCCGCCGAGGAAGCGCAGCGTGGTCATCGCCCCTCCGCTTCCTTCAATGCGCCGGCGACCAGCGGCGCCAGTGCGATGGCATTGGTGGGATGCGGCACGGCATCGGTGGAGACGATGCGCGAGCAGAGCGGCGAAAGCGTATCCAGGGCATCGCCGGCGAACAGCGCATGCACCACCGCCACCACCGGCCTGGGATAACCGCATTGCGCCAGCGAACGCGCGGCAACGGCCAGCGTGCGACCCGAGGAGGCAATGTCGTCCACCAGCACCGGCTGGCAGCCCTGCCAGCGTTCAAGGCCCGGCAGCTCGATCTCCACGTGCCGGTCGCCATGGCGCACCTTGCGCAGCACCACGTGCGGCGCGTTGATGCGCGCGGCGATGGCGCCGGCCCACTGCTCGCTCTCCTCGTCCGGGCCGATCACCAGCGGCCTTTGCACGTTGGCGCCGATCCAGTCGGCCAGCAACGGTGCCGACTGCAGGGCGTCAGCGCGGATGGAATACACGTCCGACAGCGAATGATGGCGGTGCAGGTGCGGATCGACGGTGACCAGCCGGTCGAAGGTGGAGGATAGCAGCCGCGCGAAGCTGGCCGAGCTGATGCTCTCGCCCGGCCGGAAGCGGCAGTCCTGCCGCATGTAGGCCAGGTAAGGCGCGACCAGGTTCACCTGCGTGGCGCCCAGCTCGCGGGCCGCGTCCGCGGCGAACACCAGCCGGAGGAAGCCCTCGTCC
>CAYVZE010000061.1:0-16191 GCA_964455685.1 uncultured Steroidobacteraceae bacterium
GCGGCGCTGGCGGGCCTGGTCGTCGGCGTGCCTTCGCTGCGCCTGCGCGGCGACTACCTGGCCATCATGACGCTGGGCTTCGGCGAGATCATCCGCGTGGTGCTGCAGAACATCGATGCCGTGGGCGGGGCCCGCGGCCTGGCCGGCATTCCCGGCTACACCAGCCTGGCCTGGTCGCTGGGCATCGCGGCCATCACCATCTACGCCATCTGGGCCATGGTGCACTCCAGCTGGGGCCGGGGCTTCATCGCCGTGGCCGACGACGAGATCGCCGCCGAGGCCATGGGCATCAACACCGTGCGCTACAAGATCATCGCCTTCCTGGTCGGCGCCTTCTTCGCCGGCGTGGCCGGCGGCCTGTACGCGCACTTCCGCCACTACATCGCGCCGCAGGGCTTCGGCTTCGACCGCTCCATCGAGATCGTGGTGATGGTGATCCTGGGCGGCATGGGCAACACGCTGGGCGTGATCGCCGCCGCCATCCTGCTGACGCTGGCCAGCGAGACCCTGCGCCAGTTCGGCGACCTGCGCATGATCATCTACTCGGTGCTGATCGTGGTGCTGATGATCACGCGACCGCAGGGCCTGTTCCGCTGGGGCCCGAGGGCGGGCAGGGCGCGCGCATGAGCCAGCCGCTGCTGACGCTGGATGCCTGCACGCTGCGCTTCGGCGGCCTGACCGCCGTTTCCGGGCTGTCGTTCACGGTGGAAGAGGGCGCGCTGATGGGCCTGATCGGCCCCAATGGCGCCGGCAAGACCAGTGTGTTCAACCTGGTCACCGGCGTGTACGCGCCCACCTCCGGCTCGCTGCTGCTGGGGGAGACTTCGCTGGCCGGCAGGAAGCCCTGGCAGATCGCGCGGCTGGGCGTTTCGCGCACCTTCCAGAACATCCGCCTGTTCGGCTCGATGTCGGTGGCCGACAACGTGCGCGTCGCCTTCAACCGCCACCTGCAGCACCGCGCCGGCGGCGCGCTGCTGCGCACGCCTGCGTTCCGCCGTGCCGAGGCCGAGGTGGACCGCCAGGTGATGGAACTGCTGGAGATGTTCGGCCTGACGCGCGTGGCGGGCGAGCCGGCCAGGAGCCTGCCCTATGGCAGCCAGCGCTGCGTGGAGATCGTGCGCGCGCTGGCCACGCGCCCGCGGCTGCTGCTGCTGGATGAGCCTGCCGCCGGCATGAACCCCACCGAGAAGGTCAACCTCACCAACCTGATCGCCGGCATCCGCCAGCGCTTCGGCACCACCATCCTGCTGGTGGAGCACGACATGCCGCTGGTGATGAGCATCTGCGAGCGCATCGTGGTGCTGGACCATGGCGTGAAGATCGCCGAGGGGACGCCTGCGCAGGTGCGCAGCAACCCGAAGGTGATCGAGGCCTACCTGGGCGAGGAAGCCCCTGCAGTGGCGAACGGCTGATGCTGGTCATCGAGGATCTCAACGTCGCCTACGGTGCCATCCGCGCGCTGCACGGCATCTCCCTTACCGTGCCGGAAGGCGCCATCGTCACGCTGATCGGCGGCAATGGCGCCGGCAAGACCACCACGCTGCGCACGGTGTCGGGCCTGATCCGGCCCTTGTCCGGCCGGATCACCTGGAACGGGGAGCGCATCGACGGCATGGCGCCGCATCGCATCGTGCAGCGCGGCCTGTGCCACGTGCCCGAGGGACGCATGGTGTTCGCCAACCTCACCGTGCGCGAGAACCTGGCCATGGGTGCCTACCTGGTGCGCGATCCGGCGGCGGTGAAGCGCGAGCGGGACTTCGTGTTCGACATGTTCCCGCGCCTGGCCGAGCGTGAGTCGCAGCTGGCCGGCACGCTGTCCGGCGGCGAGCAGCAGATGCTGGCCATCGGCCGCGCGCTGATGGGCCAGCCGCGCTTCCTGATGCTGGACGAGCCCTCGCTGGGCATCGCGCCGCTGCTGGTCAAGGCCATCTTCGCGCGCATCCGCGAGATCAACCAGGTGCGCGGCATCACCATGCTGCTGGTGGAGCAGAACGCCAACCTGGCGCTGGAGATCGCCAGCCACGGCTACGTGCTCGAGACCGGCCGCATCATGCTGCACGACCAGTCCGCGGCGCTGCGCGCCGACGAGCGCGTGCGCAGCGCCTACCTGGGCGGCTGACGGCCATGTCCGCGATACGGGGCAAGCCGGCCCGCATCGGCATCGGCATCGATTTCGGCACGTCGAACTCGGCCGCCGCCTGGTTCGACGGCGAGCAGCTGCACCGCGTGGTCCTCGACAAGGGCGGTCCCATCCTGCCCACCGCCATCCACCTCGACCGCGGCTATGCCGCCGTCACCGGCAGCGAGGCCATCGAGCGCTACGTGGAGGAGAACCGCGGCCGCCGCGTCGAGCTGGTGGCCGAGGTCATCGGCGAGGCCGCCTCCACGGTGCAGGGCAACGAGACCGGCGAGGACATCTCGCGGCTGCAGACCGAGCGCAACGTGGTCTACGGCCCGCTGCAGGACCGCACCCTGCCGGGACGGCTGTTCCTGGGATTGAAGCGCCTGCTCGGCGACCCGGACACCGAGCGCCTGTCCGTGTTCGAGCGCAACTACCGCCTGGTGGCGCTGCTCACGCCCATCCTGCAGCACATCCGCGGCGCGCTGGAGCGCGACCTCGGCACCCCGCTGCCGCCGCTGCATGCCGGCCGGCCCGTGACCTTCGAGGGCAGGGCGGACAACCGCGACACGGTGGCCGAGGCGCGCCTGGCCGAGGCCTACGAGCACGCGGGCCTGGCCGTGGCCCGCTTTTATCCCGAGCCCGTGGCCGCCACGCTGTCCTGGCTGCACGGCGCGCGCCGCCAGCAGCCCGGCATCGCGCTCACCGTGGACTTCGGCGGCGGCACGCTGGATCTTGCCGTGGTGCGCTTCGCCCCGGGCGGCCACTTCCAGGTGCTGGCCACCCACGGCATGGCCCTGGGCGGCGACCGCATCGACCAGCTGATCTTCGAGCAGATGCTGTTCCCCGAGCTCGGCAAGGGCGAGCGCTGGGTGCGCGAGGTGGACGGCCGCGTGGTCGACACCCTGTTCCCCTTCGAGGAGTTCGAGGCCCGCATCATCAACTGGCCCACCACCTTCCTGCTCAACCAGATCCACACCCGCGCCATGGTGGTGGACCGCATCGCCCGCGGCGGCCCGGCGGCGGTGAAGTTCCAGCGCCTGCTGGATCTCATCACCTTCAACTACAGCTACAACTGCTTCCAGGCCATCCGGCGCGCCAAGGTGGAGCTGTCGGCCGCGATGGAAACCCGCATCGACATTCCCGAGCTGAACCTCACGGTGCCGTTCACGCGGGCGCGCTTCAACGCCATCATCGAACCGGTGCTGGCGCGGACACGGGAGTGCGTCGAGACGGTGCTTGCACGCGCCGGCATCGAGGCAGGGCAGGTCGATGCGGTGATCCGCACTGGCGGTACGTCCGAGATCGTTGCCGTGCGGGCGTTGCTGGAGTCGATTTTCCCGGGGCGGGTGGAGGGGCACGATCCGTTCACCAGCGTCGCCTGCGGGTTGGCGATCGCGAACTACCACGCTCGTCAGAGCGTTTGATCGCGCGAAGGCGCCTGGAGACCGCGCGACGGCGTAGCACCGGGGTGGTGTCAGCGAAGTCCCGGCAGGGCAGGCGCCGCGCTCAAGCCACCCACTGCCGGCTGCGGATGTTCTGCAGCTGCCACGGATGGTCCACGTCCAGCTTCTCCGGGAACAGCTCGCCGCGACCCTGCAGTGGCGTCCAGGTGGTGAACTCGCCGGTGACCTTGCCGAGGTAGGGCAGGGCGGTGGCCAGGCACTCCTCGAAGTCCATGTCGTCGGGCTCGACCACGCCGCTGCGCGGATGGCGGATGGCCCACACCATCGCGGCCAGCGCGCCGGCCACCACCTGCATGGTGGTGGCATTGGCGAAGGGCACGTGGCGGCGCGCCTCCTCGATGGTGAGCTGCGAGCCGTACCAGTAGGCATTGCGCGAGTGCCCGGCCAGCAGCACGCCGAGCTCGTCCATGCCGGCGACGATGTCCTCGCCGAGGCGGCGCGTGGAAGGCTGCATCTTCCAGCCGCGGCCCTCGAGTTCCATGGCCGACAGCATGGCATCGTCGCAGGGGTGGTAGACGAACATCACCGTGGGCCGGTAGGTGTAGCGGCCGCCCTCGCGCAGCGACAGCGTGTCGGCGATGGAGAACACCTCGTCGTGGGTGATCAGCATGCCCTGGTAGCCGCCCACCGATGGCGTCCAGCTGCGGGCGAAGGTGCCGCAGCCGGGACGGGGCAGGTACAGCGTGCGCGAGCCGGCGCGGTGCTGGCGCGCGCGCCGCGGCAGGTTCTTCTCGTGCGTGCCCACCGACAGCTCCACCGGCTGCATCAGCTCGCTGACGAAGCCGTCGATGGACCAGGTGTTGATGAACTCGCCATGGCGCTTGGGCCGGTCGCTGGCCTGGGTGTCGCGCTCGGCGATCTGGATGCACTGGATGCCCAGCTCCTGCGCCAGCCGGGCCCATTCCTCGCGCGTGGACGGCCGCCCGTGGCCGCCGCGCAGCTGGCGGTCGAGCTCCAGCAGCGCCTGCTTGACGAAGTGCGACACCAGCCCGGGATTGGCGCCGTGGTCCACCACCGCGGTGGGCGCATCCGGGCCCAGCTCCCTGGCCAGCTGCAGCGTGCGCTCGCGGATCACGAAGTTGGTGCGCTGGCGCATCTCCAGCATGGGGTTGTCGAACACCCCCGGCCAGGGCTCGATGGAGGTGTCGACGTACAGCGCACCGCGCGCGGAACAGAAGCGCAGCACGTCGAGGCTGAACACGTTCACCGACAGGTTCAGCACCAGGTCGCCGGCCCGTACGTAGCGCGCCAGCTGCCGTGCATGGTTGCCCGGCGTGAGGTGCACGTGAACGAACTCGGCGCCCGCATCGCGCGCCACGCCGCGCCCCTGCTCGTCGGCCGAGAGCACGATCAGGTCCGCTTCGCCGGAAAGCCGTACGTGCCTGCGCAGCAGCGGCAGGATGGCCTGCCCGATGCTGCCGCAGCCGAGCACCACGATGCGGCCGGCGAAGTCCACGGCATTGGAGTCTGCAGTGACCATGCACTGAGTCTAACCACAACAGACGTTGGATGGGCAAACCAAAAAACCTTTGCCGGCGGGCCGCGCGTGCCCCGCCGTTGCGCCCTGTCGCACAGAATGCCGCGTGCGCAGGCTTCAGACTGCGCGACGGACCGGAGGGTATGGCTCGAATGGCTGCAGTGAATGCAGGAGAAAACGGCAGGGATGCAATGGCTCTTTCCACCGAGGAGCTGATCGCCCGCGTGGTCGGGCTTTCGCAGGACATGCGTGCGCACGTGGTCGGCGCGGTGGACCGCATGCAGGACATCAACCGCGGCATCCACCTGCTGTCGATGAACGCGCGCATCGAGGCCGCGCGCGCCGGCGCCGCGGGTGCGGGCTTCGGCGTGGTGGGCCAGGAGCTCACGCGCATGTCGGACAACATGCGCGAGGCGGCCACCTCGCTGATCCGCGAGTCGCAGGCGCGCGGCGCCGACCTCGACGCGGTGCTGCGGATGCTGAACGAAGACGTGGTGACCAGCCGCCTGTGCGACCTGGCCCATGGCGCCATCGACATCGTCGACCGCAACCTGTACGAGCGCAGCTGCGATGTGCGCTGGTGGGCGACCGAGCCGGCCGTGGCGCGTGCACTGGTCGAAGGCACGCCCGATGCGCTGGCGCATGCCAGCCGCAGGCTCGGCCAGATCCTGGATTCCTACACCGTGTACGCGGACCTGGTGATCGCCGAGCCTTCCGGCCGCGTGATCTGCAACGGCAGGCCGACCCGCTACGCCTGCGCCGGGGCGCGCGTGGCGCACACCGAGTGGTTCCGCACCGCCATGGCCACGCGCAGCGGCAGCGAATTCGGCTTCCAGTCCATGCACGACTCCGACCTGGTCGGCAACCAGAGCGTGCTGGTCTATTCCTGCGCGGTGCGCGACCCGGATACGCCGCATCGCTCGCCGCTGGGCGTGCTGGGCATCCTGTTCAAGTGGAAGGCGCTGGGCCAGACGGTGGTGGAGCAGCTGCCGCTGTCCGATGCCGAGCGCGGCCGCACGCGCGCCTGCCTGGTGGACGGGCAGGGGCGCATCCTGGCCGACACGGCCGGCACGGGTTCAGAAGTGATCGATTTCCCGCAGCGGACGGAGCTGTTCCGCGGCCGCCGCGGCGTGGTGGAGACCACCATCGAGGGTCGCCACGTGATCGTCTGCCACGCGGCCTCGCCGGGTTACGAGACCTACCGCACCGGCTGGCATGCGCTGCTGTTGCGCGAGCGCGAGGCTCCGCAGCAGCGCCAGGCGGCGCTGCGGGTACTGCAGCCGGGCTAGCGTCCGGCCTCGCGAAGTTCCGGGGTGAGGAAGGGCGCGATGGCCACCAGCAGCTCCTTGAACACCTTGGGGGTGCCGGCGACGATGTTGCCGCCCTGCTTGTACTCGGCGCCATCCAGCGTGCCGACCAGGCCGCCGGCCTCGCGGATCATCAGCGTGCCTGCGGCCGTGTCCCAGGCGCGCAGCCCGAATTCCCAGAAACCGTCGGTGCGGCCGGCGGCCACGTAAGCCAGGTCCAGCGCCGCCGAGCCCGGCCGGCGCAGTCCCGCCGCCTTCTGCGTCACCGCCTTGAACATCGCCAGGTAGGTGTCGATCAGGTGCAGGTTGTCGCGGTAGGGGAAGCCCGTGCCGATCAGCGCGCCCTCCAGCGAGCGGCGGTTGCTGACGCGCAGGCGGCGGTTCTCCAGGAAGGCGCCGCTGCCGCGCGAGGCGGTGAACAGCTCCTGGCGCATGGGGTCGTAGATCACGCCGTGCTCGATGCGCCCGTCGATCTGGCAGGCGATGGACACCGCGAACTGCGGGTAGCCGTGCATGAAGTTGGTGGTGCCGTCGAGCGGATCGATGATCCACACGATGCCCGAGTCGCCCGGGATCTCGCCGCTTTCCTCGGCCAGGTAGCCGTGGCTGGGGTAGGCGTTGCGCAGGGTGTCGATGATCGCAGCCTCGGCCGCATGGTCGATGCTGGTGACGTAGTCGTTGTGGCCCTTGACGGCCGATTCGACACCCTCGAGGCGCGTGTAGCCGCGCACGATGATGTCGCCGGCGCGGCGCGCCGCCTTGATTGCGGTATTCAGGTACGGATGCATGGATTCTTGCGGGTCTGGGGCGCGGGCCCTCGGCAACGGCGCGGTAGAATACCAGAGGTGCGCTGCACGCCCGTCCCCGGACCATCCCGAGCTTCCACCCGCCATGACCGACCTGCCCATCCGCTTCGTGCTCGTCGAAACCTCCCACCCCGGCAACATCGGGGCGGTGGCGCGCGCCATGAAGAACATGGGCCTGTCGGACCTGGTGCTGGTGAATCCGAAGCAGTTCCCCGACCCCGAGGCCACTGCGCGGGCTTCCGGCGCCGATGACGTGCTGGCCCGGGCGAGGGTGGTAGCCACGCTGCCGGAGGCAGTGGCCGACTGCGGCCTGGTCTTCGCCACCACCGCGCGCACGCGCGAGCAGTACTTCCGCGTGCTCGACGCGCGCGAGGCCGCCGGCCGCATCGTCGGCGAGGCGCGCGCCGGCTCCGGCGCGGTGGCAGTGGTGTTCGGCACCGAGCGCTACGGCCTGTCGAACGAGCACCTGCTGTCGGCGCATGCGCTGCTGCGCATCCCGGCCAACCCGGCCTACGAGTCGCTGAACATCGCCATGGCCGCGCAGCTGATTGCCTACGAGATCCGCATGGCCGCGCTGGGGCCGGAGGCCAGCGTGGCCGCGCAGCGCGAGGCGCCGCTGGCTACCCCGCAGCAGATGGAGCTGTTCTTCCGCCACCTCGAAGAGGTGATGAACGAGGCGGACTTCCGTGACCGCACCCAGAGCGGCACGCACCTGATGGGCCGCATCCGCCGCATGTTCAACCGCGCCGAGCTCGACGCCAACGAGGTGAACATCCTGCGCGGTATCCTCACGGCCGTGCAGAACCGCCGGCGGCGCGCCGGCGAGGGCCGTTGATGACGGACGCCGCACGGTCCCGGCCAGCCCCGGTGTACCTCGACTACGCAGCCACCGCGCCGGTGCTGCCCGAGGTGGCCGAGTACATGGGCAGGGTGCTGGCCATGGGGCTGGGCAATGCCGCCTCGGACCATGCGGCAGGGCAGGCCGCGCGCGCGCTCATCGAGCAGGCGCGTGCCGAGGTGGCCGCGCTGGCCGGCTGCGACCCGGCCGACATCCTGTTCACCTCCGGCGCCACCGAATCCAACAACCTCGCCATCACCGGCACCGCGCGCGCCGCCATGGCCCGCGGCGTCCGCCCGCACCTGGTGTCGCTGGCCACCGAGCACAAGTCCGTGCTCGAGCCGCTGCGGCAGCTGGCCCTGGAGGGGGCCTCGCTGACGCTGCTGAAGCCGGACAGCGACGGCGTGCTGCGCCCGGAGGTGCTGGCCGCGGCGCTGCGCCCGGAAACCTGCCTGGTGTCGCTGCTGCACGTGAACAACGAGACCGGCGTGGCGCAGGACATCGAGGCGCTGGCCGCCGTGTGCGCCGGGCGCGGCGTGCCGCTGCACGTGGATGCAGCCCAGTCCGCCGGCAAGCTGCCGCTGCACCTCCAGGACGTGGCCCTGCTGAGCTTCACGGCGCACAAGCTCGGCGGCCCCCAGGGCATCGGCGCGCTGTACGTGGCGCCTTCCCATCGCGGCCGGCTGCGGCCGCAGATGCTCGGCGGCGGCCACGAGCGCGGCCTGCGCGCCGGTACGCTGGCCACCCACCAGATCGCCGGCTTCGGGCTGGCCTGCCGGCTGGCCGCCGGGCGGCGGGAAGCCGAGGCCGCGCGCCTTGCCGCGCTGCGTGAGCAGCTGTGGCAGGGCCTGGCGGACCTGCCCGGGGTGCTGCGCAACGGCGTCCCGGGGGCGCCCCACATCCTCAATGTCACCTTCGCCGGCGTGGAGGGCGAGAGCCTGTTCCGCGGCCTGCCGGAACTGGCCCTGTCCACCGGCTCGGCCTGCAGCTCCCGCAGCGGCGAACCCTCGTACGTGCTGCGGGCGCTGGGCCGCGATACCGAGCAGGCGCAGGCCTCTCTGCGCTTCAGCTTCGGCCATGGCACCACTGAGACTCACATCAAGGTCGCCATTGAGGCCGTCCGGCGCACCCATCAGCGCCTCTGGAGCCTCTCTCCGGCCCGTCCGGCACCGCAGGGGCCCGGGACGTGGTGGCGGGGCGAGGCCGGCGCCGAGCGGCTGGGTACCTGGGTGCGCTTCTCGGTGCAGGTGGAGGACCAAGTGATCCGCGAGGCCCATGTGCAGTACTATGGGTGCCCGCATACCGCTGCCGCCTGCAGCCTCCTGTGCGAGCAGCTGCGCGGCCGGAGCCTGGATTTCATCGAGCTGGGCACGCCCGACCTGTGGCGCCAGGCCGTCCAGGCGCCCATTGAAAAACTGGGGCGAATGCTCATCATCGAAGATGCCCTGAACGCCTTGCGACCCGAGACCTGAAACCGGAGAAAGATGGCCATTTCGCTCACCGCCGCCGCCGCCGACCGTGTCCAGAAGTTCCTTGCCGCCCGTGGCCGGGGGCTGGGGCTGAAGCTGGGCGTGCGCAAGACCGGCTGCTCGGGCTTCGCGTACGTGATCGACTACGCCGATGAGGCCCGCCCCGGGGACGTAGTGTTCGAGGACCGCGGGGTGAAGGTGTTCGTGGACCAGGACAGCCTGCCGCTGATCGACGGCACCACCGTCGACTTCGTCAAGCAGGGCCTGTCGGAGTCCTTCCGCTTCCAGAACCCCAACATCCGGGGTGAATGCGGCTGCGGCGAGAGCTTCAGTGTCTAGGGCAGCTTTGCCGCCGCTTTAAAATTCCTTCAAAAACCGGCACTTCCGCCAACGCGGTGATTGCCGGGAGGCCGCTCCGGCAGGTAAAATCCGGCACTTTTTCACAACTGCCGGAGATTCCGTTCATGGCGCTGGAGCGCACTTTTTCGATCATCAAGCCCGATGGCGTGGCCCGTAACCTGATCGGCGAGATCTACCGCCGCTTCGAGCAGGCCGGCCTGAAGATCGTGGCCGCCCGCATGACGCACCTGTCGCGCGCGGAGGCCGAGGGCTTCTACGCCGTGCACAAGGAGCGCCCGTTCTTCAACGACCTGGTCACCTACATGACCTCCGGTCCCGTGGTGCTGCAGGTGCTGGAAGGCGAGAACGCCGTGGCGAAGAACCGCGAGATCATGGGCGCCACCGACCCGAAGAAGGCCGAGAAGGGCACCATCCGCGCCGACCTGGCCGAGAGCATCGAGGCCAACACCGTGCACGGTTCCGACTCGCTGGAGAACGCGAAGATCGAGATCGCGTACTTCTTCCGCGAGACCGAGATCTACTCCCGCTGAAGGAACACATGGCTGACGCGCGCATCAACCTGCTGGGCATGACCCGCCCCGAGCTCGAGGCCTGGTGCATCGAGCTGGGCGAGAAGCCCTTCCGCGCGCGCCAGCTGTTCCAGTGGATCTACAAGCGCGGCGAGACGGATTTCGCCGCGATGACGGACCTGGCCAGGTCCTTCCGCGCAAGGCTTGCGGAGCTGGCCGAGGTCCGCCTGCCGGAGATCGTCACCCGGCAGGATGCTTCCGACGGCACGGTGAAGTGGATGCTCAAGGCTGGCGTGGGCGCCAACCAGGGCATCGAGATGGTCTACATCCCCGACACCGGCCGCGCCACGCTGTGCATCTCCTCGCAGGTGGGCTGCGCGATGGACTGCAGCTTCTGCTCCACCGCCAGGCAGGGGTTCAACAGCAATCTTTCCACCGCCGAGATCGTGGGCCAGGTGCTGCTGGCGCAGCGCGAGCTCGGCTTCAAGGCGGGCGACGAGCGCATCATCAGCAACGTGGTGCTGATGGGCATGGGCGAGCCGCTGGCCAATTTCCGCAACGTGGTGCCGGCGCTGAAGATCCTGCTCGATGAGCTGGGGCTGGATTTCTCGCGCCGCCGCCTGACGCTTTCGACCAGCGGCCTGGTGCCGCAGATCTACCGCCTCGCCGAAGAGGTCAACGTGGCCCTCGCGGTGTCGCTGCATGCGCCCGACGACGAGCTGCGCAACCAGCTGGTGCCGATCAACCGCAAGCACAACATCGCCGAGCTGCTCGAGGCCTGCTGGAAGTACGTCGACGAGGCCAATGGCCGCAGCGTTACTTTCGAGTACGTCATGCTCGACGGCGTCAACGACACGCCGGCGCATGCACGCGCGCTGGCGAAGCTGCTGCGCGGCCATCCCGCCAAGGTCAACCTCATTCCCTTCAATCCGTTCCCGGGCACCGGGTATCGCCGCTCGAAGCCCGAGGTGATCCGGGCATTCCTTGATCAGGTGTTGAAAGGTGGTGTCATGGCGACGATCAGAAGAACACGAGGGGACGACATCGATGCCGCTTGCGGCCAGCTCGCGGGCCGCGTGATCGACCGCACGCGCACGCGCCTGGGCAGCCGCCTGGCCGGCGTGCCGGTGGTGGCGCAGCCTGCCGCGGCCGGCACGGCCACCGAGGTGCGTCCATGAGGCCGGCGCGCATCGCCGGTGCGCTGCTGGCCGTGCTGGTGCTGGCCGGCTGCGTCAATGCCGGCAGCTCGGGCCGTCCCGTCGATCCCACCGCCGCCGCCGCGTCCAACGTCCGGCTCGGCGTGGCCTACATGAACCAGGGCCAGCTCGACCTCGCCAAGGAGCGCCTGGAGCGCGCCGCCAGGCAGGACCCGAAGAGCGCCGAGGCGCAGTTCGCGCTGGGTGAGCTGTACAACCGCCTGAAGCAGCCGCGCGAGGCCGAGCGCGCCTACCGCAGCGCCATCTCGATGGCGCCGGACAAGCTCGAGATCGTCAATGGCTACGCCACCTTCCTGTGCACCAACGGGCAGGTGAACCGCGCGCTGGCCGAGTACGAGAAGCTGATGAACAACCCGCTGTACGGCCGCCAGGCCGCGGCGGCCACCAACGCGGGCATGTGCCTGCGCGATGACAAGCGCCATGCCGACTCGGTGCGCTACTTCGAGATCGCGCTGGCCAAGCAGCCCGACTGGTTCGACGCCGTGGTGCAGCTGGCCGACGTGCACATCGCGCTCGGCGACGCCACTGCCGCGCGCCGCGTGGTGGACAACTACCAGTCGATGCGCAATTCCGCCACGGTGCTGCTGCTGGGCGTGCGCGCCGCGGTGTCCGAGGGCGACTGCGGCGCGGCCGAGGTCTATGCACGCAAGCTGCGCAATGACTTCGGCAGCTCGCGCGAGACCCTGGTGCTGCTGCCGCAGGTGCTGGGCAACTGCGCAAGGGCCGGTTCGCAGTGAGCGAGTCGGGGACCGGCGAGGCCATCGGCCGGCAGCTGCGCGAGGCCCGCGAACGCATGGGGCTGGGCGTCGCCGAGGCGGCCCAGCACCTGCACGTCGACGAGAAGGTGATCGACGCGCTGGAGACCGGCCGCTTCAAGGCGCTGGGCGCACCGGTGTACGTGCGCGGCCATCTCAAGCACTACGCCGAGCTGGTGGGTGAGCCCTCCGCCTCGGGCCTCTACGAATCCCTGCACGAAAGCCCGCCCGACATCGCCGCCGGCCTGCGCGCGCCGGACGTCACCCTGCCGCCGCGCCGCCGCTGGCCGCTGGTGCTGTTCGCGCTGCTGCTGGTGCTGGCAGTGGCCGCGTGGTGGGCAACCGGAGTCCAGTCGAATTGAGCACAGGCAAGCTCGCCGCGGTCCGCGGCATGAACGACGTCCTGCCCGCCGACATCGGCGCCTGGCAGCACCTTGAGCAGGTCACGCGCGGGCTGTTCACCGCGTACGGCTTCGAGGAGCTGCGCGTGCCGGTGGTGGAGCACACCGCGCTGTTCAAGCGCGCCATCGGCGAGTACACCGACATCGTCGAGAAGGAGATGTACACCTTCCAGGACTCCGGCGGCGACAGCCTGACGCTGCGTCCCGAGGCCACCGCCGGCG
This sequence comes from uncultured Steroidobacteraceae bacterium, assembly GCA_964455685.1. Classification (GTDB taxonomy): domain Bacteria; phylum Pseudomonadota; class Gammaproteobacteria; order Steroidobacterales; family Steroidobacteraceae; genus ZC4RG30. The sequence continues at coordinate 12,947 of CAYVZE010000061.1, forward strand.
TGGTGCGCGCGGTGATCGAGAACGGGCTGCTGCGCGGCGCGCGGCTGAAGCTGTGGACTTCCGGCCCGATGTTCCGCCACGAGCGGCCGCAGAAGGGCCGCTACCGCCAGTTCCACCAGATCGACGTGGAATGCTTCGGTTTCCCCGGTCCCGACGTCGACGCCGAGCTGATCGGCATGACGGCGCGGCTGTGGAAGCAGCTGGGCATCAGCCGCGTGAAGCTGAAGATCAATTCCCTGGGCACGCCCGAGTCGCGCCGGCTCTACCGCGAGAAGCTGGTGGCCTACTTCGAGCAGCACATCGACGTGCTCGACGAGGACAGCCGCCGGCGCCTGAAGGGCAACCCGCTGCGCATCCTCGACAGCAAGAACCCGGCCATGCAGGCCGTGATCAGCGGTGCGCCGCTGCTCACCGAGCACCTGGACCCCGAGTCGCGCGAACACTTCGACGGCCTCACGGCCATGCTCGCCGGCATGGGCGTGGAATACGTCATCGACCCGCGCCTGGTGCGTGGCCTCGACTACTACTCGCGCACCGTGTTCGAGTGGGTGACCGATGCGCTGGGCGCGCAGGACGCGGTCTGCTCGGGTGGCCGCTACGACGGCCTGATCCCCATGCTGGGCGGGGAGCCTACGCCGGGCATCGGCTTCGCCATGGGCGTGGAGCGCGTGGTGGAGCTGGTCCGCCAGGCCGGCACGCTGCCGCCGCCGGCCGTGCCCGATGTCTACGTCATCGCCGCCGGCGAGCGCGCCACGCGCGCCGGGCTGGCGCTGGTGGAACGCCTGCGCGATGAGCTGCCGGCGGTCGCCTTCCAGGTGAACCTGGGCGGCGGCAACTTCAAGGCGCAGTTCCGCCGCGCCGACAAGAGCGGCGCGCGCCTCGCCCTCATCCTGGGCGACAACGAGCTGGAACGCGGCGTGGCGGCGGTCAAGCCGCTTCGCACGGAAACCGGACAGGCCGAGGTGCCGCTGGCGGAACTGGCCGCGCGGCTGCCGGCCTTGCTGGCTACACTGTAGGAATTCGACCCAAGGGGTGCATGGTGGAACTGCTGTCCGAAGAGGAACAATGGGAACGGCTGAAGGCATGGGTGCGCACCAACGGGCCATCCATCCTGCTGATCACCGCCGTGCTGCTGCTGGCCTGGTACGGCTGGCAGTGGTGGAAGGAATACGGCGACAAGAAGGCCGCCGCCGCGGACGCCATCTACGAGACCGTGCGCGCCAGCTTCGACGCCGGCCGCAATGACGAGGCCTATGCGCTGATCGAGACGCTGCGCCGCGACTACCCGAAGTCGGCCTACGTCGATGCCTCCGACCTCGTCGCCGCCACCGTGCACGTGCGCGCCAACGAGCTGGACAAGGCCGCCGAGCGACTCGCGCGCGTGGCCGGGAATGCGCGCGATGAGCTGCTGCGCCCGGTGGCGAAGCTGCGCCTGGCGCGCGTGCAGCTGGCGCAGGGCCTGCCCGATGCCGCCATCGCCACCCTCGGCACCGCCGACATGGGCGAGCACGAGGCCTCGCGGCTGGAGATCCTCGGCGATGCGCTCAATGCCAAGGGCGATCGCGAAGGCGCGCTGCGCGCCTACCAGCAAGCGCGCGCGAAGCTGCCCCCCGGCGAGCTCGAGCAGGGCGGCATGGGCGAGGTGCTGGACCTGAAGATCGCCGACGTCACCGGCCCGGCGCTGCCGGGCCAGGTGTCCTCCGCGCCGCCGGAGGCGGCACCCGCCCCATGAGCACCGCCCGCATCGCCACCCTGGCGCTGGCCGGCCTGCTGCTTGCCGGCTGCAGTTCCAACAAGGACACGCAGCCGCCGGCAGAGCTGGTCGAGTTCCGCAGCACCGCCGACATCGAGCGGGCTTGGAGCGCCAGCGTGCCCGGCATGGAGCCGCGGCTGCGCCTGGGGCTCGGCGTTGCGGCGGAAGGCGAGACCGTCTTCGCGGCCGGCCATGACGGCGACGTCATCGCGTTCAACCGCGCGGACGGCCGCCGCCAGTGGCGTACCAGCACGAAGCTGAAGCTGTCGGGCGGGCCGGGTGCCGGCGAGGGCCTGGTGGTGGTCGGTTCCAGCAGCGGCGACATCGTGGCACTGGACGCGGCCACTGGTGACACGCGCTGGCGCACGCGCATCAACAGCGAGGTGCTTTCCGCGCCCTTCATCGCCGAGGGCGTGGTGCTGGTGCGGCTGGTCGACGGCCGCCTGGTGGCGCTGCGCTCCGCCGACGGCAGCCAGATGTGGTCGGTCGAGGAAGAGGTGCCGCGCCTGTCGCTGCGCGGCACCGGCCGTCCGGTCATCTCCGGCAGTGTCGCCGTCTCCGGCTTCGACAATGGCCGCGTGGTGGGCGCGCAGCTCTCCGACGGCGCGACCGTGTGGGAAGTCACCGTGGCGCCGCCCAGCGGCCGTTCCGAGCTGGAGCGCCTGGTGGACATCGATACCGCCGTGCTCGCCGCCGGCGAGAGCATCTTCGTGGTCACCTACCAGGGCCGCGCCGCCAGCCTCGACCGCAACAGCGGCAACGTGAACTGGACGCGCGATCTCTCCAGCCACTCCGGCCTCGCCCTCGACGAGGAGGGCGTGTACATCAGCACCGCCGAGGGCGCCGTGGTGCGCCTGTCGCGCACCACCGGCGTGGAGCAGTGGCGCCAGGAGGCGCTGAGCCGCCGCCGCCTGTCGGCGCCGGCCGTGCTCGGCCCGCTGGTGGCCGTGGCCGACCTCGCCGGTTACGTGCACTTCCTCGACCGCGCCTCCGGTGCGCTGGCAGCGCGCGTGAAGCCGCTGAACGCGCGCGTCATCACCCCGCCGGTGGTCTCCGGCGACGTGCTGGTGATGATGGACGTGGAAGGAAAGATCGCCGCGCTGCGCATCAAGGCGGTGGGCGAGGAGGCCCGGGGCAACATCGTCCGCGGCGGACGCGGCGGCGGTGTCGACAGCGGTTCCACGCCGAGCAACCGCACGCCCAGGCGCACGCGGCCCGGCCGCTGACAGGGGCCACAGCCATGCTCCCGATCGTTGCGCTGGTGGGTCGGCCCAACGTCGGCAAGTCGACCCTCTTCAACACGCTGACCGGCACGCGCGACGCCATCGTCGCCGACGTGCCGGGCGTCACCCGAGACCGCCAGTACGGCTACGGCCGCGCCGGCGGCATTCCCTGCGTGGTGGTCGATACCGGCGGCGTGGTCACCAGCCCGAAGAGCACCGTCGAGCAGCAGATGCGCGAGCAGACCGAGCGCGCCATCCAGGAGGCCGAC
>CAYVZE010000062.1:0-16129 GCA_964455685.1 uncultured Steroidobacteraceae bacterium
ACGAGATCGAGCAGGTGACGCTCGACCACTCGCTGCTGCAGGAGCTGGTGGACCGGGGCTTCTACTCGCCCGAGGAGGCGCAGCGCGCCTCCAACAAGAACTACGTGACCCGCGCGCTCGGCGTGGACACCCAGATCGATGTCGAGATGCAGGAGCTGCCCGTGCACAAGGGCGATGTCTACCTGATGTGCTCGGACGGCCTGTCGGACATGATTGGCGACGATGACATGGTTGTCACCGTCAACACCTTCGGGAACAACCTCTACTCCGTCGGCCAGCATCTCATCCAGCTCGCCAACGACAACGGCGGCAAGGACAACATCTCCGTTGTGCTCGCGCAGGTTCTGGACTCATTTCCGGCGCGGCGCGGTATATTTGACAGAATCCTGAAGGTCTTCAGCTAAGCAAAGGCGCTCAACATGGCAAGGCTAGTGCTGACACTCGACGGCCAGGTCCTGGCCGAATACAACATGAACAAGGAGCGCTACACCGTGGGGCGCCTGCCGGACAATGACATCCGGATCGACAACCCTGCGGTCAGCGGCCATCACTCCCTGATCATCAACATCCTCAACGACTCGTTCCTCGAGGATCTCAACAGCACCAACGGCACCTACGTCAACGGCAAGCTGATCAAGAAGCATGCGCTGCAGCATGGCGACGTGATCACTGTCGGCCACCACCAGCTGCGCTTCGTCGAGGACGACGACGCCCAGCAGGACGAGTTCGAGAAGACCATGGTGATCCAGCCCTCGCAGCGCCCGGTGGAGAAGATCCAGGCCGTGAGCGCCCACGAGGAGACCATCGGCACCGGCACTGCCGCCAGCCTCCGCCGCAACGTGCCCGACGGCGCGCAGCAGGTGAAGAAGGCCAAGCTGCAGGTGCTCTCCGGCGCCTTCGCCGGCCGCGAGCTGGAGCTGACCAAGGCGCTGACCACGCTGGGTCGCCCGGGCGTGCAGGTGGCGGCCATCACCCGTCGCGCCGACGGCTTCTACATCGTGCACGTGGAGGCCGACCGGCCGGACAACTACCCGCTGGTCAACGGCGTGCCCATCGGCGCGCAGGCCCGCAAGCTGGCCGACAACGATGTCATCCAGCTGGCCGGCGTGAAGATGGGGTTCTTCGAGAACTGAGGACCTGCGGCCGGGCCTGCCGCGCCCGGCCCGCCTCGCCAGGCCAGGAAACGAAAACGCCGCCCTCGGGGCGGCGTTTTTCCATCTGGCAGTCCCGCAGGACTGCCGGGACCCGGAAAGGCTCAGGCCGCGACGGCAGTGCCGGCGATCGCGGCCTCGTGCTGGGCAAAGGTCTCACGGGCCATGCACTCGCAGGTCCCGCAGCAGGTGCTGACTTCCAGCTTTTCCTGCAGCGCATCAAAGCTCCGGCACCCGCTGGCCACCGCCTTGGCGATGTCCCGCTCCGTCACGTTCTGGCAGACACAGATGACCATGAGTCCGGATCCTAATGCGAATCGTTCTTGTTTGCAATATTTGACCTATTACCGATCGCCCCTTTCCGGGGCACAAGCTGGTAGCGTGCGAGCCCTGTCCAGACTGTTCTCCCGAGGTCCCGCTCCATGCAAGGCGACAAGCAAGTCATTTCCTTCCTCAACGCGCAGCTCAAGCTGGAGCTGACCGCCATCAACCAGTACTTCCTGCATGCCCGCATGCTGAAGAACTGGGGCCTTGCGCGGTGGGCCAAGCACGAGTACGACGAGTCCATCGAGGAAATGAAGCACGCCGATGCGCTGGTGGAGCGCGTGCTGACCCTCGGCGGCCTGCCGAACCTGCAGGACCTGGGCAAGCTGCTGGTGGCCGAGCACCCGGTCGAGGTGCTGGACTGCGACCTGAAGGCCGAGTCCCAGAGCCAGAAGCACCTGAAGGACGCGATCGCGTACTGCGAGACGGTGCGCGACTACGTCAGTCGCGAGCTGTTCGAGAAGATCCTCGAGGACACCGAGGAACACATCGACTACCTGGAGACCCAGCTGGAGCTGGTCTCGCGCGTCGGCGAGCAGAACTACCTGCAGTCGCAGATGCACGGGGGGGAATAACCCCTCTTCCCTGAAGGCTTCGCGCCGGCGCTGCCGGCGCGCGGCTCAGGCCTGCACCAGCGCCAGCGGTACCCGCTGGCTCACGCTGCACAGCAGCTCGTAGGGAATCGTGCCCGCGTGCGCGGCGATCTGCTCCACCGGCAGCTCCGGCCCCCACAGCACCGCGGCATCCCCCACCCGCACCTCGGGCAGGCTGCCCACATCCACGGCCAGCATGTCCATGGACACGCGCCCGACCACGCCGGCCCGCTCCCCGCCCAGCAGCACCGGTGTGCCGAAGGGCAGCGAGCGCGGCAGGCCATCGCCGTAGCCGGCGGCGATGATGGCCACGCGGGTATCACGCGGCGCGCGCCAGGCCCCGCCATAGCCCACGCCCTCGCCTGCCAGCACGCGGCGCACCGCGATCACGGTGGATGCCAGCCGCATCGCCGGCTTGAGTCCCAGCTCGCTGCCCATCAGCTCCGGGAACGGCGATACGCCATACAGCGCGATGCCCGGACGCACCCATTCGGCATGCGCCGAGGGCTGTGCGAACACGCCGGCGGAATTGCACAGGCTGCGCGCCCAGGCGCGCCGCGCAGCCACGCCCGCGAAGAGCTGCAGCTGGCGGGCAGTGGCGGGATTCTCGTGCTCGTCGGCCGAGGCAAAATGCGTCATCAGCCTCAGCTCGCCGACCCGCGGGCCCAGCGCGTCCAGGCGCGCCAGCACCGCCTCCACCTGTTCGGGCCTCAGGCCCAGCCGGTTCATGCCGGTATCGACCTTCAGCCAGAGCACGAAGGCGGCGTCTGCGGGTGCCTGTTCGAGCAGCGCCACCTGCTCCTCGCAATGCACCACCAGCTCAAGGTCATGCCGGGCGGCCTCCTCCAGCTCGCGCCGGTCGATCAGTCCCTCCAGCAGCACCACGGGCTGGCGCACGCCGGCGCCGCGCAGGGCCAGCGCCTCGGTCAGGCGCGCCACGCCGAAGGCGTCCGCGTCCTCCAGGCAGCGCGCCACCTGCACCAGGCCGTGGCCATAGGCATTGGCCTTGACCACCGCCATCACGCGGCTGGATGGGGCCACCTCGCGGATGCGCGCCAGGTTGTGTCGCAGCGCCGCGGCACTGACCTCGGCGCGAATCGGGGAAATCACCGCAATACGCCTTCGGCGTAGGCCTCCGGCAGGAAGTTGACGAAACGGGTGTACTTGCCCTGGAAGGTCAGCACGAAGTGGCCGGTCTCGCCGTTGCGGTGCTTGGCCAGCTCCACGTCGGCCTCGCCCTTGCGCGGGGAGTTCTTGTCGTAATACTCCTCGCGGTAGATGAACAGGATCATGTCCGCGTCCTGTTCGATGGCGCCGGACTCGCGCAGGTCCGACATCACCGGCTTCTTGCCCTCGCGCTGCTCCACGCTGCGGTTCAGCTGCGACAGTGCGATCACCGGCACGTCCAGCTCCTTGGCCAGGGCCTTCAGGCCCCTGGAGATCTCCGAGATCTCGGTGGCGCGGTTCTCCTTGCTGCCGTTGACCTGCATCAGCTGCAGGTAGTCGACGATGACCAGGTGCAGGCCGTGCTCGCGCTTCACGCGCCGCGCGCGGGCGCGAAGGTCCGTGGGCGTGAGCGCCGGCTGGTCGTCGATGAAGATGCGCGCTTCCTGCAGCTGGCTGGTGGCGGCGCTGATGCGCGCCCAGTCCTGGTCGCTGATGCGCCCGGAGCGGATGTCCTGCAGCGGCACGCCGCCCACCGAGGAGAGCATGCGCGTCATCAGCTGCTCGGTGGGCATCTCCATCGAGAAGATCAGCACCGTGCCGCGCACCTTGTGGTCCAGCGCCACGTTCTCGCCGATGTTGATGGCGAAGGTGGTCTTGCCCATGCCGGGGCGGCCCGCGACGATGATCAGGTCGCCGCCGCGCATGCCGCCGGTGAGCTTGTCGAAATCGGTGAAGCCGCTGGGCGTACCCCGCATGCTGTCGGGGTTGCTGTGCCACTCGTCGATCTGGTCGATCAGCGCCGGCAGCATCGAGCGCACCGAACGCGCGCCCTCGGTGCGGCCCGCGCCGCGCTCGGCGATCTCGAACACGCGCTGCTCGGCCTGGTTCACCAGGTCGCGGGCCGACAGGCCCTCGTCGCTGTACACCGAGGAGACGATGGCATTGCCGGCGCTGATCAGCGAGCGCAGCAGCGAGCGCTCGCGCACGATCTGCGCGTAGGTGCGCACGTTGGCTGCGGTGGGCGTCTCCTTCACCAGCGTGGACAGGTAGGCCAGCCCGCCGACCTCGGCCAGCTTGCCCTTGCGCTCCAGCCGCTCGGACACGGTGAGCACGTCGATGGCACGCGACTCGGCGACGAGCTCGCCGATGGTGTCGAAGATCAGCCGGTGGTCGGGGCGGTAGAAGTCTTCCGCCGAGATGGTGTCGCCGACCTGGTCCCAGGCCTGCGTATCCAGCAGCAGCCCGCCCAGCACGGCCTGCTCTGCTTCGATGGAATGGGGGGGGGTGTGGAGCCGGTCCATGCCCGGGCTATTGTCGCCCACGGTGCCCGGCGCGGCTAGGCTGCGGATGGCCAATAAAAAAGGGCAGGAGCTGCGGGTCGCGCGGCCCCTGCCCTCGACCAGGCGATCAGCCCTGCTCGTCGGCCTCGATGACGACCGTCAGCTCGACGTCGACGTCGGTATGCAGGTGCAGCGAGACCACGTGCTCGCCCACGGTGCGCAGCGGGCCATTCGGCAGGCGCACTTCGCTGCGGGCGATTTCCTGGCCGGCGGCCGTGGCAGCCTCGGCGATGTCGGCGGTGCCGATCGAGCCGAACAGCTTGCCCTCGTTGCCGGCCTTGGCACGCAGCAACAGCTTGAAGCCCTCGAGCCTGGCCTTGCGGGCCTCGGCGTTGGCCAGGGCCTCGCGGGCCACTTTCTCCAGTTCCGCGCGGCGCTCCTCGAACTTCTTGATGTTGGCCGGGGTGGCCAGCGTGGCCTTGCCCTTCGGCAGCAGGAAGTTGCGGGCATAGCCCGAACGCACCTGGACGCGATCACCCAGGTTGCCGAGGTTGGCCACTTTCTCCAGAAGGATGACTTCCATGGACAGAAAACCTCAGTGCTGGTCGGTGTAGGGCAGCAGCGCCAGGTAGCGCGCGCGCTTGATGGCCACGGCCAGCTGGCGCTGGAAGTAGCTCTTGGTGCCGGTGATGCGGCTGGGCACGATCTTGCCGGTCTCGGAGATGTAGCCCTTGAGCGTGGCCAGATCCTTGTAATCGATCGACTTCACGCCCTCGGCGGTGAAGCGGCAGAACTTCTTGCGGCGGACAAAACGCGACATGTGATCCTCCTTCAGCGAGCGCCGGCTTCTTCGCCTTCGTCGCTGTCGCGATCGCGGCGGCGGTCCCCATCCTCGTCATCGCCACGCGCCATCGGCGAGGGCTCGGTGACGGCTTCGTCCATGGCCACCACGAGGTGGCGCAGCACGGCATCGCTGAAGCGGAACGCACCGGTCAGCTCGGCGAGCGTGGCCTGGTCGGTCTCGATGTTCATCAGGATGTAGTGCGCCTTGTGGACCTTGGCGATGGGATAGGCCAGCTGGCGGCGGCCCCAGTCCTCGACGCGGTGGACGGCGCCTCCGGAGGCGGTCACCATGCCCTTGTAGCGCTCGAGCATGGCAGGAACCTGCTCGCTCTGGTCCGGATGCACCAGGACCACGATCTCGTAGTGCCTCATGTCGTCTCCTTGTGGATGAAGCCACCCGCCAAGGCGGGGCGGTGTGGCAAGGAAGGGGCGCGAATAGTAGCCGAGGGCCCCTGCCCGGACAAGGACGGGGTCCGGCCGGCCACGCCGACGGCGCCGGGCCTGGCCTGGCTGGGCATGGATGCTGCGCAGCAACTGGCTGCCCGGGGCAGCTGCCCCGCTCAAGCCTACTCCAGCATGGCCTGCAGCACCGGCTCCACCCGGTCGGCGATCACCGCATAGCCGCGGTCATTCGGGTGCACCTGGTCGGCCATGTAGCCGCGCACCCCGATCAGGTCCTCGAGCACGTCGTGCACATAGGCCGTGCCGTGCCGGCGCGCCAGCGCCTCGAAGCGCTCCGCGAAGGCGTCGCGCATCAGGCTGCCGCGCACGCCCAGCAGCAGCACGGCGGCGCCGTCGGCCTCAAGGCGGGTGATGATGGTGGACAGGTTGCCGAAGGTGGCCTCTGGATCGACCCGCCGCAGCACATCGTTGCCGCCGAGCAGCAGGATCACCAACGAGGGCCGCAGCGCCAGCACCTCCTCCAGCCGCGCCAGCCCGTCGGCGGTGGTATCGCCGGGCACGCCAAGGTTCTCGATGGGACGGCCGATGCGCTGCTCCAGCAGCCGCACGAAGCCGCCCCCCGAAGAGCCGGTGCCGTACACCAGGCTGTCCCCGAAGGCCACCACGGGGCCCTCGCGGGTGGCCCTGGGGACGTCCGGCGAACCGCAGCCCGCCAGCAACAGGAGCCATGCGCCCAGCCACAGGTGGACGATGGCTCCCCTCTTCTTCATCTCAGTTCCAGGCCGAGTGCATGCCGTAGGGCTGGTCCACGGACACGGCCTCGATGGCCACGATGCGGCCATCGACCACCTTGTAGACCTCGAACAGCTCGCGCGACATGGCGTGCACGGCCTCGACCTCGACCTCGCGGCCATCGGTCAGCGTGTAGCGACGGTTGGCGAGGTTGAAGTCGGCGATGGCGGCCACCGCCACCAGGCCCCGCTCCTCGTCCACGGCCAGCACGCGATGGCCACGCAGGCGGTCCAGCGGCTTGTACAGGCCCAGGGCGAGCTGCGCCTGGCAGCCCTGGGCATACTGGCCCGGCGACTTCACCAGGCCGATGGAGCCCACGTCACCGCGGGTCACCTCCACGCCATTCTCCTTGCGCCAGCAGGCCTCCTCGAAGCGCGCGTGCACCTTGCCATCGTCGGCCTGCATGCTGCGCGCATACTCCTCCACGGCGGCCACCAGCTGGCGGCGCGAACTGCGTTGCCTGGCCGGCACCGCGCTGGTGAACAGCGGGTCGATGGCGAACTGGCTGGCATCACCCCACGGGCCGGGATTGCGCTCGCGCGCCACGATGACCTCGGCCTCGGCGACACGCGCGCCGACCACCCGAAGCCGCACGCCCGCCCAGGCCGGCGCGTCGTGGTCATAGATCAGGCCATACCAGGCCACCGTGCGGCTGCGCTCATCCGGAATGATCAGCGCCTGGTCGGACTTGTTGCGGATCGAGCCCCAGATGCCCTCGCCCACCTGGATGCCCACGCCGTTCTCGGTGAACTTCACGTTGCGCGCCCACGGCACGTCGGCCGGGCGCTGGCCGGCCAGCGCCGTCATGAAGCGCTCGGCCAGCGCCGTCAGGCAGGCGTTGTCGCAGCTCTCGCGCAGCGTGGCCGGATCCTCGGGACGGGCCGGCGGCGGCGGTGCGTAGTGGTAGAAGGGGTTGTGCATCATATGCGGCACGTAGCTGAACACCGCCTCGATGCGATGGATGGCGCCGTTGCGGATGCGGAAGGCCTCGATCAGCGAGATCGAGTTCGGCCACTTCAGCGCCGTGCGCATCTCGCGCCCGTCGGTGAGCTTGTAGCGATCCCACTCGTTGGCGTGGTCGAAGAAGCCGGTGGCCACCACCACGCCACGCTCCACGTCGATCACCGGATAGCGGCGCTCGCGGATACGCTTGTTGATGCGGTAGATGCCCAGCTTGAACTGGTCCTCGCAGCCCGGCGAGATCGAGCCGGCGTTGCCGCCGCCGCTGCTGGCGGCGGTGGTCAGGATGCCGTTCTCCAGCCGGCCGCAGTCCGGGTCGAAGGGCGCGAACACCACGCCGTCGTTCACCTCGACGGTATTGAAGTAGCTGTCGGCCACGGCGCGCAGGCGCGCGCGCGAGCGACGCTGCTCCTCGGGCAGGATCTCGTTGAAGGTCGGGTCATGCTCGATCTTCGTCACGTCGCCGAAGGGCAGCGGCAGGCCGGTGTTGCGCACCACCACCGTCTCGACGTCAGACAGCAGGCCGTCGCGCACCGCCAGGCGCAGCGCGAAGTACACCGGCTTGCCGTTCTCCTCGGCCCAGCCCAGCCAGGCCGCATTGCCGGTCTCGGTGTCCGCCGCGATCAGCCCGTCCGGCGCGATGCCGGTGGCAGTGGCCCACAGGCCTTCCTTGCCAAAGGGCAGTTCCACGTTGTTCTCGGTGAAGCGCACGTTCTGGTGCGTCTTCAGCGAGGAGGCATCGCGCTTCGCCAGCGCGCTGACGTAGTCGCGCGTCCACTGCGACAGGCAGGCGTGGTCGCAGGTGACCTCTTCCCAGGCCGAACGCTCGCCCGGCGCACGGGCGTGGGCAGTGATCGCCGCGGCGGCGGCGAGCAGGACGATGCTGAACTTCTTCATGTGCTTTCCCTGTACTCCTCGCCCTCAGCGGGGCATGGGAATGGCGATGGCCTTGAACTCGCCCGGATCCTGGCCGCGCAGCTGCGGATTGACCAGGTAGTCGATCTTGCCCTCCACCGTGTAGATGGTGTCGCCCACCAGCGTGGCGCCCGGCGTGGAGTTCAGCCCGTCCCGCACCACCTCGATGCGGGCATTGTCGCCCTCGATGGTCACCAGCGTCACGCGGCCGCCCGGCCCCTCGGCCTGCAGGAAGCGGTCGGGGCCCACGGGCCTGAGGCCATCCGGCCCGTCCATCTGCCGGTCGGCCGTGAGCCGGGTGAGCTCGGGCGCAGCCGGATCGGCGGTGGGCTTCACGCGCCAGAGCGTGTGGCTGCGCACGTTGTTGATGTACATGCTGCCGTCGCCGCCGAAGGCGATGCCGTCCACGCCGATGAGGCTCGGGTGGCTGGCCACCACTTCCAGTGCACTGCCGCCGCGCGGCAGGCGCAGGATGCGGCCGCCCGGGGTATCCGTGGCGTAGGCTGCCCCATCCGGGCCGATGGCGATGTCATTGCAGGTGCCGCCCGGCTCCGGGAAGGGCCAGCGACCCACCAGCGCGCCGCTCTTCAGGTCGAAGGCCACCACCTCGGAAGGCTGCGGCGGCCCCTCGGAACGCACGAAGGGATTGGCCACCGAGCACACCCACAGCCGCCCGCCCGCATCGTCGGCCAGCACGCCGAACACCGCGCGCAGGCCGTTCCCGGCCGAGGGCGTGACGAAGGGCTTCGCCACGCTCTCGCCGGGACCTGCGCGATAGATGATGCCGGACATGCTGCCGATGAACACCGAGCCGTCGGCCGAGGAGCCGATGCTCTCCGGGTGCACGTTGCGGCCATCGATCAGGATGTCGCCGCGCGCGGCCGGCGGCCTGCCGGCCGGCGCGGTGCATCCCGCCACCATCAGCGCGGCCGCAACGGCGGCCGCGCAGGAGCGAATCGTCTTCAGAACCTCCTCCTTACCGACAGGGCCCAGGACCTGGGCGCACCAGGCATGGCCGTGACATAGGTGCCGGCGTAGAACTTGTTGATGTAGTACAGCTTGTCATCGAGGTTGGTGACCTCCAGCGCGACGTTCCAGCTCTCGTCGGCAGTGCGGTAGGTGAGCCGCGCATTGGCCATCTTGTAGGGCGAATTGCTCACCACCGGGTCGCAGGCCAGGTTGCCGCAGTAGCCCGGCGTGTAGAACACGTCCAGGCGCGGCGTGAACGTGGCGCCGCTGGGCAGGTTCCAGGTGTACTGCACGCCGGTGCTCCACTTGGTCCTGCCGATGCCGGGCGCCCGCTGGCCCTCGATCACCGAGCCGGTCTCCACATACGGCGCGCCGAACTTGAAATCCAGGTAGCTGTACGCGGCGTCGATCAGCATGCCGCGCACCGGCCGGATCTCCAGCTCCAGTTCGGCGCCCTTCACCTTGGCATCGGCCACGTTCAGGTACTGGCCGCAGGGCGAGCGCTGCGGGCCCTCGGGCAGCAGCTGGCCGTTCTCGTCCACGCAATTGCTGGCCATGCCCTGGTAGCCGATGTAGTCGTTGTAGAACAGCGCCAGGTTGGCCTGCAGGCGACGGTCGAACAGGCGGCTCTTCAGGCCGAACTCCCATGCCTCCAGCTCCTCCGGACCGAAGCCGCGCACCTGCTCGGGCACATAGGGACGCGGCGTCACGCCGCCGCCCTTGAAGCCAGTGGCGAACGACAGGTAGGTCATCACGTCATCGGTCCACTTGTAGTCGAGGCTGACGCGGTAGTCGGTGTGCGAACCACTGAAGTTGCCGGTACGACCGTTGAGCGGGTTGGCCGGGTCGCTCAGCGGCTGGAACGGGTTCACGCCGTCGACATTGAAGCGGTAGTAGGTGTAGTCCTTGTCCTGGTCCGTGTAGCGGATGCCGGCCGAGGCACTGAACTGGTCGGTGAAGTGCCACAGGGTATGCAGGAAGGCACCCTTGAAAGTGTTCTTCGTCGTGTCCGTCTGGATGAAGTCGAAGATCGGGAAGTTCATCGGGTCGGGACCGAAGAACACCAGGAAGGGATCCGACTCGCGCGTCTCGTAGGTGGTCTTCTGCCGGAAGTACATGCCGCCCACCGTGAAATCGAGCATGCCATCCAGCGCGCGGCCCGACAGGCGCAGCTCCTGGCTGAACTGGTCGTGGTAGAACTCCGACAGGCTGGCCAGCAGCGCCGCCGGCGAGCCGTCGTTGTCGTGGCCGGAAACCGTGGTGTAGTCGCGGTAGCCGGTGATGGACTTCAGCATCAGCCCGTTGGGCAGCCGCCAGTCGATGGCAGCGGAAGCGCCCCAGCTGTTGGCCTGGTTGACCGGCTCCGCATAGAACACACCGTTGTTCGGGCCGGGCGTGCCGGCCACATCCAGCGGCGTGTAGGTCACACCGGGAATCAGGAAGTCGGCGTAATTGACGTAGGGATCGCGCACGACCGTGTCGCCGGCCTCCGGTCCCCACGCCACGTAGCGGTTGTCGTAGGGAACGCCCTGGTAGCTCAGCGAGGCACCGGGCACGAACTCCGCCGCGCGCAGCAGCGTCATGGGCTGGGATTCGGACTTGTCGCTGGTGACGTCGCCGATCAGGTTCACCTCGACGTCGTCGCTGGCCACCCAGCGCAGCGAACCGCGCAGCGCGGTGACGGACTGCCCACCCAGCGTGCCCATGCTGCAGTCGGTGGTGTGGTTGCCGCGCGGGATGGCGCCGGAGATCACGTAGGGATCATCCGGGTGCATGCAGGCATAGTCCAGCCGCTTCACGTAGCCCTCGCGGCTGCGCGACATGCCGGTCACGCGGGCGAACAGCTTCCCGGGCGCCAGCGTGAAGTCGCCGCTGGCGCGCAGCTCGCGCCGGTCGAGGTTGCCGATGATGCCCTCGACGTAGCCGCCCTCGCCGGTCGGCTTGCGTGAGTACATCTTCACCGCGCCGCCCTGCGAGTTCATGCCGCTGAGCGTGCCCTGCGGGCCGCGCAGGATCTCCACCCGTTCCAGGTCGAGCAGCTCGAACACCGAGGCGGTAATGGTGGCGAAGTACACGTCATCCACGTAGATGCCCACGCCCGGGTCCACCGAGGGCGACTGGTCGCCCTGCCCCACGCCACGGATGAAGGCGCGCATCGAGTTGCCACCACCGGCCGGGTTGACCTGCAGCAGCACGTTGGGCGACTGTGCGGTGACATCGGCGATACGCGTCTGGCTGCGCGCCTCGAGCATCTCGGCCGTGATCGCCGTGATGGCGACCGGCGTCTCCTGCAGGTTCTGCTCGACGAACTGCGCGGTGACCACCACCTCTTCCAGTTCATCGTAGGCGTTCTCCGCGGCAAGGGCGGAAAGGGAGCCGGCGGCCAGCGCTGCGCTGACGGCTGCGGCAACGAGCGGATGCGACTTGGTGCTCTTCACGGAACCCCCTGGTAGTTCTTCTCGACGGGCACGAGCCCGCGCCAACGATGACGCATGCGCGCGCCCATCTCAAGCCTTGCGGGAAGGATCGGCCGGCGGATATCACCCCGCCGCCCGATGCACTATTCTTGCGCCTCCGGTACCGGGGCAAGGAACGAACAGAAGATGTCACGCAGCAGCATTGCACTGATCATCGCCGGCATGGCCGCGCTGGCCGCATGCAAGGGGGTACAGGACCCGCCCGGCAAGGGCACGCCGGTGGACGCCGAACGCCTGCGCAACGCCGCCGCCGAGGCCGGCCAGTGGCTGATGGACGGCCGCACCTACGACGCCCAGCGCTACAGCCCGCTGAAGGCGATCAACGAGGACAATGTCGCGCGCCTGGGGCTGGCCTGGTACGCCGACCTCGACACCTATCGCGGCGTCGAGGCCACGCCGCTGTTCGTCGACGGCGTGCTCTACAACATCAGCGCATGGAACATCACCACCGCCTACGACGCGCGCACCGGCCGGGAGCTGTGGACCTACGACCCGAAGGTGCCGCGCGAGTGGGGCCGCTATGCCTGCTGCGAACCGGTGGCGCGCGGCCTGGCCTTCTGGAAGGACAAGGTGATCATCGCCACCCTCGACGGCCGCCTGGTCGGCCTCGACGCCAGGAAGGGCACGCCGGTATGGGAAGCGCGCACCTTCGACGACTCCGCGCCCTGGTCCATCACCGGCGCACCGCGCGTGTTCGACGGCCTGGTGGTGGTGGGCAATGGCGGCGCCGATCTCGGCGTGCGCGGCTTCGTCAGCGCCTGGGATGCCGATACCGGTGAATTCCGCTGGAAGTTCTGGCTGGTGCCCGGCGATCCCTCCAGGGGCCCGGATGGCGCCGCCTCCGACAGCGTGATGGAGATGGCCGCGAAGACCTGGACCGGGGAGTGGTGGAAGCTCGGCGGCGGCGGCACCGCATGGGACTCCATCGCCTACGACCCCGAGCTGCAGCTGGTTTACGTGGGCACCGGCAACGGCTCGCCGCTGGCGCGCGCCCATCGCAGCCCGGGCGGCGGCGACAACCTGTTCCTGTGTTCCATCGTCGCGCTGGACTGGCAGACCGGCGAGTACCGCTGGCATTACCAGGAAGTGCCCGGCGAGGACTGGGACTACACCTGCACCCAGTCCATCGTGCAGGCCGACCTGCAGATCGACGGGGAGCCGCGCAAGGTGCTGCTGCATGCGCCGAAGAACGGCTTCTTCTACGTGATCGACCGCACCAACGGAAAGTTGATCTCGGCGAAGAACCACGTGCCGGTGACCTGGGCCAGCCACATCGACCTTGCGACCGGCCGTCCGGTGGAGAACCCCGAGGCGCGCTACGGTACCGACCCGGTGCTGGTGGCGCCGGGCCCCGGTGGTGCCCACAACTGGTTCCCGATGGCCTACAGCCCCGAGACCGGGCTGGCCTACTTCCCGCAGTACGAACACTGGATGGTGTACGCGCTGGATCCTGATTTCCAGCCGCAACCCTACCGCTCGAACGCGGGCTGGGGCGGCTACACCGGCGATGCGCTGCAGAAGCGCATGCGCCTGATGCAGGAAGGCCAGGCGCGCGAGAAGACCGCGCTGGTCGCCTGGGACCCGGTGAAGCAGGAGGCCCGCTGGAAGGTGCCCCTGCCCCGTCACGGCAATGGCGGGGTGCTGGTGACCGCAGGCAACCTGGTGTTCGAAGGCACGACGAAGCAGACCTTCGCCGCTTTCCGCGCCACCGACGGCGAGGTGTTGTGGGAGATGCCGGTGCAGTCCGCGCCGGTGGCCGGTCCCATCACCTACGAACTCGATGGCGTGCAGTACGTGGCCGTCAACGCCGGCTGGGGCGGCGGCGCGGCGCAGGTGGAGCGCAGCGCCGGCATCGCCGAGCATCGTGCGCCGGCACGCCTGCTGGTATTCAAGCTGGACGGCAAGGTGCAGCTGCCGCCGCTGCCGCCCGCCGAGGAAGCGGCCATGCCCGAGCCGCCGCCGCTGCGCGCCAGCGAGGACACCATCCGCCGCGGCGCCGGGCTGTTCGCGCGCACCTGCGCGCAGTGCCATGGCCAGCTCGCCGTCGGCGGCGTGAAGGACCTGCGCTACATGAGCCGCGAGACCCATGCCCAGTTCAAGGACATCGTGCTCAAGGGCACGCTGGTGCAGAAGGGCATGGCCAGTTTCGCCAGCCTGCTGTCCGAACAGGACGTGGAGGCCGTGCAGGCCTACGTGATCTCGCGCGCCCACGAGGACTGGGGCACGCCGCCGGGCGAGGCCGGCGGCGGTCCGCACTGAGCCGACGCGACCCGGCTGCCCCGTGCGGGGTGGCCGGTCCCGGGGCCGGCACTGCTGCGCGCCCGGCAGGAAAATCCCCACCGGCCTGTCGATTCCCGGCCTGCCCGACCGTCGATGCCTCGAGGGGGGGAAATCCCCCCGCCGTGGAACAACCGAGGAGTCGCAATGGCCAAGCACATCTACGTGAACCTGCCCGTCACCGACCTGTCCCGCTCGACGGCCTTCTACCAGGCGCTGGGGCTGACGGTGAACCCGATGTTCTCCGACCACCGCCAGGCCGTCTGCATGGAGCTGTCGGACAGCATCTACCTGATGCTGCTGAAGCGGGACTACTTCCAGACCTTCACCGACCGGAAGATCTGCGATACCCGCCGGGAACTGCAGGTGCTGCTGGCCACCAACGCGGACGACCGCGCGCACGTGGACTCGCTGATGCAGATCGCCCTGGCCCGGGGCGGCACCGAGGCCGGCGCCGCGCGCGATTACGGCTTCATGTACCAGCGCAGCTTCGCCGACCCGGACGGGCATGTGTTCGAGGTCGTCTACATGAACCTGGCGGAATTCCCGGGCGCGGACGTCCCGGTGGGCTGACCGGTCAGGACGGGGCGCCCTCCGCCATGCTGGCCAGCCGTGCCGTGCGCCACAGCGTGTACAGGCCCGTGCCCACGATCAGCGCGGAGCCCAGCAGCATCAGGGCGTCGGGGCGCTCCCCGAAAACCAAGTACGCCAGCACCAGCGCGAACACCAGCCGCGCGTAGCGGAACGGCATCACCGCGCCGAGGTCGCCGATGCGCGTGGCCAGCACCACGGCGTAGTAGGCGCCGCCGCCGACCCCCAGGATGCCCAGCAGGCGCAGCAGGTCCGGCAGCGAAACCGCCGCCGGCGCAGTGCCGGTAAGCAGCAGCGACAGCACGCCCGCCGGCACCAGCGACAGCATGCCCCACGCGGCCAGCTGCATGCTCGAGACCTCCGGCGGGGTGACCCGGCTGGCGAGGTCGCGCGCGCCGAGGATGAACACCGCCAGCAGCGCCAGCAGCGAAGCCGGCTCGAAGTCGGACATGCCGGGGCGGATGATCAGCAGCACGCCGGCGAGGCCGATGACGATGGCGGTCCATCGCCGCCAGCGCACCTGCTCGCCGAGGAACAGCGCCGCGCCCAGGGTCACGGCCAGCGGCGTGGCCTGCAGGATGGCCGAGGCGCCTGACAGGGTGGTGAGGGAGAGAGCGGTGACGAAGGCCAGCGAACCGCCGGCCTCGGAAAGGTTGCGCACCATTACCGGCGCGTACAGCAGCATGCGCGAGAACACCGGCACGCCCTGTCCGAGGCAGATCAGGCTGAAGAGGAGGCCTGCGCCGGTGCCCACCATGGCCAGGACCTGCCCGACGGGCAGGTGCATGGCCATCTGCTTGATCAGCACGTCCTCGATCGCGAAACCGGCCATTGCGGCAGCCATCAGCAGGCTGCCGCGCAGGTTTTCTCGCGAGGTGGCGGGCTTCAGATGAACGTATTCTCCAGCACCAGCACGCCGGCGCCGGTGTTGGAGATCGGCGCGTGGTAGTGCTTGTGGATGACCTTGACGTTGCTCTGCAGCGCACCGCGCATGACCATCCACATGATGGTCTCGATGCCCTCGGTGCCGGCGCGGCGCATGATCTCGGTGTTGCTGAAGTTGGCGAACCACTCCGGATCCGACGCGATGCGGTCCATGGTCTCAAGGTCGAAGTCCACGTCGATCAGGCCGGCGCGCTCGCCCTGCAGCTGGTGCGACATGCCGCCGGTGCCGAGGATCACGACCTTCATGTCCTCGGGGTAGGACTCCACCGCCTTGCGCAGCGCCTGGCCGAGCTTGTAGCAGCGGCGCGCGGTCGGGACTGGATGCTGCACCACGTTCACGGCCAGCGGAATGGCCTTGATCGGCCACTTCTCGTGCGTGCCCCACAGCGCGCGGATCGGGTTCACGAAGCCGTGGTCGACCTTCATCTCCTGGCAGGTGCAGA
>CAYVZE010000063.1:0-16097 GCA_964455685.1 uncultured Steroidobacteraceae bacterium
CCAGGAGCGCAACCTCGAGAAGCTCACGGGCAAGCGCGTGCTCGATCGCAGCGGCCTGATCCTCGACATCTTCGCGCAGCGCGCCAGGAGCCATGAGGGCAAGCTCGAAGTCGAGCTGGCGCAGCTCAAGCACATCGCCAGCCGCCTGGTGCGCGGCTGGACCCACCTGGAACGCCAGCGCGGCGGCGGTATCGGCCTGCGCGGCCCCGGCGAAACCCAGCTGGAGACCGACCGCCGCCTGATCGGCAAGCGCGTGCGCGTGCTCACCGAGCGGTTGCAGAAGATCAAGCAGCAGCGCGAGACCGGCCGCGGCGCGCGCGCGGCGATACCGGTGCCGTCGGTGGCCCTGGTGGGCTACACCAATGCCGGCAAGTCCACGCTGTTCCGTGCGCTCTCGGGCGACGAGCAGGTGTACGTGGCCGACCAGCTTTTCGCCACGCTCGACCCCACCGTGCGGCGCATGCGCCTGCCCGGCGGCACGCAGGTGGTGATCGCCGACACTGTCGGGTTCATCCGCGACCTGCCGCACGAACTGGTGGCCGCGTTCCAGTCCACGCTGACCGAGGCGCGTGAGGCCACGCTGCTGCTGCATGTGATCGACGCCAGCGACCCGCGCCGCGCCGAGCACATCGGCGAGGTGGAAAGCGTGCTGGAGCAGATCGGCGCCAGCGACATCCCCACGGTGCGCGTGTACAACAAGATCGACCGCCTGGAGGAGCCGCCGCGCATCGACCGCGACGAGGAAGGCCGCGTGCAGGCGGTCTGGATCAGCGCCGCGAAGGGGCAGGGGCTGGACCTGCTCGGTCGCGCGGTGGCCGAGCGGCTGGAGCGCGCCGTGCGCCGCGCGCGCTTGCAGCTGCCGCTGGCGGCCGGCGCGGCGCGGGCCAGGCTGTACGCCGCCGGCGCCGTCCAGGCCGAGTACCCCGCCGACAACGCGCTGGAGCTCGAGGTGGAGCTTCCGGAGGACGAACTGGAACGGCTCCTGGCCGAATCCGGGGGCAAACTTGTGACCCCGGAGGGCGATACCCTAGAATCCCCGGGCACCACGCACCGCCTTTCATCCGGATGGCGGTAATCAAGCTTGGGTCCCACTGCGACATCAATGGCCTGGAACGAGCCCGGAAACCGGGGTGAATCCCCCTGGGGCAAGAAGCGTCCTGCCGGCAAGTCCGGCGGCATCGAGCAGACCCTGAAGGAATTGCAGCAGAAGCTGCAGGCGTCGCTGGGCGGCGCGCGTCCCCCCGGCCCGGGTGGCGGCGGCGAAGGCCCGACGCCGGCGGTCCCGGGCGGCGGCGTGGGCGTGCCCCTGCTGGTGGTGCTGGTGCTGCTGTGGCTGGCCTCGGGCCTGTTCCAGGTCGAGGCCTCGGACATCGGCGTGGTGCAGCGCTTCGGCCGCTACGTGGACCAGCGCCTGCCCGGATTCCACTGGGCCTTCCCCTGGCCGATCGAGAAGGTCACCAAGGTCAACGTCTCGCGCGTGCACAGCGTGCCGTACAACTCGCGCGTGCTCACCGCCGATGTCAACCTGGTCGAGCTCGGCGCCACCATCCAGTACATCAACGCCGACCCGGTGAAGGTGCTGTTCCAGGTCCGTGACCTGGAGACCACGCTGGGCGAGGTGGCCGAGAGCGCCATTCGCGAGATCGTCGGCCAGTCCAGCCTCGACGATGTGCTCGGTGCGGCGCGCCAGCGCATCACCGACAACGCCCGCGACCTGATCCAGCGCACGCTCGACAGCTACAACAGCGGCGTGCGCATCACCAGCGTGAACCTGACCAACGTGCAGGTGCCCGATGCCGTGCTCGGCGCGCAGCGCGATGCCAACAAGGCCATCGAGGACCGCGAGCGCTTCGCGCAGGAAGCGCAGGCCTACGCCAACGACATCCTGCCGCGCGCCCAGGGTACCGCGCAGCGCATGATGCAGGACGCCGAGGCCTACAAGGCCCAGGTGGTGGCGCTGGCCCAGGGCGACGTGGCGCGCTTCAACAGCGTCTATGCCGCCTATGCGACCGCGCCGGAGGTCACCCGTCGCCGCATGTACCTGGAGACCATCGAGCAGATCTACCGCGACTCGCAGAAGATCGTGGTCGACACGTCCGGCACCAACGGCAACATGATCGTGCTGCCGCTTGACCGGCTGACCGAGCGCATCACGCCGCGCGCCCCGGCCCCCGCGCAGGAGGCCCGGCCGCAGCAGCAGCTCGAGCTGCCGCCGGTCACCGTCGACGGCCGCACGCGGGGAGTGCGCTGATGCCGCGCCTGCAGTCTGCATTCATCGCCGCCGTCATCCTGCTGCTGCTGGCCTGGGGCAGTCTGTTCCAGGTGAGCGAGAACGAGCTGGCCATCCGCACGCAGTTCGGCCGCATCGTGGGTGACCACTACGGCCCTGGCCTGCACTTCAAGTGGCCGCTGATCAACGAGGTGCGCCGCTTCGAGCGCCGCATCATCACCCAGTCCTACCAGGGCGAGACCTTCCTCACCAGCGAGAACAAGGCGCTGATCGTCGACTTCTACGTGAAGTGGCGGGTGCAGGATCCCTCGCAGTACTACCGCGCCACCAACGGCATCGAGCAGCTGGCCTCCTCGCGCCTGGGCGACAACGTCAAGGACGGCATCAAGGGCGTGGTCGCGCGCCGCACCCTGGAGGAGATCGTGGTCACCGAACGTGCCGCCTTCACCGGCGACATGATCAGCCGCGCCAACGAGATCGTGAACGAGCTGGGCGTGCAGCTGGTGGACGTGCGCGTGCAGCGCATCGACCTGGTCGACGAAGTCGGCGAGGCCGTCTACCGCCGCATGCAGGAGAGCTTCAATGCCCTGGCCAACCGGCTGCGCGCCGAGGGCCAGGCGGAGAAGGAACGCATCCAGGCCGAGGCCGACCGCCAGCGCACCGAGCTGCTGGCCAATGCGCAGCGCGAGGCGCAGCGCATCCGGGGCGAGGGCGACGGCGAGGCGGCGCGCATCTACGCCGAGGCGTACAGGCGCGCGCCCGAGTTCTACGACTTCTACCGCAGCCTGCAGGCCTACCGTACGGCGATGGCCCGCGAGGGCGACCTGATGGTCGTCACGCCGGACGGCGACTTCTTCAAGCACTTCGAGTCGGCCGGGCGCCGCTAGCGCCCGCCGGTGCGGTGATGCGCCCATGAACGTGGCCTGGTCCGACCTGCTGGCGGCGCTTGCGCTGATGCTGGTGCTCGAGGGCCTGCTGCCTTTCCTGAATCCCTCCGGCTGGCGCCGCGTGTTCTCGCAGCTGGCGAGGAGTTCCGACGGCGAGCTGCGCGTGGGCGGGGCCGTATGCATGGTGCTGGGGCTGCTGCTGCTGACCCTGGCGCGTTGAGTACTTCGATAAGGACGGCAAGATGGGGCGTTTCGTAATCGTCATCGGCACCCAGTGGGGCGACGAGGGCAAGGGCAAGATCGTCGACTTGCTGACCGACAGGGCAGCTGCAGTGGCGCGTTTCCAGGGCGGCCACAATGCCGGCCACACGCTGGTCATCGGCGGCGAGAAACACATCCTGTCGCTGATCCCCTCGGGCATCCTGCGCGAGGGCGTGCGCTGCTACATCGGCAACGGCGTGGTGGTGTCGCTGGAGGCGCTGCTGCGCGAGAGCGATGCGCTGATCGCGCGTGGCGTGCCGGTGTTCGAGCGGCTGCGCATCTCGCCGTCCTGCCCGCTGATCCTGCCCTCGCACGTGGCGCTGGACCAGGCGCGCGAGACGAAGAAGGGCGTCAACAAGATCGGCACCACCGGCCGCGGCATCGGCCCGGCCTACGAGGACAAGGTGGCGCGGCGCGCGCTGCGCGTGGCCGACCTGTTCAACCCGGTGAACTTCTCCGCGCAGCTGGAGGAAGTGCTCGACTTCCACAACTTCGTGCTGACGAAGTACTTCGGCGTGGAGGGCGTGGACTTCGCCGCCACGCGCGATGCGCTGCTCGCGCAGGGCGAGCGCGTGAAGCCGCTGGTGGTGGACGTGACGCGCGAGCTGGCCGAGCTGCGCGCCTCCGACCAGAACGTGCTGTTCGAGGGCGCGCAGGGCGCCATGCTCGACATCGACCACGGCACCTATCCCTTCGTCACCTCGTCGAACACCACCGGCGGCGGTGCCTCCACGGGCACGGGACTGGGGCCGCGCAACTTCGACTATGTGCTCGGCATCGTGAAGGCCTACGCCACGCGCGTGGGCGCCGGCCCGTTCCCCACCGAGCTGTTCGACGCCACCGGCGAGCACCTGGCGAAGGTCGGCCACGAGTTCGGCTCGGTCACCGGCCGGCCGCGCCGCTGCGGCTGGTTCGACGCGGTGGCACTGCGTCGCGCGGTCATCCACGCCAGCGTGTCGGGCCTGTGCGTGACCAAGCTCGACGTGCTGGACGGCCTTGAAACAATACGTATTTGCACCAGCTACCGGCGCCGCGGTGGCGGGAGTAGCGTGCATCCGCCCATGCTTGTTGAGGATTTCGGCGAGGTCGAGCCCGTGTACGAGGAACTGCCCGGCTGGCAGCAGTCCACCGTCGGCCTCACCAGCTACCAGCAGCTGCCGGAGAACGCGCGGCGCTACCTGGAGCGCATGCAGGACATCGTCGGCGTGCCGGTGGACATCGTCTCCACGGGCCCTGACCGTGACCAGACCATCATCCTGAACCATCCTTTCGAGTAACGTCCAGGAGCCGCAGAGCTCACGGGGGAAGTCATGCCGAAGTTTCCGAACACGCTGCCGTTCATCGGCCTCAACCGCCCGGTTCGCATCGAGGCGTCGATCAGGAACCTCGACGTTGAAGGCCGGATTCCGGAGGACGTGCGCGGTGCGTTCTTCCGCGCGGTACCGGACCCGGCGCACCCGCCGCTGTACGAGGACGACATCACGCTGTCGGCCGACGGCATGGTCAGCCGCTTCCTGTTCGAGGACGGCCAGGTCGACTACGACATCAAGTACGTGCGCACGCACCGCTACGAGCTGGAGCGCAAGGCGCGCAGGGCGCTGTTCGGCCATTACCGCAATCCGTTCACCGACGATCCGTCGGTGCGCGACCCCTCGCGCCCGGACCTGCGTACCGTGGCCAACACCACGCCGGTGTGGCACGGCGGCCGGCTGTTCATGACCAAGGAGGACGGCCGTCCCTACGAGATCAACCCGCACACGCTGGAGACCGTGGGCTACTGGGACTACGAGGGCAGCCTGCGCTCGCAGACCCTGACCGCGCATCCGCGCGTGGATCCCGTCACCGGCGAGATGTTCACCTACGGCTACGAGGCCGCGGGGCTCGCCACCCGCGACGTGGCCTATTGCGTGGTGGGTCCGGACGGCCAGCTGAAGTCCGAGGAGTGGTTCCAGGCGCCCTACGTGGCCTCGCTGCACGACTTCTGCATCACCGGGAAGTGGGCGGTGTTCCCGATCTTCCCGACTACCTGCGACCTGGAGCGGCTGAAGGCCGGCGGTGCGCACTGGGCGCACCAGCAGGACCTGGAGAGCTGGGTGGGCGTGATGCCGCGCTATGGCAAGGCCAGCCAGATCCGCTGGTTCAAGGGACCCAAGGGCGTGTCGGCCTTCCACATGACCAATGCCTTCGACGATGGCGATCGCATCCACATGGACATCTGCCTGTCGGAGACCAATGCCTTCCCGTTCATGCGCGAGGCCGGTGGCATCCACAAGAACCAGTGGGAGATCAAGAGCGCTCTGACGCGCTGGACCATCGATATGGCCGGCAGCAGCGAGGAGGTGGTCTCCACCGAGATCGGCCCGCCCGGTGACCTGCCGCGCATCCGCGACGCCGACCAGGGCCGGCCGTACAGCGTGATCTGGCTGCCGTCGATGAACCCGCAGGCCAAGGGCCCGCCGCTGGTGGGCAACGTGGTGGGCGCGGCCTTCAACTGCCTGCTGCGCCTGGACCTCGATGCGCGCCGTGTCGATGCGCTGAACCTCGATCCGGGCATGGCCATCAGCGAGCCGGTGCACGTGCCTTCGAGCAAGCCCGGCCATGGCGGCTGGCTGTTGGCCGTGGTCGATCGCCAGGCCGAGCGTGACTACGACAGCGAGGTGTGGATCCTCGAGGCCGACAACATCGCCGCGCCGCCAGTGGCGCGCGTCAAGGTGCCGCTGCCGCTGCGTCCGCAGGTGCACGGTTCCTGGGTCAGCGCGCAGCAGCTCGCCGCCTCCAGGCGTCGCTGACGGGCATTGCGCCCGATGTGACGGCGGCGTGGCATGGAGATGTCACGCCGCCGTAATGGCAGCTCCACCGCGTCGTAACAGTCCCCCCACAGACTGCCGCGCATCCGAACGGGATGCATGGAGTCGTGGAAATGAAGACTGTTAGGATGGTGGTGGCGGGCATCGTCGCGGCGGCCCTTGCCGCCTGCGGTGCGGACGAGATCGCCTCGCCGGGCAGCGGCGGCAACATCACGATCAATTACCCGCCGGGCAGCGGCGGCAACAAGGGTGGCGATGACAATGGCATTGGCGCCGGGCTGGTGCAGCCCGCCGCGGGTTGCCCGGCCATCGAGAATCCCGTCGGCCTGACCGATTCCGGGACCATCACCGGTCCCACCGGCACCTACCGCGTCTGCACGCTGCCCTCGCGCTTCACCACCAGCACCACACTGCACCGCGTGGCCGGGCTGCTGTACGCCATCGACGGGCGCGTGGACGTGGGCTTCGACCAGGGCGCCACCGAGGATCCCGATGACCCTGCGGACGTCACGCTGACCATCCGGCCCGGCGTAGTGGTGTATGCGCGCACCGGCGTGTCCTGGCTGGTGGTCAACCGTGGCAACCGCATCGAGGCCGTGGGCGAGCGCGACCGGCCCATCGTGTTCACCAGCCGCGAGAACGTCACCGGCGCGGCCAGCGATGCCTCGCACCAGCAGTGGGGCGGGCTGGTGCTGCTGGGCCGGGCGCCGGTCACCGACTGCACCGTGTCGCCCGCGGCCCCGCCGGGCAGCGTGGACTGCGAGCGCCAGACCGAGGGCGCGGCCGATCCGGCGTACTTCGGCGGCGCCACGCCGGATGACAGCAGCGGCACGCTGCGTTACGTGCAGATCCGCTACTCGGGCTATGCGCTGTCGGGCGACAGCGAGCTGCAGTCGCTGACCCTGGGCGGCGTGGGCAGCGGCACCGACATCTCGTACATCCACTCGCACAACAGCTCGGACGATGGCCTGGAGGCCTTCGGCGGCACGGTCGACCTCAGGCGGCTGGTGATCACCGGCGCCGACGATGACAGCGTGGACGTGGACACGGGCTACCGCGGCGTGATCCAGCACGTGATCGCCGTGCAGAAGGCCACGCCTGGCGACTCGATGCTGGAGCTGGATTCCACCAACGCGCTGGAGGCGCAGCAGCCGCGCACGCACCTGAAGCTGGCCAACTTCACCTTCGTGCACGGCAACCCGGCCAGCAGCAATGACGCGGCCATGCGCCTGCGCGGCGCGGCCGACGTGACGCTGGTCAACGGCATTGTCACCACGCCGGGCTACGCGCTGCGCCTGGACAACAACACCGGCGGTGGCGTCATCGACATCCTCGGCGTCGATCCCGTCGTCGGCAAGGAGCAGGCTCCCCTGTTCCAGTCGGTGCTGCTGGCCAGCACCGGTGCCAACGGCGCCATCCGCGATGGTTCGGGCGGCGTCAGCGCCGCGGCGGTGCAGGCGCTGTTCGACACGGCGCCCGGGGCGCACAACAACACGGCCTATCCGGCCACCCTGGCCGGGGTGTTCAGGCCCGGCTCCAGCGAGCTCGGCGCCACCGCCAGTGATCCGTCGCTGATCGACCCGCGCTTCGAGCCGGCACTGTACGTGGGGGCGGTGGCCGGGCCCGAAGATGACTGGTTCTCGGGGTGGACCTGCGACTCCGCCACGGCGGATTTCGGCAGCGGTTCGGCCTGCACCTCGCTGCCGTCGCTGGAGGACTGAGCGATGGCAGCAAGACTTGCGCGGGCGGTGCCCGCGCTGGTGGCCCTGGCAGTCAAGGCGGCGCTGGCACAGGTGCCGGCGCAGACCGACCAGATGGCGGAGCTGGATGTCGCCGGTCCCGGCGGACTGGTGGTGCTGGAGGAAGTGACGGTCCGCGCCGATCGCATCGTCGACGTGCAGCAGGCGGCGACCGAGGTGGTGTCGCTGCTCACGGCCGAGGACATCTCGCGCACGGGCGAGGGCGACATCGCCGGCGCGCTGTCCTTCGTGCCCGGCCTGTCGGTAGTGGGCGGGGGCTTCGTGTTCGTGCGCGGCCTCGGCGACCGCTACTCGCTGGCGCTGCTGAACGGCTCGCCGCTGCCCAGCCCTGAGCCGCTGCGCCGCGCCGTGCCGCTGGACCTGTTCCCCACCGACGTGGTGGCTTCCTCGCTGGTACAGAAGACCTATTCGCCCAACTATCCCGGTGAATTCGGCGGCGGCGTGATCAACCTGACTACGCTGGCGATCCCGGTGATGCCGTTCCTGAAGCTCGGCGTGGGCGCCAGCGCCAATACGCAGACCACCGGCCAGCGGGGCTACCACTACTACGGCAGTGGTGCCGACTGGACCGGCTTCGACCGGGGCGCGCGCAGTACCCCGCCGGCGCTGGCGGAGTTCTTCGCCAGCGGCCAGCGCATGAGCGCACTGGACGCCGCTGGGTCGGGCCACATCGCCAGCGAGCTGGTGGGCTGGCGCAACGCCGTGGTGCAGGGGGACGGCGGCATGCCGGGCAACTGGTCCGCCTCGGCCTCCGGTGGAACCTCCTGGGGCGTGGGGAGCGGCAACCTCGGGCTGATCGCCACCGCCGGCTACAGCAATGGCTGGCGCACGCGCGACAACCTCGAGCAGACCTCGGCCAGCCTCGATCTCTCCAGCCTCGACCGCAATTACCGCCAGGTCTCCAGCGAGAACCGCATCGTCACCCATGCGCTGGCGGGCCTGGGCTACGGGCAGGGCGACAGCCAGCTGCGCTGGACCAGCCTGTACATCCACGACACCGTCAAGCGCGCCAGCCTTGCCGAAGGAGAACAGCGCAACCAGCGTACCGGCTGGGATTTCATCGAGCAGGGCACGGGCTGGTACGAGCGGCAGCTCCTTGGCACCCAGCTCGCCGGTACGCTGGCACTGGAGCCCGTGACGCTCAACGGCCGCGCATCATGGTCCCGGTCGCGGCGCGATGCGCCGTACGAGTTCTCCATCGGCTACAGTCGCAGCAATGTGGCTGGCCAGCCCTTCGGGCAGTCCTTCATCAACCGGCTGGACAATGGCCAGACCGGATTCGCCGGGATTGCCTTCTCCAACCTTGATGAGGATGTCGTCTCCTCCGGCCTTGATGCCGCCTGGCGCGTCGCCGACGGCGTGGTGCTGTCGGCCGGCTATGACTACGCCTGGACCGCGCGCGACTCGCAGCGGCGCGAGTTCCAGATCGTGGCGCCGGCGGAGTTTCCCACCGAAGTCGGCCTCTTGCGGCCGGACCTGCTGCTGTCCCCGGCCGTGATCGGGCAGTGGAAGCTGCGCCTGATCGAGACCACCGAGCAGTTCCCGGCCTTTGCGGCGCGCATGCGGGTGCACGGCGCCTTCGGGCAGGTGCAGGCGCGCCTGGGCGATGCACTGGAACTGGCCGCTGGCGCGCGCTTCGAGCGCGGCAAGCAGGTGGTCAGGTCCATCCCGGTGTTCAGCACCCCCAATGGATCCGGGAACGCGCACACCCGCGTCGAGGAGGACTACGTGCTGCCCGCCGCCACGCTGACCTGGAAGCTGGGCGCGGCGCAGGACCGCCAGCTGCGGCTGCACGCCTCGAAGACCATCGCGCGCCCGCAGTTCCGCGAACTGATGTTCCAGTCGTACTACGACCCGGACAGCAACCGCACCTACCGGGGCAATCCGCTGCTGGGCGACAGCGCGTTCCTCAATGGCGAGGCGCGCTTCGAGTGGTACATGGGCGGTGGCCAGCGCGTCTCGCTGGCCGGCTTCTACAAGCGGATCGACCGGCCGATAGAGGCTTTCACGGCCTTCAACGAGAACACGCCCGTGACCAGCTTCGCCAACGCGCCGGAGGCCGATCTGCATGGCGCCGAGGTGGAAGTGCAGAAGCACGTGGATCTTTACGGTCTCGCCGGCAGCGGGTGGCTGGGCGACTTCATTGCGCAGCGGCGGCTGGTGCTGGTGGGCAACTACACCTTCACCGGTTCACGCATCAACGTCGGCGAGGGTGACAGGGTGGCGGTGTACGGCACCCAGGTGCAGCCGGCCTCCAACTACTTCAGGGATGGCAGCCGCCTGACCGGCCAGTCGCGCCACCTGGCGAACCTGCAGCTGGGCCTGGAGCGCCCGGACAATCTCTCGCAGGTGACGCTGCTGCTGTCCTATGCCGGCGATCGCGTCACCAGCCGTGGCGCCGCCGGCCTGCCGGACATCCTCGAGTCCCCGGGCCTCAAGGCCGACCTGGTGCTGCGGCAGGGGCTGGTGGTGGCCGGCACGCCGCTGGAGGTGAAGTTCGAGGCCCGCAACCTGCTCGGCCGCGACTACGCGGAGTTCCAGCACCGCGGAAGCAACCGCGTGTACTTCAACCGCTACGCGGTGGGGACGACGCTGGGCCTTTCGGTGACGATGGACTTCTGAGCGGTGGCGGGCCTCACCGGCCCGCCGCGGCGGCGCCCGTCACCGGGTTGGGATAGTGGAAGGGCACCAGGAAGTTCTTCGGGTACAGGTCGAAGGGCATCGACGGAGGCGCATCCGGCGGGTTCGAGGGCGTGATGCCCGGCGGCGCGCGCTGCGGCAGGTCCTTCCAGCCCACCTCGTAGGGCGCGAAGTAGGTGTTCACCTGCTGGTCCTTGATGAACTTCCAGCGCCCGTCCTGGAATACGAACTCGTTCTCGTAGGTGCCCGCCATCCAGGTGGCATTGCGGCCGAAGTTGCCCATCATCGACAGCGCGCGCGAACGCAGGTTGGCGCGCGTGCCGTCCGGCGACACGTGGATCACCGGCTGGAACTGCATGTGGTTGTGCAGCACGCCGTCGTCGAGGCCGGCCTGGCCGTACAGGTTGAGGTTGCGGCGCACCGAGGCCTTGCCCGCGTACACGCCGCGCATCGCGATCTCGATGGTGCCGTCGTCTGCGAACAGGCCGGTCAGCTCGTCCCACAGCAACGTGGCCAGGTAGTAGCCGTAGGTGGTCTGGATGTTCTCGATGGAATGGCGGTGCTCGGCGGCGGTGACCTGCCGCTCGATGCGATCCAGCAGCGCATCGACGGGACCGCTGATCGGCGGCGGCGCGGAAGCCGCGGCGGCATCGCGCACCGGGTGGCCGTAGTGGAAGGGCGGCACGAAGGCCTGCTCGTAGTGGCTGGCCGGGCCCGGCGAGGGCGCGTCCGGCGCGATGGACGGCTCGAAGCGCGAGAAGGCCAGCGATGCCTTGCCCCAGCCCGCCTCATAGGGCGTGACCATGGTGGGGAAGTAGTGCAGGCGGCGGATCTTCCACACGCCGCCCTCGCGCCGGTACTCGTTCTCCATCACGCCGGTCCCCCACTCGTGGAACTCGCCGTGCCTGGCCAGCTGCGAGAACACATGCCAGCGCGAACGGGCGGTGCCCGCGGCGGGGTCCACGTGCGTGACCGGCTGCAGCTGCATCTGGTCGAACAGCCGGCCTTCGGTCAGGCCCTCCGGCCCGATGGTGCGCAGGTACTCCAGGATGCGCGCGCGGCCGCGGAAGATGCCGCGGCCCTGCACGTGCAGTTCGGCGTCGTCGGTCAGCAGCGCCGCGGCTTCGCTCCACAGCCCCTTGTCGGTGTAGAAGCCGTAGATGCGCTGCAGGTTCTCGACCTCGTCCTGGTCGGCCAGCGCCTGCGCCTGGAGCGCCAGCTGCGCCAGACGCGCGGGCGTCACTTCGCGCGCGCCGGCGCCGGCAGGTGTGGCCAGCGGCGTGAGCCCGGGGTACTGGCCGCGGAAGTGGAACGGCGGCGTGAATGCGCCCGGCCAGGTCTTGTAGTCCAGCGTCGGCGGCGCATCCGGCGGCAGGCGCGTGGACACGAACTTCGCGCCATTGGCGTCGGCATTGCCGGCCCAGCCGCCCTCGTAGGGCACCCACAGCGTCTGGAACCAGCGCAGGCTGGCGATCTTCCACACGCCGTCTTCCTTGACGTAGGTGTTCTCGTAGGGGCCCTCGCTCCACCAGGCCTCGCGGCCGAGCTGGCCGGCGAGGATGATGGCGCGCCAGGTGGCCTGCGCGCGCTGCCCGTCGGCCGACAGCGTCACCACCGGCATCACCTGCAGGTGCTCGTTGAGCTGCCCGGGCGCGAGGCCCTCGCGGCCGTTGCCGAAGGTGAGGAAGTACTCGCGGATGCGATCGCGCCCGCGGTACACGCCGTCCTTGCCGATCTCCAGCGTGGCATCGGCGGCAAACAGGTCGGCCACGTCGGTCCACTGGCCCTCGTCCACGTAGTAGCCGTAGGTGCGCTGCAGGCGCTTGATGGCATTGATGTCGGCCAGGCGCTGCGCGCGCGCCTCCAGCAGCGCCACGCGTTCCCGCAGCGCGGGGGAGTCCTCAACCTGGACGCGATCGGGCGCAGATCCCTTGCAGCCGGCCAGCGCAGCGCCGAGGGCGAGGGCGGCCAGCCGCAGCGGCCGGCGCGCCGGGAGCGATGCGGGACGGGGGGCGATGGCGTTCATTTTCTTCCGCTCACGGGATTGGCGTAGTGGAAGGGCGGCACGAACACGGCCGGGTAGGGCTGGTATTCCACCGAGTGCGGCAGGTCCGGCGGGTAGCCGGGGAAGTAGTCCATCAGCGGGTTGGAGGTGATGCCCCAGCCCTGCTCATAGGGTGTGTAGAACGTCTGGTAGCCGATCAGGCCCTGGTACTTCCACTTGTTGTCGGCATCGAGCACGAAGGAGTTCTCGTAGGTGCCCTCGGCCCACTGCGCCTGGTTGTTCAACACGCCGAACATCTCGAACAGCCGCGCGCGCACATTGGCGCGCGTGCCGTCCGGCGACACCGTGATCACCGGCTGCAGCTGCATGTGCGTGAACAGCCGCCCGTCGGTGGGTGCTCCCAGGCGGCGCATGTACTCGTAGATGCGGTCGCGTCCCACGAATACGCCGCGGCCCAGGATCTCCAGCGTGGCGTTGCGGGTGAACAGCGCCGAGGTGGCATCCTGCATCGACATGTCGGCGTAGTAGCCATAGGAGCTTTGCAGGTTCTCCACTTCATCCACGGCCTTCAGGCGCGCCAGCTTCAGTTCCAGCGCGCGCACCTGCGCTTCCAGCCCTGTGGTGGTGGGCGCGGCGTCCGCGGGCATGCCGACCGCCGGCCTGGGCGTGACGTCGGTGGGGCGGGGCGCCAGCCGGTAGGTCCCCGGCCGCTCCCCGGCGAAGTGCATGGGCGCGATGAAGTGCTCGGGCCAGGTGCCGTAGCGCTGGCTGGGCGGGCGGTCCGGGCGCGCGGTGGAGCGTCCGTAGCGCGCATTGAGCGCCGCCTCGGCAAAGGTCCAGCCCCTGTCGTAGGGGGTGTGGAATCGCAGGTACAGGTGCAGGCGGCTGATCTTCCACACGCCGTCCTGCTTCACGTAGGCGTTCTCGTAGACGCCCATGCCCCAGTTGGCGCCCTTGCCGTACTCCGCGTCCTGGATCAGCACGCGCCAGCGGCCCTGCGCGCTGCGCCCGTCGGGCGACAGCGTGATCACCGGCGAGAGCTGTCCCTGGATCGACAGCTCGCCATGCGCCAGCCCGATGCGGCCGCGGGTCAGGCCCAGGAAGTAGCGGCGGATGCTCTCCTTGCCCACGTACACGCCGTGCAGGCCGACTTCCAGCGTGGCGTCGTCGGCGAACAGGTCCACCACCTGGTCCCACAGCGCCTCGTCGTAGTAGTAGCCGAAGGCATGCTGCAGGTTCCGGATGCGGTTGTAGTCGCCGATGCGGTCGGCCTGGGCATCGAGCGCGGCGATGCGCTGCGCCAGCTGCTGCAGGCGCGCTCCCAGGTCCGGTTGTGCGGGCGCGGCGGCCTGCAGCGGGGCGGCGGCGGCGAAACTGAACGCGCACAGCGCGATGTGCATGAAGCGCTTCATCGTGCGCCCTCCATCTGTGCTTCCCATGCCACCGGCGCACCGGTGATCGGGTGGTAGAAGTGGAAGGGCGGCAGGAAGAACTTCGGGAAGGCCTCGTAGCGGATCGACGGCGGCTCATCCGGCGGCAGCTCGCGCAGGGGGCCGGCGATGGGATAGGCCTCGCGGTGCCAGCCCTTCAGGTAGGAGCCGCTGACGGTGGTGAACCAGTGCAGGCGCTGGATCTTCCACGCGCCGTTCTCCTTCACGTACTCGTTCTCGTACGGGCCTTCCTCCCAGCGGCCGTCCTCGCCGTGCCGGCCGGCCAGCACCAGCGAGCGCCAGCGGGCGCGGGCGCTGCGGCCGTCGGCGGCCACGTGGATCACCGGCTGCATCACCGGTGTCTCGCGCAACACGCTGTTGCCCACCGGGAAGGCGGCCTTCAGGAACTGCGCGATGCGCGCACGGCCGCGGTACACGCCCATCTGGGCGAACTCGATGGAGGCCGAGGGGCTGTCGGAGAACAGCGCGGCGGCTTCCTCTGCCAGCCCCTCGCTGACGTAGTGGCTCCACTGCTGCTGCAACCGCTCGATGGCGCGGCGGTCCTCCAGCCGCTCCACCTGCTGCTGCAGCGAGGCGATCTTCGCCTCCAGCAGCTGCACGCGCCGCTCCTCGTTGATGATGCGGCTGTCGGTGACGATGGGCTCGGCCGCGCCCGTCGCCCAGGCGGCGAGCGCACAGCCGGCGGCAACCGGCAGGATCCTGCTCCTCATGCTCCCCCCTTGCGCGCCGTTACTTCGTCGGCGCGGTCTCGAGAATGCTGTTGGGATCGAAGGACTTCGCCGAGGAGCTCTTGGGCACGTGGTCCCAATGCTCGGCGATCAGGCCGTTCTCGATGCGATAGAGGTCGAAGTGCGTGGTGGCATAGCGCTCGCCGGGCTTCTCCGGGTCGGGCTCCCAGGTCACGATGGCCACCATCACCATGTCTCCCTCGGCGATGATCGAGATCAGCGGGAAGGTGAACTCCTCCGGGATCTCGCGCTGCGGGCGGGAGTTCTTGATGAACTCCACCAGCGCGTCACGGCCGGAGGTCACGTTCGGGTTGTGCTGGATGTATTCCGGGGTGAAGAACTGGTCTGCCATCTCGTAGCGGCCGCCCATCACGATGGCGCGGTACATGTCGTAGACCAGCTTCTTGTTGGCGGCGAGCTTCGGGTCGTGGCTCTTGAGCAGCGCCTTCTGGTCGGCGACGCCCACCGGCGGCTCCTGTGCCAGCACTGGGAGCATCGCGCCCGCCGACAGCAGGCAGCAGGCAAGGGCGGTTCGGATCTTCATTATCGGCGTCCCCCGGTCGTGCGAATGAACCCATAGGATACGATGGCTCGCACGCCGGTGGGCGCGAAGCGCGGGGTAGCACCGGGGCGGGTCGCGGCGTGATCAGCCGGC
This sequence comes from uncultured Steroidobacteraceae bacterium, assembly GCA_964455685.1. Classification (GTDB taxonomy): domain Bacteria; phylum Pseudomonadota; class Gammaproteobacteria; order Steroidobacterales; family Steroidobacteraceae; genus ZC4RG30. The sequence goes on from CAYVZE010000063.1 coordinate 15,425, forward strand.
CTGGCTGTACTCCTCCACGGTGCCCGGCAGCGCGTGCAGTGGCACCACGGTGGGCGTGCGCGGCTGCTGCGGCCCGGGCAGCGGCGGGCCGTTCAGCGCCAGCAGGGCCGCCACGGCGCGCAGGGGCGGATCCAGCCATTCCACCGCGATGCCACCTGGCTCCACGCGCACGACCCAGCCATCCAGCCATTCACTGCCGGTGGCCTCCGGCCTGACCGACACCCGCGACAGCAGCATCGGCCGCGCGCTGGTCTGGATGAAGGCGCCACTGATGCTGGCGTTCTTCAGCACGGCCTCGCACAGGCCGTCCAGGGTCATCAGTTTCGCGCCGGCCCGCAGCTCGACGCGGGTTCCCCAGCGATGTTCCATGAAGTGCGGTCTTGCGCCCATGTGTCCATCCCGGTTGCGGTGCGGCCTTCCACCGGAAGTCCCTGGCCTGTGGGAAAGGATGGTCGGGTTCGGGCGAGGGCTCTGTAGGTCGCCCACGGCCGCTGCTGTAGGAACGATGCGACGCGGCCGACGCGCGGGACAGGACGAGGCTGCGAACGGCCGGAAGGGCGATCGATGGGTCGAAGGAGAGGGGATTTCCCGGGATGAGCCGGACGGCTCATCGACCGGATGGTGCCCAGGAGAGGACTCGAACCTCCACGGTGTTACCCGCTAGTACCTGAAA
>CAYVZE010000064.1:0-15485 GCA_964455685.1 uncultured Steroidobacteraceae bacterium
AAGTGAGCGCGCGCTTCACCCTCGACGCCATGCCTGGCAAGCAGATGGCCATCGACGCCGACCTCAATGCCGGCCTGATCACCCAGGAGGAGGCCCGCACCCGCCGCCAGGAGGTGCGCGCCGAGGCCGACTTTTACGGTTCCATGGACGGTGCCAGCAAGTTCGCCCGCGGTGACGCCACCGCCGGCCTGATCATCCTGGTGCTGAACCTCGCTGGCGGCCTGGTCATCGGCACCACCGCCCACGACATGGCGCTGGGCGACGCGGCCCGCACCTACACGCTGCTGACCATCGGCGACGGCCTGGTGGCGCAGATCCCGGCGCTGCTGCTGTCCACCGCCGTGGCCATCATCGTCACGCGCATGTCGCGCTCGCAGGACATGGGCGGGGAGATCCGCCGCCAGCTGTTCGGCCAGCCCAAGGCGCTGATGGTGGCTGCCGCGGTGATCGGCATCATGGGGCTGATTCCCGGCATGCCCAACCTGCCGTTCCTGCTGATTGCCGGCGGCTGCGCCCTGGCCGCGCACCAGCTGCGCCGGAAGGCGCGCCAGGCGGAGGAAGAGGAGGCGCGCCGCAAGGTCGAGCAGCCGGCGCAGGTGGCCGAGCAGCACTCGCGCGAACTGTCGTGGGATGACGTTCGCCCGGTCGACCTGCTGAGCCTGGAGGTGGGCTACCGCCTGGTGCCCCTGGTGGATGCCAACCAGGGCGGCGACCTGCTGGCGCGCGTGCGCGGCGTGCGCCGCAAGCTGACCCAGGACCTGGGCTTCCTGATCCCGCCGGTGCACATCCGCGACAACCTCGAATTCGCGCCCACCGCCTACCGCATCAACATTTCCGGCGTGCCGGTGGGCGAGGGCGTGGTCTATCCCGACCGCGAGCTGGCCATCAATCCGGGCAAGGTGTTCGGCAAGGTCAGCGGCATCGACACCACCGATCCGGCCTTCGGCATGGAGGCGGTGTGGATCGAGCCGGGCACGCGTGACCATGCGCAGACCCTGGGCTACACCGTGGTCGACCCGGGCACCGTGATCGCCACGCACCTCTCGCACCTGATCCAGACGCATGCGCACGAACTGCTTGGCCACGAGGAAGTGCAGCAGCTGCTGAACAACCTCGCCAGGACCGCGCCCAAGCTGGTCGAGGACCTGGTGCCGCGCGCACTGCCGCTGTCCACCGTGGTGCGCGTGCTGCAGGGCCTGCTGTCCGAGCGCGTGCCCATCCGCAACATGCGCACCATCGTCGAGACGCTGGCCGATGCCGCGCCGCGCACCCAGGACCCGGCTGCGCTGCAGGCGCAGGTGCGCGTGGCGCTGGGCCGCCAGATCGTGCAGGACATCGCCGGCCTGAAGGACGAGCTGCCCGTGATCACGCTCGAGGGCGAGGTGGAACAGCTGCTGCAGGGCTCTCTGGCGGGCGGTGGCGCCACGCCGGGGCTGGAACCCGGGCTCGCCGAACGCCTGCAGCAGCAGCTCGCCAATGCCGTGCGCCGCCAGGAAACCCTGGGCGAGCCGGCCGTGCTGCTGGTGCCGCCCGCGCTTCGCCAGACGCTGGCCCGATTCGTGCGCGCCGGCGTGCCCGGTCTGTCCGTGCTGGCCTGGAACGAAATCCCCGACAACCGCCGAGTCCGGCTGGTTACCGCCGTAGGAAAGTAAGGAATGAAGATCAAGACCTATACCGCCCGGGACATGCGCACCGCATTGCGCATGGTGAGGGATGAACAAGGACCGGATGCCGTCATCCTTTCCACGCGGCACCTGCCTGAAGGCGTCGAGGTGACCGTCGCGGTCGATCCGGAGGCGGATGCGCTGGTGCCGGCCACGCCGGCCCCCGCGCCGGTACTTGGCACGGCGCCACAGGCCCCGGCCCAGGCGCCGGTGGCAAATGACGAGTTCGCGCGCATCCTGGCAAGGGCCGCGGAGGCTGATGCCTTCCGCGCCGCTGCGCCCGCGGCCCCGGCTGCTGCCGCGCCGGCCGCCGTCGATGCGCGCCTCGGCGAGGAACTGCGCACCATGCGCCACCTGCTCGAGCACCAGCTCGCGCAACTGGCCTGGAACGACCTGACCCGGCGTGCGCCGGCCACGGCCGAGCTGCTCAGGGAGCTCACCGCCATGGGCCTGGCCGCCGACCTGACCACCGAGATGCTGCGCGAGCTGCCCGATGGCATCGGCTACGACGATGCGCAGCGCCGCGTGCTGGCGATGCTGACCCGGCGCATCGCCACCACCGGCGATGCGCTGCTGGACAACGGCGGCCGCGTGGCCTTCGTGGGCCCCACCGGCGTGGGCAAGACCACCGGCATCGCCAAGCTGGCCGCCCGCTGGGTGATGCGCCATGGCACGCGCGACATCGCGCTGGTGTCGCTGGATGACCAGCGCTTCGGCGCGCAGGAGCAGCTGCGCGTGCTCGGCCGCCTGCTGGGCGTTGAATGCTTCACCCTGGACCACACGGAAGCGCTGCCGGGCCTGCTGGCGCGGCTGTCGCGCCACCGCCTGGTGCTGGTCGACACGGCCGGCATCGGCGCTGCCCATCCCGACCTGCCGGCGCGCGCCGCGCAGCTCGACCGCGTCGCGCGCGCCGCCAACGTGGACGTGTGGCTGACGCTGTCGGCCGGCGCCCAGGCCGGCGTGATCGGCGATGCAGTGCGCGCCTTCGGCGCCTTCGGCACGCGCGCGCTGCTGCTGACCAGGCTGGACGAGGCGGTGAGCCTCGGCGGCACGCTGTCGGCGCTGGCCACCACCGGCCTGCCGGTGACCTACGTGTCCAGCGGCCAGAAGATTCCCGAGGATCTTGCCCCGGCGCGGGCCCACCAGCTGGTGGCGCGCGCGGTGTTCCTGGCGCGCAGCGCCGACACCTCGGTGGGCGAGGAGCTGCTGGTGCGTCGTTTTGGCGGGGTGGCCCATGCGCTTGGCTGAGGGTGGTTTCACGGCCGCGCAGACGGCCGGCATCCGTGCGGCGATGCAGCCCGGCCCCGTGCAGGTGATCGCGGTCACCGGCGGCAAGGGCGGCGTGGGCAAGACCTGCGTGGCCGTGAACCTTGCGGCGGCGCTGGCGGCGCAGCACAAGCGCGTGCTGCTGCTCGACGGCGACCTGGGCCTGGCCAATGCCGACGTGCAGCTGGGCATCACGCCGCGCTACACGCTCGAGCACGTGCTCGACGGCCGCTGCACGCTGGAGGAGGCCGTGGTCGACACCCCGGCCGGCTTCCGCCTGATCCCGGCCGCCTCGGGCGTGACCCGCCTTGCGGGCCTTTCCACGGCCGAGCACCTGGGACTGGTGCAGGCCTTCAGCCACCTGTCGATGAGGCTCGACGTGCTGATCGTCGACACCGCCGCGGGCATCTCCGACGGCGTTCGCCAGTTCTGCCAGGCCGCGCAGCACGTGCTGGTGGTGGTCAATGACGAGCCGGCCTCGCTGACCGACGCCTACGCGCTGATCAAGGTGCTGCACCGCTCGCACGGCCTGCGCCATTTCCAGGTCCTGGCCAACCGCTCGGCCGTGCCGGGCAGCGGCGAGCAGCTGTTCCGCAAGCTCGAGCGCGTAGCCGGCCGCTTCCTCGACGTGGTGCTCGAGTACGCCGGCGAGATCCCCGAGGACAACTTCGTGCGCAGCGCGGTCCGCGGCCAGCGCTGCGTGGTGGGGGCCTATCCCTCCAGCGCCGCTGCGCGCGCCTTCGCGCGCCTGGCGACCCGCACCGCGCGCTGGGCGCCCTCGGCGCAGCGCGGCAACGTGGAATTCTTCATCGAACGCCTGCTGCCGCGCGCGAGTGCGCGCCTGGAGCTCGCCAGGTGAGGCAGGCCGGCGCCTACAGTTCGGTGGCAGGGCACCAGCGCGACAGTGACGCGCTGGTGGCGCGCCATGCCGGCCTGGTCAAGCGCATCGCCTTCCACCTGGCGGGGCGCCTGCCGCCCAGCGTGGACGTCAATGACCTGGTGCAGGCCGGCATGATCGGCCTGCTCGAGGCCGCGGCACATTACACCAATGACCGCGGCGCGAGCTTCGAGACCTATGCCGGCATCCGCATCCGCGGCGCCATGATCGACGCACTGCGCAAGCTCGACTGGGCGCCACGCTCGGTGCACCGCAAGGCGCGCGAGGTGGCCGCTGCCATCCGTGCGATCGAGGAGCGCGAGGGCCGCGAGGCCCAGGATGCCGAGGTGGCCGCCGAGCTCGGCATGCCGCTGGAGGAGTACCACCGCGCGGTGCAGGACGCGGCGCTGTGCCAGGTCGCCAGCCTCGACGAGTACGAGGGCGCGACCGACATCGTCGACGCCGACCACGACCCGGGCCAGGAGGCCGAGCAGGGCGAACTGCGCCAGGCGATGGCCGAGGCCATCGCCGGCCTGCCCGAGCGCGAGCGGCTGGTGATGTCCCTCTACTACGACGAGGAGCTGAACCTCAAGGAGATCGGCGCCGTGCTCGGCGTCAGTGAGTCGCGCGTCTGCCAGATCCACGGCCAGGCGCTGGCGCGGCTGCGATCGCGCCTGCGCCAGTGGCGCACGGGTTGAGGAGGAAGACGAAGTGTTGAGCCTGATCGGCATGGTGCTCGCCCTGGTCGCGCTGCTCGTCGGCGCGGTGCTCAAGGGCGCGGGCCTGCACGCGCTGCTCTCCTGGGCGGCGCTGATGATCGTGGTGGTAGGCACCTTCGCCGCCATCCTGGTGCAGACGCCGGGCAGGGTGATGCAAAGGGCCTTTGCCATCCTGCCGTGGGTATTCCGCTCGCCGGTGCCCAACCGCCGCGCCATCATCGCCCGCATCGTCGAGTGGAGCCAGGTGGCGCGCCGCCAGGGCCTGCTGGGCCTGGAGCCCATGCTCGAGGACGAGAGGGACGACTTCATCCGCAAGGGCCTGCAGCTGGTCATCGACGGCAGCGAGCCGGAGGCCATCCGCAGCATCCTCGAGACCGAACTTGAAAGCCGCGAGGCCGCCGACCTGCGGGCTGCGCGCGTATTCGAGAGCATGGGCACCTACGCGCCCACGCTGGGCATCGTCGGCGCCGTGCTGGGCCTGATGTCGGTGATGCAGAACCTCACCGACCCCTCGCGCCTGGGCACCGGCATCGCCGCCGCATTCACCGCCACCGTATACGGCATCGCGCTTGCCAACCTGTTCCTGCTGCCCATTGCCAGCAAGCTCAAGACCGCGGCGCAGGCGCTGTCGCACGTGCGCGAGATGGTGATCGAGGGCATGATCGCCATCGCCCAGGGCGAGAACCCGCGCATCATCGACACCCGCCTGCAGGGCTACCTGCACTAGCCATGGCACGGCGTCGCAGCAGACACGAGGAAGAGTCCAACCACGAGCGCTGGGCCATTCCCTATGGCGACCTCGTGACGCTGCTGCTGGCCTTCTTCGTGGTGATGTACTCGATCTCGCAGGTCAACGAGGGCAAGTACCGCATCCTGTCCGACTCCCTCATCGCGGCCTTCCGCGGCGAACCCACCACCTTCGACCCCGTGCAGGTGGGCCACCAGGCCTCCACCACGGTGGCGGCGCCGCTGGTGCAGCTGCCGCCGGAAATGCGTTCCCTGGCGATGCGCCAGCTGGCGATGGAAATCAGCGAGGCGGTGCACCCGCTGATCATCCAGGGGCTGGTGGACGTGCAGGCCGGTGAAGGCAAGGTCACCATCGCGATCCGCTCCGACATCCTGTTCGACCTGGGCTCGGCAGTGCCGTCGCCGGAGGCGCAGCGCGTGGCGCGCCTGCTGGGCGAGGTGCTGCGCAATTTCCCGGTGGACATCCGCGTCGAGGGGCACACCGACAACGTGCCCGTGGTCTCGGGCCGTTACCGGTCCAACTGGGAACTCTCGGCCGCGCGCGCCGCCAGCGTGGTGCACCTGCTGATCGCCGGCGGCGTGCTGCCGGAACGCCTGTCCGCCGTGGCCTATGGCGAGTACCGGCCGGTGGCGCCCAACGACACTGCCGACGGTCGCAACGTCAACCGCCGCGTGGTGCTGTTGGTGGAGGCAGGCGAGGAGGAAGACGCGTCAGCGTCTGCTTCGGCCGCGGCAGTTTCCGGCTCGCTGCCGTGACGGGCGTCACACGGCGCGGATGAGGCCCTGCGCCGGCGCTCCTTCGGCAGGCCGGTCCCTGCACCGGTGGCATGTTTCCTGCTCGATCCCCGGGTAGCGCCGGTTTGCCGGCACTCTTGCATTTCCCGGGGACACGAAGATGAACATGCTGTTTGAACAGAACGAATGGGTCTTCTTCGCGGCGCGCGCCGCAATGCTGGCCATTGCGCTGCTGTGCTTCGCGTTGGCCTTCGGCAGCTGGCGGCGTTCCGGCCGCCGCGACATGGAGCGCATGTTCGAGGAAACCCGCACATTGCAGCAGCTGACGCAGCGGCTGGCCGAGCAGGTGGCCACCCTCGAGGCACGCATCGAGGACAGCCGCGAGCTGGCCGCCGCCGCGGCGGGCCCCGCGGCCAGCGGCTACGACTTCGCCCTGCAGCTGGCAAAGCGGGGAGCGACCCCGGAGGAGATTGTCAAGGCCAGTGGTGTGACGCGCCACGAAGCACAACTTCTTGCACACCTGCACAATCCAGCCCGTCATTGAGCGAAGTCCGGAGCACAACGAGTCCATGCCTGCAGCACGTCAGGAGAACTCGGCGCGTCCCGCGGACTGGGATGCCTTCACATTTGTCCAGGCGCTGGCAGCGGAAGCCAGCGCGGGGCGCATCGAGATCCCTGCGTTTCCCGACGTGGCGATGCGCATCCGCCGTGCGCTGGCGGACGAGCTCTGCGACGCCGGCAAGCTGGCGAAGATCGTCATTGCCGAACCGGCATTGGCGGCCCGCCTCCTGCAGATGGCCAACTCCGCGGCGTTCAATGCCAGCGGCACCCGCGTCACCGAACTGAAGACCGCGATTGCGCGCCTGGGCTTCTCGCACGTGCGCACGGCGTCGTTGGCCTATGCAATGCAGCAGCTGCGCCACGCCGAGTCGCTGGAACCCATCCGCGCGCCGCTGAACGCGCTTTGGGAGCGCAGCGTGAAGGTCGCGGCGCTCGCCCACGTGGCGGCCCGCCGCTGGACGCGCCTGAGCCCCGACCATGCGCTGCTGGCCGGCCTGATGCACGCAGTGGGGCGCCTGTACATCCTCACTCGTTCCGCCAGCCATCCCGGCCTGTTCTCCGATGCCGCCGCCTACCAGCAGATCGTCAGCCGCTGGCAGTCGCCGATCGCGAAGCTGGTGCTGGAGAGCTGGGAGATGTCGCCCGACGTGGTCGAGGCGGTGGAGAAGTACGAGCATCCCGACCGCGAGCCCGACGTCGCGCCGGACCTGACCGACGTGTTGTCGGTGGCGTACGTGCTTGCCTCGTTCGCCGAGGATCCAGAGGCGCTGGAAGTACAGCTTGCCGCCACCGGCTCCGCGCAGCGGCTCGGCCTGTCGGCCGACTCGGTGCAGAAGGTCCTCGAGGAATCCGCCGATGAGCTCGCCAGCCTGCACTCCGCGCTGGGCGGCTGACGGAGTCGGCATTCCTGCGCCTGCGCCGGAATTCCGGCACCCGATTGTGACCCGCATCACACCCCCTGCCGCGGCACGGTGTTTGCATTGATGGCCGTGATGGCAACGGAAATCCAATCCACACGCAGCGCGGCAGTGCTGCTCCTCGCGCTCGGCGAGAGCGAGGCCGCGACCGTGCTCAAGCACCTGGACGCCAAAGTCGTGCAACGCCTCGGTACTGCGATGGCGCAGCTGAAGTCCGCCTCGCGCGAGGAAGTCAGCGAGGTGGTCGGCAGCTTCGTGGCCACGATGGAGGCGCAAGCCGACATCAAGGTGGGCTCCGACGACTACATCCGCAAGGTGCTCACGCAGGCGCTGGGCGATGAGCGCGCCGCCGGCATCATCGACCGCATCCAGATGGGCCGCCGGTCCAAGGGGCTGGACGTGCTCAAGTGGATGGAACCGCGCGCGATCGCCGAGATCATCCGCCTGGAGCACCCGCAGATCCTCGCCATCGTGATCTCCTACCTCGACCCGGACCTGGCCGCCAAGGTCCTGGCCGAGCTGCCCAAGGACGTGCAGACCGAGGTGCTGATGCGCATCGCACAGCTGGACGGCGTGCAGCCGGAGGCGCTGGGCAAGCTCGACGAGATGCTGGAGATGCAGATCGCCGGCAAGGGCACCAGCGTGTCCGCCAGCCTCGGCGGGCCGAAGACCGCCGCCAGCATCCTGAACTTCATGCCTGCCGCCATGCTCGACGAGCTGCGCCAGGCCGACGAGGGCCTGGCCACGCGCCTGCAGGACCTCATGTTCACCTTCGAGGACATGATCAAGATCGACGACAAGGGCATCCAGGCCGTGCTGCGCGAGGTCGACTCGGCGAAGCTGGTGGTGGCGCTGAAGGGCGCGGATGCCGCACTGGTCGACAAGTTCCTGAAGAACATGTCCAGTCGCGCGGCGGAGATGCTGCGCGATGACCTGGAGGCGCGCGGTCCCGTGCGCCTGTCCGAGGTGGAGGAGGCCCAGCGTGAGATCCTCGCCATCACGCGCAAGCTGGCTGAGGCCGGTACCGTGATCCTCAACGGCGGCAGCGAGCAGTACGTATGAGTGCCGAACTTCTCGACCAGGACGAAATCGACGCCCTCGTCAACGGCCTGCAGGAGGGCACGGTCGACGTGGCCCCCCGGCCGGCGGAGGACACCGGCGAGGCCCGCGCCTACGACTTCACTGCCGGCAGCCGCGTGGTGCGCGGCCGCCTGCCCGCGCTGGAACTCGTCAATGAGCGCATGGCGCGGGCGCTGCGCATGTCGCTGTTCGACATGCTGCGTCGCTCGCCCGACGTCTCGGTGCTGGGTGTCAGCACGCTCAGCTACGCCGAGTACGTGGCGTCGCTGGCCGTGCCCACCAGCCTGAACCTGATCCGCTTCCAGCCGCTGTCCGGCACGGGGCTGATGATCTTCGACGCCAAGCTGGTGTTCGCCGTCATCGACGTGTTCTTCGGCGGCAACGGGCGTTACGCCAAGATCGAAGGGCGTGACTTCACCGCCACCGAGAACCACATCATCAACCTGATGATGGAGCGGGCCTTCGCCGCGGTCCATGAGTCCTGGGGCGCGATCCTGCCGGTGAAGATCGAGTTCATCAGCCGCGAGGTCAACCCGAACTTCGCCAATGTGGTCGGTCCCAGCGACGTGGTGGTGGTCAGCCGCCTGCGCGTGGAGTTCGAGGGCCGCGGCGGCGAGGTCCACCTCGCGCTGCCTTATTCCATGCTCGAGCCCCTGAAGGACAAGCTGCGCTCCGGGGTCCAGACCGACCGGGGCGACCGCGAGGAACGCTGGTCGCAGCTGCTGCGCAACGAGCTGGAGGAGACGGAGGTCGAGCTGGTCACCCGCCTGGGCACTGCCACCACCACCGTGGGCCGCCTGATCGACATGCGCCCGGGGGACGTGATCCCGATCGAGTTCGACGGCCAGGTCACGGTGCTCTCGGACGGCATCCCGCTGTTCCGCGGCGAGCTGGGCCAGCAGCGCGGCCGCCAGGTGGTGCGCGTCTGCCAGATGAGCACCCGCAAGACCGGCAATGCGCTGGACGCCTTCGTGAGGAAATCCGCATGAGCACCAAACCTGCCGTCGAGGCTGCTTCCGACGTGGTCCTGGATGTCAACGTAACCCTTGCGCTTGAAGTGGGGCGGGCGCGCATGGCCATCCGCGACTTCCTGCAGCTCGCGCCGGGCTCGGTGGTGGAGCTGGAGCGTCCGGCCGGCGATGCGCTGGATGTATTCGTGAATGATCGCCTGGTCGCGCGCGGCGAGGTGGTCATGGTCAATGACCGTTATGGCGTGCGCTTCACCGAGGCCATCGATTCGGCCGGCGTGCAACGCTGATGGCTACTGAACTGGAGACCCGGGAAGCGAAATGACTGCCGCAGTGCGATTCCTCATCGTCGACGACTTTTCCACGATGCGCCGCCTGGTGCGCAGCGTGCTGCACGAACTGGGTTACAAGGACGTTGTGGAAGCCGATGACGGCAAGGCGGCGCTGCCCATCATCAAGCAGGGCAATGTCGATTTCCTGGTCACCGACATGAACATGCCGGGCATGCCGGGCATCGAGCTGCTGAAGGCCGTGCGCTCGGATCCGGACCCGAAGGTGTCGAAGATCCCGGTGCTGCTGCTGACCGCCGAGACCAAGCGCGAGCAGATCGTCGAGGCGGCCAAGGCGGGCGTGAACGGTTATGTCGTCAAGCCGTTCACGCCGCAGGTGCTGAGGGAGAAGATCGAGAAGATCCTGGCCAGCCGGGGGTGACCCGGGGGCAGGCGGGGCGGATGCCCGCCCCCCCGCGACCAGCAGTCCTGTCAGCCGCCGTTGGCGGCCTTGAACGCCCGGACCTCGGCATTGAAGCGACTGGCCACGCGGTCCAGCTCGGCCTGCGCCATCTGTACGCGGGCGGCGTTGATCTCGCACGCCAGGTATTCCTCGACCAGGCGCTTGTAGCGGTCGATTTCCTTCTTCTTGGCCAGCATCGTGTCCTTCGACGCGGTCTTGCCGTCCGGGATCGAGGCCGGCGGCTGGGGGGCGGTGCAGGCCATGGCCGGTCCTGCGGCCATTGCGGCGAGCACGATCAGGGCAGAATTCAGTTTCATTGTTCCAGACACTCCGCTTGGCGTTCCTTGTTGCCGTCGTCATGACGGTCGCGGTTCCGGCGTATTTATCGGGCATCTGGCTGCCGCGCTGCAGGACGCAGGTCACGGTTGCTGCAATCGGGGAAAACCCGTAGACCACGCAACCGGGTTTGTGACACCGGTCCGGTTATGTCGTCACCGACTGTGACGCATCTCATTAATGCCGGCGGCCCTCCGGCCTTTAACTTCACGTGACCAAGACCTGGCCAGACGGTCGGCCTTCTGCGTGCCCAGGGGGGATGCAGGCCGGAACAAGGAAGCAGAACCGGAATTACAAAGATGTCGCTGAATCCCTTCAAGAAACTCAAGCTCGCCACCCAGCTGTACCTGCTCGTCGCGATCACGCTGGTGCTGGCCGGGGGCCTGATCGCCCACGCCATGATGCAGGTCAGGGCAACGCAGGGCACGCTCAAGTTCACCATCGACAACCGCATGGGTTCCGGTCGCGACATCCGCAACGTGATCGATGCGCTGGAGCTGGCCGAGCAGAAGGTCACCGCGGTGGTCGAGCGCGAGGAGGCGCCGGCTGAGGCCGCCAGGGCCATCCGCAACGAGATCGCGGAAGCCCAGGCCGGCTGGGACAACTACTTCCTGGCCCGCATGATTCCCGAGGAGCAGGCGCTGGCCGACGAGACCACGCCGCTGCTGGACGCCGCCTACGCGCGCATCGACCGGCTGGTGGGCCGGCTGGAGGCGGGCCAGCTGGACGGCCTGGTGCGCTGGACGCGTGACGAGCTGCATCCGGCCATTGCGATCGCGCGGGCCAACCTGCTGCAGCTTTCCGACATGCAGATGAAGGCCGCGAACATGGACCTGGAGGCCAACCAGCAGTCCTACATGGCGGCCCTTCGCCAGAGCATCCTGATGCTCGTGGTCGGCGGCATGATCGCCGTTGCGCTGGCCTTCCTGATCATCCGCAGCGCGCTGTCGCGCCTGGGCGCCGACCCGGCGGAGGCGGCCGCACTCGCGCGTCGCATCGCCTCCGGCGAGCTGAACTTCGACATCGACGAGGGCCGGGGCGGGCCCGACAGCCTGATGGGCGCGCTGCGCCAGATGAAGGCCAGCCTGCTGCACTCGAAGCTCGACTACGAGGGCCAGCTCAAGGGCATCGCGCGCCTGCAGGGCGTGATCGAGACCACGCCCACCGGCGAGATCATCTGGGCCAATGACATCTACCTGAAGCTCCTCGGCTACACGCTGGAGGAGGTCAAGGGTCGCCACTACTCCATGTTCGTCGACAAGGAGATCGCCGAGGCGGAGATCTTCCGCCAGTTCTGGCTGTCGATGCAGAAGGGCGAGGTGCGCCAGAACGACTACCGCAAGCGCTGCAAGGACGGCAGCCACGTGTGGGTCAACGCCATCTTCAACCCGGTGTGCGATGCCAGCGGCAAGCCGTTCAAGGTGGTGGCCTACCTTTCCGACATCACCCGCCAGCGCGAGACCGCGCTGCTGAACGCCGCCTTCCGCGGCGCGCTCGACCAGCTCGACGCCAATGTGATGGTGGCCGACAACGAGCGCCGCATCATCTATGCCAACCCGGCCGCCAGGCGCCTGATGGCCGGCCTGCAGGAGCACTTCCGCAAGGACCTGCCGGGCTTCGATGCCAGCCAGCTGATGGGCATGAGCCTGGACGGGCTGACCCGCAACCCGGCGGCGCTGGCTGCCGAGCTGGCCGACCTGTCGGGCATCGCCACCCGCGAGGAGGTCATCGGTGGTCGCACCATGAAGTCCATCGTCAGCCCGATGAAGGACGAGAACGGCCGCCGCCTTGGTACCGTGGTGGAGTGGTTCGACCGCACCCAGGAGGTCGAGGAGCTGGCCCGCCAGGAGCAGGTGCGCGAGCTGGAGAAGGCCACCGAGGCAGAGCTGCAGAAGATCATCGTGGCCGTCACCGACGGCGACCTGTCGAACCGCATCTCGCTGGAGGGCAAGCGCGGCTTCTTCGAGGTGCTTTCGCGGCAGATCAACGAGCTGGTCGACACCATCGCCGTGGCGCTGAACGAAGTGCAGGGCATCGTGTCGGCCGCCAACGAGGGCGACCTGACGCGGCGCATTTCCACCGAGAACCGCGCCGGCCTGCTGGTGAAGCTGGGCAACGGCATCAACGAGCTGACCGAGAACATGGCCCGCCTGGTGTCGCAGGTGAAGCGCGCTGCCGAGGAGGTCAGCCGCGGGGCCGACGAGATCAGCCAGGGCAATGCCAACCTGTCGCAGCGCACCGAGGCGCAGGCTTCCTCGCTGGAGGAGACCGCTTCCTCGATGGAGGAGATGACCAGCACGGTCAAGCACAACGCCGACAACGCCGCGCAGGCCAACCAGCTGGCGGTGGAAGCGCGCCAGCGCGCGGCGCAGGGCGGCGAGGTGGTCGCCAGGGCCGTGCAGGCCATGACCGAGATCAACCAGTCGTCGAAGAAGATCGCCGACATCATCGGCGTGATCGACGAGATCGCCTTCCAGACCAACCTGCTGGCGCTCAATGCCGCGGTGGAGGCGGCGCGCGCCGGCGAGCAGGGCCGCGGCTTCGCGGTAGTGGCCTCCGAGGTGCGCAACCTGGCCAGCCGCTCGGCCACCGCCGCCAAGGAGATCAAGGCGCTGATCCAGGACAGCGTGCGCAAGGTGGACGAGGGGTCGACGCTGGTCACCCAGTCCGGCGCGACGCTGGAGCAGATCGTCGCCTCGGTGAAGCGCGTGTCCGACATCGTGGCCGAGATCGCGGCCGCCTCGGGCGAGCAGTCGGCGGGCATCGAGCAGGTGAACCGCGCGGTGATGCAGCTCGACGAGTTGACGCAGCAGAACGCTGCGCTGGTGGAGGAAGCCTCGGCGGCCAGCCTGTCGATGGCCGAGCAGGCGCGGCAGCTCAATGCCGCCATGAAGAAGTACAAGGTCGACCAGCGGCTGATGGCCGAAGCCCTGGCCGCCGCCAAGCCCACCGCCGAGCAGGTGGCGGCCGCCACCGCGCGCGAGCGCGAACGCGAGCGCCGTCGCCCCGGCCGTCCATGGAGCGGCACGCAGCCGTCCGCGCCCGCGGCGCCTGCAGCTGCGGTGGCCCCGGCGGCACCGCTGGCGGCCACCGGCACCGACGACACCATCTGGAAGGAGTTCTAGCCAGCCTTCCGTAACGCGCTAGACTCGCGGGTCATCATGACCCGCGAGCTACTGCGTACCCCCCGCGCCGACGGCTACTGGATGCCCGGCGAGTTCGAGCGCCACTCGGGCACCTGGATGATCTGGCCCGAGCGTCCCGACAACTGGCGCGATGGCGCCCGTCCCGGCCAGCAGGCCTACGCGGCCGTGGCGGCCGCCATTTCCCGCTTCGAGCCCGTGACCGTGGCCGCCTCGCCGGCGCAGTGGGAGTACGCGCGCGCGGCGCTGGACCCGGCGGTGCGCGTGGTCGAGATCAGCAACAACGACGCGTGGATGCGCGACACCGGCCCTACCTTCGTGGTCAATGCCGCCGGCCGCCGCCGCGCCGTGGACTGGCGCTTCAACGCCTATGGCGGCTGCACCGCCGGCCTGTACTTCCCCTGGGACCAGGACGACCTGATCGCGCGCAAGGTGGCCGAGGTGGAGGGCGCGGACCGCTATCGCGCGCCGCTGGTGTGCGAGGGTGGCGCCATCCACACCGACGGGCAGGGCACGCTGATGGTCACCGAGCAGACCCTGCTCGATCCCAACCGCAACCCGGGCTTGTCCAAGGCCCAGGTCGAGAAGCTGCTGCTCGACTACACCGGCTGCGAGACCGTGATCTGGCTGGGGCAGGGCGTGTACAACGACGAGACCGTCGGCCACGTCGACAACCTGGCCTGCTTCGCGCGGCCGGGCGAGGTGTGCCTGTTGTGGACCGACGACCGGAGCGACCCGCAGTGGGAAATTTCCAATGATGCGCTCGAGCGCCTGTCCACCGCACGCGACGCCCGCGGCCGCAGCCTCAAGGTGCACAAGCTGCCCATGCCCGGCCCGCTCAAGGTGACCGCGACCGAGGCGGCCGGCGTGCTTGACCGCGGCGCGCACAAGCCGCGCCAGCCCGGCGACCGGCTGGCGGCTTCCTACGTGAATTTCTACCTGTGCAATGGCGGCCTGGTGATGCCGCTGCTGGATCCGCGCACCGACGCGAAGGTGGCGGCGAAGCTCCGGCGCATCTTCCCGGAGCGCGAGGTGGTGGGCGTGCCGGGGCGCGAGATCCTGCTGGGCGGTGGCAACATCCACTGCATCACCCAGCAGGTGCCCGCGCCGCGGGCACGCCGCGCGGTCAGAAGCCGTCGATCGCGGCGTTGAACAGCTTGCTCGGCCGCATGGCCGCGGCGCACTTCGCCGGGTCGGGGCGGTAGTAGCCGCCGATGTCCACCGGACGGCCCTGCACCTCGGCCAGCTCCTTCACGATCGCGGCCTCGTTCTTCGACAGGTAGTCGGCCAGCGGGCGGAAGGCCGCCGCCAGCTCGGCGTCGGACTTCTGCTGGGCCATGGCCTGGGCCCAGTACAGCGCCAGGTAGAAGTGGCTGCCGCGGGTGTCGAGCTCGCCGGCCTTGCGCTGCGGCGCGCGGTCGTTCTCCAGCACCAGCCCGTTGGCCGCATCCAGCGCCTCGGCCAGCACCTTGGCGCGCGCGTTGCCGCTCTTGTTGGCCAGGTCCTCGATGGACACCTGCAGGGCCAGGAACTCGCCGAGGGAATCCCAGCGCAGGTGGTTCTCCTCGAGGAACTGCTGCACGTGCTTGGGCGCCGAGCCGCCGGCACCGGTCTCGTACAGGCCGCCGCCCTCGAGCAGGGGCACGATGGACAGCATCTTGGCGCTGGTGCCCAGCTCCAGGATGGGGAACAGGTCGGTGAGGTAGTCGCGCAGCACGTTGCCGGTCACCGAGATGGTGT
>CAYVZE010000065.1:0-15397 GCA_964455685.1 uncultured Steroidobacteraceae bacterium
CCGTAGGTGATGATCTGCGAGACCTTCTCGCGGCCGTAGTGATCGGCCACGTAGTCGATGACCCGATCGCGGCCCTCCATGCAGAAGTCCACGTCGAAGTCGGGCATGGACACGCGCTCGGGGTTCAGGAAGCGCTCGAACAGCAGCTGGTGCTCCAGCGGGTCGAGGTCGGTGATGCCCAGCGTCCAGGCCACCAGCGAGCCGGCGCCCGAGCCGCGGCCCGGGCCCACCGGCACGCCGTTCTCCTTGGCCCAGCGGATGAAGTCGGCCACGATGAGGAAGTAGCCGGCGAAGCCCATCTTGATGATGACTTCCAGCTCGCGCTCCAGCCGCGCCGTGTAGTCCTCGGGCACGGCCTGCTGCCCCAGCTTCTCGCGGATGCGCCGCGCCAGGCCCTCGGTGGCCACCACGCGGATGTAGTCCTCGGCGCTGCTGCCGTCGGGCGTGGGGAAACGCGGCAGCTGGCTCTTGCCCAGCTGCAGCGGCAGGCTGCAGCGGCGCGCGATCTCCACGCTGTTGGCCAGCGCCTCGGGGATGTCGGCGAACAGCTGCGCCATCTGCCCGGGCGTCTTCAGGTACTGCTCGCGGGTGTAGCGGCGGCGGCGGTTCGGGTCGGCCAGCTGCGTGCGCTCGCGGATGCACACGCGCGCCTCGTGCGCGTCGTAGTCGTCCGGCGTGAGGAAGCGCACGTCGTTGGTGGCCACCACCGGCACGCCGGCCTCGGCGGCCAGGTGCACGGCGGCGGTGACGTACTCCGCGTCGGTGTTGCGACCCAGGCGCTGCAGCTCGATGTAGTAGCGCTCGCCCAGCAGCTCCTGCCATCCCTTCACCAGCCGACGCGCCTGCGCGGGACGACCGGTCAGCAGCGCGCGGCCCACGTCCCCTTCCCAGCCGCCGGACAGCGCGATCATGCCGGTGAGCGCCTCGCGCGTGAGCCAGTCGCGCGGAACCAGCGGCGTGGCCTGCCGCTCGCCCTCGAGGTAGGCGCGCGACACCAGCCGCGAGAGGTTCAGGTAGCCCGCATGGTTCTGGCACAGCAGCGTCAGGCGCGCCGGCGCCGGCTGGTCGGCATCGGTGATCCACAGGTCCACGCCGATCACCGGCTTGATGCCGGCGGCCAGGGCGGCCTTGTAGAACTTCACCATCGCGAACAGGTTGCACTCGTCAGTGAGTGCCACCGCCCCCATGCCGGCCGCGCCCGCGGCCCGCATCAGCTCGGGAACGCGCACCACGCTGTCGAGGAGGGAGTATTCGGTGTGAACCCTTAGATGAACAAATCTCTGCATCGCAATGAATTAAAAGACTTTTCTCGCGATGCGGACAGGGGCGAAACTGTTCCGGTGCACCGGCGAGGGCCCCAGCTGCCGGAGTGCCGCCAGGTGCTCGGGCGTAGCGTAGCCCTTGTGGGTCTCGAGCTGGTACCCGGGATACACCTGCCCCAGCGTGCCCATCAGCGCATCGCGCGCGCACTTGGCCAGGATGGAGGCCGCGCTGATGGCCTTCACCAGGCAGTCGCCGTCCACCACCGCTTCGGCGCGCTCGCAGCAGTCCTTCACCGCCGGCAGGCGGTTGCCGTCGACCAGCACCAGTTCCGGCCGCACCGCAAGGCCCAGCACGGCGCGGCGCATGGCGAGCAGGGTCGCACCGAGGATGTTGAGCGCGTCGATCTCCTCCACGTCAGCCCAGGCCACGTGCCAGGCCAGCGCGCGCTCGCGGATCCGTTCCGCCAGGACTTCGCGGCGGGCGGCGGTCAGCTGCTTGGAATCGTTCAGGCCGCGGATGGGACGGGCAGGATCAAGGACCACGGCAGCCGCGTACACCGGGCCGGCCAGCGGCCCCCGCCCCGCTTCATCCACGCCGGCGACCCGCGCGGCGCTGCGCATGAACTGCAGGGCGCGACGCGCGCCCGATCCATCCATCATGTGGCCGTTCTCCCTCGCGCGACGATACCTTGCCACGCGCCCAGTTCAAGCCGGATTTCTGCCCCGGCGCACCGAAGGTGCGCACTGCTTGACTGGACCGCGGATCCGGGGTGCTTGACAGCTGCGAGGTTGTTCCACGGAAGCGGACGCGCCGCGGGCAGCCGTCACCGTGGGAGATGGGCGTTCACCAAGGACAGCAGCAGTTCGGCCGCGCGCGCCGCGCCGCCCTGCCGCAGCGCGTGGTGGATGGCGAGGAAACGCGCCTTCAGGCGCTCGCGTTCCGCGGCATCGTCGAGCAGGGACTTCAGCGCCCCGGCCAGCGCCTGCGGTTGCACGGCTTCCTGGAAGAACTCGGGCACGAGTTCCTCGCCGGCAAGCAGGTTGGGCAGCGAGAAGTGCCTGACCTTCACCAGCCCCAGGTCGCGCGCGATGAAGGCCGTCAGCGGCGCAAGCCGGTAGGCCACCACCATGGGCGTGCCATGCAGCAGCGATTGCAGCGTGGCGGTGCCCGAAGCCACCAGCGCTACATCCGCCGCGGCCAGCACCTCGTCCGCCCTGCCGGGCACCAGCCGGACCTCGGCACCGGCCGCGCGCACCTGCGCGGCGAACTGGCTGCCCACTGCTGCGGAGGCCATGGGTGCGATGAACTCCAGCGGCGCCCCGTGCAGACGCCGCAACTCGATGCTGGCGCGGGCGAAGTCGCCACCCAGGCGCCGCACCTCGCCCTCGCGGCTGCCGGGCAGCAGCGCCACGACCGTGGCGCCGGGCGCTATCCCCAGCGCCGCGCGCGCCGGCCCGCGACTGGAGCCCGGCGGGACGGCCTCGGCCAGCGGGTGCCCCACGAACTCGGCGCGCACCGGCGCACCGGCATAGGCTTGCGGCTCGAAGGGCAGCAGGCACAGCACCAGCTCCACGCTGCGGGCGATGTTGTGCACGCGCCCCCTGCGCCAGGCCCAGACCTGCGGACTGACGTACTGCGCGGTCGCCATGCCGCGGTCGCGCAGGCGACGCGCCAGCCCGAGGTTGAAGGCCGGCGAATCAATGCCGACGAACAGGTCCACGCGCCGGGCAAGGAATGCCTGCTGCAGCCGGGAGCGCAGCGCCAGCAGGCGCGGCAGGTGCCTGAGCGGCTCTACCAGCCCCATCACCGCCAGCTCATCGCTGCCGGCCAGCGCCTCGCAGCCGGCGGCAATCATGCGCGGACCGGCCACTCCCACGAAGCGGGCCTGCGGCAGCTTCGCGCGCAGGGCCCCGATCAGGGCCGCGCCGAGCAGGTCACCCGAGGCCTCGCCGGCGACCAGGCCGATGGTGAAGGAACCCCCGTCCGGGGCCTGGGCCTGGCCGGGTGCGGAACCGGGGTTGTCGTCCTGGCGCGTCATGCGCGACGCCGCTGCCGGCTCAGCGCGCCAGGCCGCGCCCGGATTCCTGCAGGAAGGTGGCGAAGATGCCAAGCACCGGCTCGGCCTCGGCCATCTTCCGGATCTGCTCCCTGGCCTGCGCCAGCGGCAGGTCGCTGCGATAGAGCACGCGGAAGGCCTGGCGGATGGCCCGCGTCTGCTCCTCGGTGAAGCCGCGGCGCTTGAGCCCCTCCACGTTCACCGCGCGCGGCGCGGCCGGCTGGCCCGCCGCCAGCACGTAGGGCGGGATGTCCTGCAGCACCGCGGTGTTGTTGGCGATGAAGGCATGCGCACCGATGCGGCAGAACTGGTGCGCGCCCGCGTAGCCGCTGAAGATGGCCCAGTCTCCCACTTCCACGTGGCCGGCCAGGTTCACGGCATTGGACATGATGATGTGGTCGCCCAGCACGCAGTCATGCGCCACGTGCGAGTAGGCCAGGATCAGGTTGTCGTTGCCGATGCGGGTCTCGCCGATGCCGGTGACCGTGCCGCGATTCACCGTCACGTACTCGCGGAAGGTGTTGCGATCGCCGATCACCAGCCGCGTGGGCTCGCCGCGGTACTTCATGTCCTGCGGGTCATCGCCGATGGAGGCGAACTGGAAGATCTGGTTGTCGGCCCCGACCACGGTCGGGCCCTTCACCACGGCATGCGGCCCGATGCGGGTGCGCGGGCCGATGCTCACCCCGGGCCCGATCACCGCGAACGGGCCCACCTCGACGTCCGGCGCGAGTTCCGCGTCCGGCGAAACGACGGCGCGCGGGTCGATGCTCAAGGCGTGACTACCGTGGCGTTCTCTGCGTCGGGGAACAGCATCATCTCGGCACTGACCGCCTCGGCCTCGCCCACGTAGGCGGCCGTCGACAGCTTCCAGATTCCCTTCACGTTGCGCCCGACGGTGGCGGTGAGGATCAGCTGGTCACCCGGTTCCACCGGCCGGCGGAAGCGGCAGCCGTCGATGCCGGCGAAGTAGAAGCGCGTGTTCTCGTTCGGGATGCGGTTCAGCGTGGTGTACGTGAGGATGCCGGCCACCTGCGCCAGCGCCTCCAGCACCATCACGCCCGGCATCACCGGCCGCTCCGGGAAGTGGCCGGTGAAGAACGGCTCGTTGACGGTGACGTTCTTCAGCGCGCGGATGCTCTGGCCCGGCGTGCACTCGAGCACGCGATCCACCAGCAGGAAGGGATAGCGGTGCGGCAACCGCTTGAGGATCGCGTAGATGTCGAGAAAGGGTTTGTTGTCAGTGTTGCTCATCGTCCTGTTCCTGCTGCCCGCCGCCCGATGCCTCCAGGCGCCGCACCCTCGCCGCGAGCGCATCCAGCCGCTTGATGCGGCCGACGATGCGACGCCACTGGTGCGCCTCTTCCGCCGGAAGCACGTTCGAATACATGCCCGGCGTGGTCAGCGAGCGCGTCACCATGCCGAACCCGGCGATGACGATATCATCGCCGATGACCAGTTGCCCGCCGATGCCGGTGCCGCCGCCGATCATGCAGCGGCGGCCGATGCGGGTGCTGCCCGCGATGCCGGTGCAGGCGGCGATGGCGGTGTGGGCGCCGATCACCACGTTGTGGGCCACCTGGATCTGGTTGTCCAGCCGCACGCCCTCCTCGATCACCGTGTCCCCCAGCGCGCCGCGGTCCACCGTGGTGTTGGCGCCGATCTCCACGTCGTCGCCGATGCGCACGCGGCCAATCTGCGGCACCTTGACCCAGCGCCCGCGATCACGCGCATTGCCGAAGCCGTCGGCGCCGATCACCGCGCCCGGATGGATGATGCAGCGCGCGCCCACTTCGCAGCCGGCCAGCACGCTGGCCCGCTCCATCAGGCGTGTGTCCTCGCCCAGCACCGCACCCGCGCCCACGATGGCATGCGCTGCCAGCCGGCAGCGATCGCCGATGCGCGCGCCCTGCTCCACCAGCACGTAGGGACCGACCTCCACGTCCCGGCCGAGCACGGCACCCGGATGAACCGTGGCCGTGGGATGGATGCCGGGCACCAGCGGCGGCGGCGGATGCAGCAGCGCCGCGATGCGCGCGAAAGTCGCGTGGGGATTGGGATGCAGCAGCGCGGCCACCGGGCAGTGCTGCGCGTGCGCCGGCTCGATCACCACCGCGCCGAGCCGCGTGCCGCGCAGCTCGGGCAGCAGCGCGGGATTGGCCAGGAAGCCCACCGACCCCGGTCCGCCGGACAGGCCGGCCACCGAGTCGACGCGCAGGTCAGGATCGCCGCGCAGCGTGCAGCCGAAGCGCAGCGCGAGCCCACCGAGGCTCAGGCTCGCGGCTGCGGGCGGCATGGGCGCTGCGCGGAAGGCCTCAGGGCGTGGACGGCGCCGGGGCCGGCGCAGCCACCCCGCCGGCGCGCGACTGCAGCGCCTGCAGCACCGGGCCGGTGATATCCAGGACCTGCGTGGCATACAGCACGCCGTCGGCCAGGATCAGGTCGAAGCCGTTGGCCTGCGCGTACTTCTGCACTTCCTCGAGCACGGCGCGGTTGAGCTTGAGCATTTCCTCGTTGCGACGCGCATTGAGGCGATCCTCGGCCTTCTCCTGCTTGGCCTGCAGGTCGATGTAGCCGTCGCGCAGCTCGCGCTCCAGCGCCGAGATCTGCGCCGCACTCATGGTGGCGCGGTCCTTGTTCAGCTTCTCCTCGCGCGAGGCCAGGCTCTGGCGCAGCTGGTCGATCTCCCGCTGCACGGGGCCGAACTCGCTCTGCAGCGCGTTGGTGGCGGCCCGGGCCTGCGGCGACTCCTGCAACAGGGCCTGGATGTTGACCACGCCGATCTTGGAAGCCGCCTGGGCGGCGCCGGCGAACTGGGCGAACCCGGCCATGGCGACCAGGGAAACAAGTGCGATGCCGATGCGTTTCACGTGAACCTCTGCTGGATGGAACTTCAGAATGCCTGGCCGATGGAGAACTGGAAGCGCTCCGTCTCGTCGGCCCACCGGGGGCCCTCGCCCTTGGATGCGTTCAGCGGAATGCCATAGCTGAAGCGGAACAGACCCAGCGGCGCGAGCCACTCAACTGACAGGCCCGTCGAGCGCCGGAGGTTGCTGAATTTGAACTTGTAGGTCAGCGGCGTCAACCCGTCGTCACCGTAGAAGTCGACGTCATGCGTCGCGAAAACGTTGCCAATGTCGTAGAACAGGCTGACACGGACGCTGGTCTGCCACTTCCGCGGCGTGGGCAGGATCACCTCGGCACGGGCCACCGTGAGCATGTTGCCGCCGTACGGGTTGCCCCAGTTGTCCTTCGGGCCCATGCGGCTTTCGCGGAAGCCGCGCACCGTGTCCGGGCCGCCGCCGTAGAACTGGCGGTATGGCGGCAGCGCCGTGGTGTCGCCGTACGAGTCGCCGTAGGCGACGTTGACGTTGAGCATGCCGGTGAAGCGGCGCCAGATCGGGATGTACTGAATCCACTGGTAGTCGGCAATGTAGTACTCCACCGCGCTGCCCGGGACGCTGCTGGTCAGCGTCAGCGCCTGGCGCTGGCCGCGGTCCGGGAACAGGCCGCGGTTCAGCGACGACAGGTACCAGCCGGCCGTCAGCTCGAAGGCCGTGTAACGGCTGCCGAAGATCTCGCCGACGTTGCCCCAGTTGTCCACCACGCTGCGGCTGTAGGGCTTGCCGTTCTCCTGCACCCAGATCTGCGCCTGCAGCGCGCTGCCCGAGGAGCTGGTCATCAGGTCGGAGCGCGACACGTTGGCGCCGAAGCGCAGGCCCTGGTACTCGGTGATCGGGTAGCCGAACTGCACGCCCGCCGACAGCGACTTGGAGGAGAAGTCCGACGACGCCGACACGAACTGGGTGATGTCGGAGTAGCTCAGCGAGTAGGTGCGCGAGATGTTGTGGATGCCCGCGTACTGGTTGGTGTGCGAGAAGCTGGCGTACTTCTGCCAGCGGCCGGTGCTGATGTCGAGCGCGACACGCTTGCCGGTGCCGAAGAAGTTGCTGTCGACGTAGTTGCCGGTGAGCATGAAGCTCTGCGACTCGGAATAGCCCAGGCCGCCGGACAGCGTGGCACTGGGGCCCTCCTTCACCGTGAAGTTCACGTCGACCAGGTCGTCGCTGCCCTCCACCCGCTCGGTCTTGAAGTCGACATCCTCGATGTAGGGCAACGCCTGGATACGCTGCTTGGAGCGCTCCAGCGCGGCATTGGACACCCAGGATCCCTCGAGCTGGCGCATCTCGCGCCGCAGCACCACGTCCTGGGTGCGGGTCATGCCGCCGAAGTTGATGTGGCGCACGTACACGCGCTTGCCCGGGTTCACCAGGAAGGTCAGCGTGACCTCCTTCTTCTCCTCGTCCAGGCGCGGCACGGGGTCGACCTCGGCGAAGGCGTAGCCCATGGTGCCGAGGTAGTTCTCGATCAGCTGCTGGGTGGCGGAGATCAGCTGCTGGGAGTAGATCTGGCCCTTCTGCACCAGCACGAAGCCCTGCAGCTGCTCGGCCGGCACGATGGTGTTGCCGGCCACGCGCGCATCGGCGATGCGGTAGATGTCGCCCTCGTCGATGCTGATGGTGATGAACATGTCGGACTTGTCGTCCGAGATCTGCACCTGGGCCGACTCGATCTGGAAGTCGGCGTAGCCGCGGTCCAGGTAGAAGCTGCGCAGCTTCTCAAGGTCGCCGGTGAGCATCTCGCGCGAGTAGCTGGTGCCGGGCTTCCACCAGTTGTTCCACTTCGGCGTCATCAGCTCGAAGCCATCGATGATCTCCTTGTCGGAGAAGGTCTCGTTGCCGACGATGTTGATCTGGCGGATCTTGGCGCGCGAACCCTCCTTGATCTCGATGCCCACTTTCACCAGGTTGTCCGGAAGCTCCTCGACCTTGGTCTCGATGTTGACGCCGTACTTGCCCTGGCTGAAGTACTGGTCCGTCAGCTCGGCCTTCACGTCCTCGAGCACCGAGCGATTGAAGGTCTTGCCCTGCGCCAGGCCGATGCCGCGCAGCGAGGCCATCAGGTCCTCGGTCTTGATGTCCTTGTTGCCGCTGATCTCGAAGCTCTGGATGGTGGGCCGCTCGCGCACCACCACCACCAGCGTGCCGCCGTCGCGGCGCAGCTCCACGCTCCGGAAGAAACCGGTGTCGTGCAGCGCATGGATGGCCTCGCGCACGCGCTGCGGGTTGAGCTCATCGCCGATGTTCACCGGCAGGTAGTTGTAGACCGTGCCCTCGGAGACACGCTGCAGGCCGACCACGCGGATGTCGCCCACCACGAAGCGCGACTGGTCGACGGCGACCTGTGCGTGCGCAAGCGGCATTGCGGAGGCCAGGCCCAGCAGGGCCAGCAGGGAAAGCTTCTTGTTCATTCTCAACCGAACTGCCGCAGGATGTCGTTGAAGAGCGCCACGCCCATGAGGAGCACCAGCATCGCGATGCCGACCTGCTGGCCCAGTACCTGCGCCCGCTCGGACAGCGGACTGCCCTTGATCCATTCCACCACCTGGTAGACCACCTGTCCGCCGTCGAGGATGGGGACGGGCAGCAGGTTGATGAAACCCAGCGAAAGACTGATCAGCACCAGGAAGGAGATGAAGGTCGGCACGCCCGAGCGCGCCGACTCGCCGGCGAATTCCATGATGGTCAGCGGGCCGGAGAGGTTCTTCAGCGAGACCTGCCCCTGCAGCATCCGCCAGAACACCTTGGCCTGCAGCACCGTCATTCGCCAGGATTCGCGCGCGCCGGCGGCCAGGGCTTCCAGCGGGCCGAGCCGGGTGTGCCGCTGCATCCACTCCGGCAGCATCACGCGGCCGGCCGGGTACACGCCCAGCAGGCCGAAGCGGCGGCCCTCGTTCTCGCTGACGCCGAGCTCCACGCGCAGCGTCCGCGGCTCCTCGCCGCGCAGCACGGTGATCTCCACGTTCTCGCCGGGGCGCGCGCGGATCTCGCGCTGCACGGACTCGAAGTCGGCCACCTCCACGCCAGCGATGGCGGTGATGCGATCGCCCGCGGCCAGGCCGGCCTTCTCGGCCGGTCCGCCCGGCTCCACCCGGCCGATCTCGGCCGGCAGCGGCGGCAGCCAGAAGCCGAAGCCCAGGCCGGTGAGCAGCTGCTCCGGCTCGGTCAGGCGGCGGCGCTCGGCCGGGTCGGCCACCTCGACCAGCGCCACGCGCTCCACGCCGTCCTGGTTGCGCAGGGTCAGGCGCACGCGGCCGTCGCCGGTCATCTCCTCGAGCAGGCCGATCACCACGTCGGACTGGCTGCCGGCCGGACGGCCGTCCAGCGCCAGGATCTCATCTCCGGTGGCCAGGCCGGCCGCGGCTGCCGGCGAGCCGGGCAGCACCTGCCCCACCACGGGGCGCACCTCCAGCGTGCCATTGGCCCAGAACAGGCCCCACAGCAGCAGGATGGCGAAGGCGATGTTGAAGCCCGGCCCGGCCAGCAGCACCAAGATGCGCTGCCAGTGCGGCCGGCGGCCGAAGGCGCGGTGCAGTTCCGCCGGCGGAACCGGCCCCTCGCGCTCGTCGAGCAGCTTCACGTAGCCGCCCAGCGGAATGGCGGCAACGACGTATTCGACCTGGTCGGGACCCCGGCCCGTGCGGCGCCACAGCGCCTTGCCGAAGCCCACCGAAAAACGTAGTACCTTGAAGCCCAAGCGACGGGCGACCCAGTAATGGCCGTACTCGTGCACGGTGACCAGGATGCCCACGGCCACCAGGAAGGCCAGCAGGTGCTGCCAGGACAGGCTCATCCGGCGCTCCTCGCGGCGCCGCGGCGGCGGATGTGCTCGCTGGCCAGGGCACGGGCACGGGCGTCCGCAGCCAGGATCATGCCCAGCTCATGCGCCTCCTCGACCCTGCCCCAAGCTTCCATCACTGCAGCACATGTCTCCGCGATGCCGCCGAATGCCAGTCGTCTGTCCAGAAATGCCCCCACGGCCACCTCGTTGGCGGCGTTGAGTACGGCCGGCATCTCTCCGCCGGCGCGCGCGGCCTCGATGGCCAGCGCCAGGCAGGGGAAACGCCCGGTATCCGGCGCCTCGAAATCCAGCCGCGCCACGCGCAGCAGGTCGAGGAATTGTACACCGGAGGCCATGCGTTCCGGCCAAGCCAGCGCATGGGCGATCGGCGTGCGCATGTCGGGCGAACCCAGCTGTGCCAGCACCGATCCGTCGACGTACTCCACCAGCGAATGCACCACACTCTGCCGGTGGATCACCACCTCGATGCGATCGGCCGGCAGCCCGAACAGCAGCGCCGCCTCGATCAGCTCCAGCCCCTTGTTCATCAGCGTGGCGGAGTCGACCGAGATCTTGCGCCCCATGTTCCATGTTGGATGGGCGCAGGCCTGCTCGGGGGTTACATTTTCGATAGCGGCGGCGCTCCAGTCCCTGAACGGGCCGCCCGAGGCCGTCAGCAGGATGCGGCGCACGCCCGGCGGCGCCTCGCCCAGCTGCCCGGCCGGCGGCAGGCACTGGAAGATGGCGTTGTGTTCGCTGTCCAGCGGGATGACCAGCGCGCCGGAGCGGCGCGCCGCGGCCAGCACCAGCGGGCCGGCCATCACCAGCGCCTCCTTGTTGGCGATCAGCAGGCGCTTGCCCGCGCCGGCCGCGGCCAGCGTGGACGGCAGGCCGGCGGCACCCACGATGGCGGCCACCACGCAGTCCACCTCCGGCAGCACGACCAGCTGCGCGGCGGCCTCCTCGCCTGCCAGCACCTGGATGTCGCAGCCGGTCGCGGCCAGCCGCTCGCGCACCTCGGCGGCGCGCGAGGCATCGGCGATGGCCACGTAATCGGGCCGGAACTCCAGGGCCTGCTCCACCAGCCGCGCCGCGCTGCTGCGCGCCACCAGCGCGACCACGCGGTAACGGTCCGGATGCCGGCGCAGCACATCCAGCGTGCTCTCGCCGATGCTGCCGGTGGAACCCAGGACCGCGATGCCGGCGGGCGAGCTCATCCGCGCAGCACCGGCATCAGTTCAACGCCCAGCATCAGGATGGGGGCGGCGGCCAGCAGGCTGTCGAAGCGGTCGAGTACACCGCCGTGGCCCGGAATCAGGCGGCCGCTGTCCTTCACGCCCGCATAGCGCTTGGCCATGCTCTCGTTCAGGTCGCCGATCACCGAATAGATGCCGGCCGCCAGCGTGACGGCCAGCAGCGGCAGCCAGGGCAGCGCCCGCCACGAGGCCACCACCAGCGCCAGCAAGGCGCACACCGCCAGCCCGCCCCACAGGCCTGCCCAGGTCTTGCCGGGCGAGACCGCCGGCGCCAGCCGCGCGCCGCCGAAGCGGCGGCCGGCGAAGTAGGCGCCACTGTCGGCCAGCCATACGATCAGCAGGGCATACATCACCGCGAGGTGGCCCTGCTCCCAGTCCATGCGCATGCGCGCCAGCGCCAGCCAGGCGAACGACACCGACAGCAGGCCGCTGGCGGTGATCACCAGGCGCGACACGCGGCGGCTGGCGAGCAGCCACAGCATGGCCAGGCTCCAGAACGCGAAGGCAGCCCACAGCACGGCCCTGAGGCCCGCGGCCGACACGCTGAGCTGCCACCACAGCAGGCACAGCACCGCCAGCACTGCAATGAAGGCCAGGCGCCCCGCCGTGCGTCCGCCGAGCAAGCCCGACCATTCCCAGCCGGCGCCGAGCAGCACCAGCGAAAGCGCCGCCACCGACCACAGCGGCGGCAACCACAGCACCGCACTGATGAGCAGCGCGGCGATGAAGATGGCCGAGATGACGCGCGTACCGGTCATGCGCCGGTGCCTCCCGCCTGCCCCGCGGTCAGCCCGAAGCGGCGCTCGCGCGAAGCGAAGAACCCGAGCGCGGCCTCGAAGCCGGCCTCGTCGAAGTCCGGCCAGAGCGCATCGCAGAAATACAGTTCGGTGTAGGCGAGGTTCCACAGCAGGAAGTTGCTGATGCGCTTCTCGCCGCCGGTGCGGATGAACAGGTCGGGATCGGGCAGGTCGCCCAGCTGCAGCGCGCCGGCGAACTGCTCCAGGGTGATGTCGGCCGGGCGCAGCTGCCCGGTGGCGCATTGCGCGGCCAGCTGCCGCGCGGCGTTGACGATGTCCCAGCGGCCGCCGTAGCCCACGGCCACCTGCAGGTTCAGCACGGTGTTGCCGGCGGTGCGCTGCTCGGCGGCGTTCATGCGCGTCTGCAACCGCACCGGGAACCCCTGCCGGTCGCCGATGAAGCGCAGCCTCACGCCGTTCTGGTGCAGCTCGTCCACCTCGCGGTCGAGCGCTTCCACGAACAGGCCCATCAGCGCGCCGACCTCCTCGCTGGGACGCCCCCAGTTCTCGCTGCTGAAGGCGAACAGGGTCAGCGCGCCAATGCGGCGGCGCACGCACTCGCGGATGCACATGCGCACTGGCGCCACGCCCTCGCGGTGGCCGGCCTGGCGCGGCAGGCCGCGCGCGTTGGCCCAGCGGCCGTTGCCGTCCATGATGATGGCGATGTGACGCGGCAGCGTCATGGCGCGGCGGACAGGAAAGAGGCCGTGCGGGGCCTCAGACCTGCATCACTTCCTTTTCCTTGGCGGCCGTGATCTGGTCGATCTCGGCCACGGCCTTGTCGGTGATCTTCTGGATCTCGTCGGCGCCGCGGCGCTCGTCGTCCTGCGAGATCAGCTTCTCCTTCAGGGCCTCCTTGATCTCGCCGAGCGCGTCGCGACGCACGTTGCGCACGGCCACCTTGGCGTTCTCGGCCTCCGAGCGCACCACCTTCAGGATGTCGCGGCGACGCTCCTCGGTCAGCGGCGGCAGCGGGATGCGGATCACCGTGCCGGCGGTGTTGGGATTGAGGTTCAGGTCGGACTTGTAGATGGCCTTCTCGATGGCACCCACCATGCCCTTGTCCCAGGGCGTGACCACCAGCGTGCGGCCTTCCTCGACGCCGATGTTGGCCACCTGCGAAAGCGGCATTTCCGAGCCGTAGCAGTCGACCCTCACCCCCTCAATCAGGCTGGGATGGGCGCGGCCCGTGCGCAGCTTCTTCAGGTCGGCCTGGAAAGCCTGGATGCACTTCTGCATGCGCTGCTGGGCATCGGCCTTGATGTCATTGATCATGGCGTATCGATCCTTGCCGTGTTTATCAGTTGCTTACCAGCGTACCGACATTCTCGCCGCGCACAACCCGCGGCAGGTCGCCGGGATTGTGCAGGTTGAACACCCTGAGCGGGATGTTGTTGTCGCGGCACAGGACGATGGCGGCCGCATCCATCACGTTCAGGCGGTCGTCGAGCACGCGGTCGTAGCTGAGCTTCTCGTAGCGCGTGGCCTGCGGGTTCTTCACCGGGTCGTCGGAGTAGACGCCGTTGACCTTGGTGGCCTTCAGCAGCAGGTCGGCGCCCACCTCGATGGCCCGCAGCGAGGCGGCCGTGTCGGTGGTGAAGAAGGGATTGCCGGTGCCGGCGGCGAAGATCACGATCCGCCCCTTCTCCAGGTGGCGGATGGCGCGGCGGCGGATGTAGTCCTCGGCCACCTCGTTGATGCGGATGGCTGACATGACGCGGGCGTGCGCGCCCAGGCCCTCGATGGCGTCCTGCATCGCCAGCGAGTTCATCACCGTGGCCAGCATGCCCATGTGGTCGGCGGTGACGCGGTCCATGCCCGCGCGGGCGAGGCCCGCGCCGCGGAAGATGTTGCCGCCGCCGATCACCACGGCCACCTCCACGCCGGTGCCGGAGACCTCGACCAGCTCGGTGGCGACCCGCTTGAGCATGGCGGGGTCGATGCCGTACTCGGCAGTGCCCAGCAGGGCCTCGCCCGAGAGTTTCACCAGGATGCGCCGGTAACGGGCTGTCATTCGCGCCTTCCTTCCTCGTTCTGCAAAAAAATCCCCGCCGGAGCGGGGATACTCAACTGTCCGAAATCTTACTTCGGTGCGCGGCCCTTCATGTCAGTTCTTTGCCAGGCCGGCCTGGCTCATCACCTCGGCGGCAAAGTCTTCCTGCTTCTTCTCGATGCCGGCACCCACCTCGAGGCGGGCAAAGCGCGTGACCTTCGCCTTCGCGCCCTCCAGCAGCTTCGCCACGCTCACCTTGTCGTCCTTCACGAACGGCTGGCCGAGCAGGGTGATCTCGTTCAGCCACTTGTTCAGGCCGCCCTCGACGATCTTCACCAGGATGTTGTCGGGCTTGTTGCGGTTCTTCTCGTCGTTCTTGAGCTGCTCGACGCGGATGTCGCGCTCCTTCGCCTTGGCCTCCTCGGGCACGTCGGCGGCGGAGAGGTACTGCGGGTTGCTGGCCGCCACGTGCATGGCGAGGTCCTTGGCCAGGGTCTCGTCACCGCCCTCCAGCGCCACCAGGGCACCGATGCGACTGCCGTGCAGGTAGCTGCCCAGCAGGCCGGTGGTCTCCACGCGCTCGAAGCGGCGCACCGAGATGTTCTCGCCGATCTTGGCGATCAGCGCGCGGCGGCGCTCATCGACAGTCTCGCCGGAGGACAGCTTCAGACCCGACAGCGCCTCGACATCGGCGGGCTTGCCGGCCAGGGCCACCTGCGCCACTTCCTTCGCGAAGGAGGTGAAGTCGTCACCACGGGCGACGAAGTCGGTCTCGCTGTTGACCTCGACCAGCACGGCGGCCTTGCCGTCGGCGGCCAGGGCCAGCGCGATCACGCCCTCGGCGGCCACGCGGCCGGCCTTCTTGTCGGCCTTGGCCAGGCCCTGCTTGCGCATCAGCTCGGCCGCGGCATCCAGGTCGCCGGCGGTCTCCACCAGCGCCTTCTTGCACTCCATCATGCCGGCGCCAGTGCGCTCGCGCAGCTGGCGGACCAGGTCAGCGGTAATCGCGACGCTCATCAACGGCCTCCCCGGCGGGCACCGCCCGCAGGACCGGAACGGCGACGCTGGCCGCTGGGAATCTGCTCCTTGCCACCCTCCGGCACCGCCAGCGCAGCCTCGTCGAGGTCCGGATCCACGGCCGGGGCCGGGGCACCATTGGCCTCGGCCTCGACGGCCGCCGCACGGGCAGGCTTGCGGCGCACGGCAGCCTGCGGGCGGCCACGGCCGCGGCCGGCCGGCGGACGGCGCGGGGCACCGGACTCGTCGAGCTCGACGAAGTCGTCCTCGCCCACCAGCACCTGCGGCACGGCAGCCTTGCCCTCGAGCACGGCATCGGCCACGGCCGAGGCGT
>CAYVZE010000066.1:0-15054 GCA_964455685.1 uncultured Steroidobacteraceae bacterium
GCGCCGACCTGCGCGTGGTGCAGATGCTGCTGGGCCACAGCGACCTGTCGACCACCCAGATCTACACCCACGTGGCCCGCGAGCGCATGAAGGAGCTCCACTCGCGCCATCACCCGCGCGGCTGACGTGTCCCCGGTGCGCGACGGCGACCTTCCCTGCAGCCGGGCTGCTAGACTGGCCGGCATGAAGCTGCGCGCCTGCCTGCTGACCCTGATGGCCTTCTCGCTGGCTGCCTGCGCCCGTGGCGCCGGCAGCGAGGCCCCCGCCGGGGGCGCTGCGCCCGCCGCGCCGCGGGCCGATTCCGCCACCGCTGCGGCCAATGCGCCGGTGCAGGCCGGCGACCCGCGCATCGCGCTGGCCGCGAAGATGCCCGGCGTGCTGCCCGAGGAACTTCGCACCACGCCCGTGCCCGGCATCTACGAGCTGGTGCACGAGGGCGAGGTCCGCTACATCAGCGCCGATGGCGGCTACGTGTTCACCGGCGACCTGTACCAGGTCACCGAGGAAGGCGAATTCCCCAACCTCACCGAGCAGCGCCGCCGCGAAGTGCGCCGCGAGCTGCTGGCCGCGGTGCCGGAGGACCAGGCCATCGAGTTCGGCCCGGCCAGTGCCGAGCACACCATCACCGTGTTCACCGACGTGGACTGCCAGTGGTGCCGCCGCATGCACTCGGAGGTCGAGGACTACAACCGCCTCGGCATCCGCCTGCGCTACCTGTCCTTCCCGCGCACCGGCCCGAACACCGAGTCCTGGCGCAAGGCCGAGGCCGTGTGGTGCGCCGCCGACCGCAATGACGCGCTGACCCGCGCCAAGCAGGGCAAGCCCGTGGGGGGCGGCCGCTGCAATGCGCCCATCCGGGCACACTTCGACCTGGGCCGCCGCCTGGGCGTGTCGGGAACGCCCGGCGTGGTGCTGGAAAACGGGGAGATGATTCCCGGCTACCTGTCGCCGCCGCGGATGCTGCAGGCCATCCGCAAGAGCACCGGGGCCGACAGGCCCTGAGCAGGCGGGGCGCGCAGGCGCCCCGCGGATCCGGTCAACGCTCCAGCAGCTCGCGCTTGCCGGGCTTGCCGTCCCACTCCTTGGCGTCGGCGGGCGGTTCCTTCTTCTCGGTGATCACCGGCCACTGCTTGGCCAGCTCGGCATTGAGCTTGAGGAATTCCTTCTGCTCCTCGGGCACCTCGTCCTCGGAGTAGATGGCCTCGGCCGGGCACTCCGGCTCGCACAGCGTGCAGTCGATGCACTCGTCAGGATCGATGACGAGGAAGTTCGGCCCCTCGTGGAAACAGTCGACGGGGCAGACCTCCACGCAGTCCATGTACTTGCACTTGATGCAGTTTTCGGTAACGACGAAGGTCATGCAATCTCCTGGCGATCGGGGCGCGGCATTTTAGCCCGGAAGGCGCCGTTCCAGTGTCGTGACGTGCGCCGGCGTGGCGCCAGTTTCCCGGTCTGCGAGGTAATGCCGCAAGGCATAAGTTGTTGAGCGGAAGGCGATCTCGTCCCACGGGATTTCCGCAGGCTCCACCAGCATCGCCTCCAGGCTCTCCTCGCCCGCGCCGAAGGCGCCGCCGCCCGCCAGGCGGGCGCGGAAGAATACATGCACCTGGCAGGCTTCCGGGATGCTGACCACCGCCAGCAGCGAGTCGATCTGCACCTCGGCCAGGGCTTCCTCCCAGGCCTCGCGCGCCGCGCCGGCCTCCAGCGTCTCGCCATTTTCGAGGAATCCCGCCGGCACGGTCCAGAAGCCCCGCCGCGGCTCGATGGCCCGCCGGCACAGCAGGATGCGGCCCTCGTGCTCGGGCACGCAGCCCACCACCACGAGGGGATTCTCGTAGTGCACTGCACCGCAGGAAGGGCACAGGCGCCGCTGGCGCGTGTCGCCCGCGGGCACCGCCAGCACCGTTCGCTGGCCGCAATAACTGCAGAACTGCTTCTCGGTCACGGGTTCATGGCTGCTGGTTGCGACCGCCGTCACACCCCGCGATGTCGTAATCGAAACATCATGTATTGAGGTAAATGGCGGGCATCCGGATGGAACCCAAGGATAGCAGCGCGTCCACTGTCGGCTCAGGAAGAATCGACGCGGACATGATCCTGATGCGCATCGCCCGCGAGATGCGCCGGCGGGTCCGCTCGCGCATGCCCCTGGCCGACGTGCTGCGCGAACTGGGCGAGCGCATGGAAGCCGACGCCGTGCTGCTGTTCGTGCCCGGCAGCCGCCTGCGCATTGCCGCCGGCGTGCGCGAGAAGGAGCTCTCGATCACCATCGCCAGCGAATTCGATTCGCTGGTGGCACGCCTGGAAGTGCAGGAGGACGGCGCCGACCAGCTGCCGCGCATCATCCAGGGCGAGGATCCGCCCGCCGCCTGCCGCCTGGTGGTGGCGCCGGTGGATGCCGGCTCGGGGCGCATTCCCGCGTGGCTGGCCTTCGCGCGCGAGCTGGGCAACCCGCGCTTCGACACCTGGTCGGCCGTGATGGCGCAGGTGCAGTCCATGCGGCTGACGCCGCGGCTGATGCTCGAGCTCGACCACGACACCGGCCATCTCTCGCGCGCCGGCCTGCGCACCGTGGTCGCGCATCGTGCGGTGGATGCCGGCGCGCTGCTGCTGCTCGACCTTGACGGCCTGCGCACCATCAACCACACCCAGGGCGTGCCCATGGGCGACGTGGCCATCCGCGTGCTGGCGCGCCTGCTCACCCCGCCGGTGCTGCCGAAGAAGTCCTTCGTCGCGCGCCTGGATGGCGCCAAGTTCATCGTGATGCTGCCCGACCGCGATGCCGACTACGCCGTGCGCGTCGGCGGCAAGCTGCAGCGACTGCTGGAGGAGGTCGAGGTCCGCGACCATCCCGAGCTGCCCAAGCTGACCTTCTCGGCCGGCGTGGCCACCTATTCCTGTTCCGGTGAGCCCTTCGAGCACACGCTGCTGGCCGCCGACCACGTGCTGCGCATGGCCAAGGAGCGCGGCCGCGCCCGCATCGAGACCCAGCAGCTCAACGACGCCAGCGTCATCCGCCGCTTCGACGAGGACTTCGTTGCCGCCGACCTGCGCGAGGCGCTGCGCTCGGGCGAGCTGGAGCTGTATGCCCAGCCCATCGTGGCGCTGCGCGAGCACCGCCATCCGCTGGGCTTCGAGCTGCTGCTGCGCCTGCGCGGGGAGGAGATGGTGGAAGGCTCCGCGGGCCGGCTGGTCACCGTGGCGCAGCGCCACCAGCTGCTGACCGTGCTCGACCGCTACGTGGTCGACCGCGCGTTCTCCATCCTGGCGCCGCATCGCGCCGTGCTGGCCGCGCAGCGCGCCACCATCTCCATCAATGTCTCCGGCGCCTCGCTGGGCGACCCGGCCTTCACCACGCACTTCATCGAGCAGCTCAAGGCCTCGCAGCTGCCGGCCGGTTGCATCGTGGTGGAGATCACCGAGCAGGTGGCGCTCACCGACACCGCCCGTGCCGGCGAGGCCATGCGCCGCCTGCGTGCCGCCGGCTGCGGCATCGCCATCGACGACTTCGGCACCGGCGCCAACTCGCTGGCGTACGTGCACCAGCTGCCGGTCACGCGCTTGAAGATCGATGGCAGCTTCATCAAGGACATCATCACCAACAAGCGCTCCGAGGCGGCGGTGAAGGGCATCGTGCAGCTGGCGCGCGACTTCGTGCTGCAGACCGTGGGCGAGCACGTGGAGACCCGCGAGCAGGCGAACTACCTGCGCCGGCTGGGCGTGGACTTCGGGCAGGGCTACCTGTTCGGCCGGCCCGAGCCGCTGGATGACGCCATCCGCGGGCTGAAGGATCGCAACGCGACCACCACCTCGTGGGGGAACATGTTCGGGACGGTGGGCTGAAGCCGCCGGCCTGAAGGACCTGGCCTTCGCGGCGCCCTCTGGTTGGTGCCCGTGGT
The DNA here is from genome assembly GCA_964455685.1 of uncultured Steroidobacteraceae bacterium. Lineage (GTDB taxonomy): Bacteria > Pseudomonadota > Gammaproteobacteria > Steroidobacterales > Steroidobacteraceae > ZC4RG30. The sequence goes on from CAYVZE010000066.1 coordinate 3,900, forward strand.
CCGAATCGAACGGACACGACCTTGCGGCCGGCAGATTTTGAGTCTGCTGCGTCTACCAGTTCCGCCACACGGGCCTTGGGGGCGGGAAGGGCGCAAATGTTATGCGATTTTGCGCCGCAGGCTGCGACCAAATGGTCCCCTGGCGCATCCTAGGGAGTATGAGCAGCGGCTTCCTCGCCATCTCGCTCGACCCGGACTGCCTGCGGCGGGCCGGGGCGGGTGACCGCGCCGCGCAGCGGCAGGTGTACGAGGCCACGGCCGGGCCGGTGTTCGGCCTGGTCCGGCGGCTGGTGCGCGGCCGCGCGGCGGCCGAGGACGTGTTCCAGGATTGCATGATCCGGCTGCTGGACACCCTGGGCGGGTTCCGCGGCGAGGCGCCCTTCGGTGCCTGGGTGCGGCAGATGGCCGTGCGCCAGTGCCTGATGCACCTGCGCTCGCCGTGGCAGCGCGCCCGCCGCGCGCTGCGGTTTGCGCCCGGCGACCTCCCCGACGATCCCGATGCGGTCCGCCTGCCGCAGGAGGCACACGAGCCCCCGCTGGCCGAGCTGGTGGACCTGGAACGCGCGCTGGCGCGCCTGCCCGACACCGCCCGCGCGGTGGTGTGGCTGTACGACGTCGAGGGCCTGCGCCACGAGGAGATCGCCGCGCTGTTCGGCCGCAGCGTCAGTTTCTCCAAGTCCCAGCTCTCGCGCGCCCATGCGCTGCTGCGCGCGGCGCTGGCGGACGGGTCGCCCGGACGCGCCACGCGCGTGGCGGCCGACAACCTCGCAGCGCAGGGGCAGTGGCCATGAGTCCCGTGATCGACCTTCGCAGCCTGGCGGCGTCCCCGGTGGACCCGCCCTTCGGTTTCGAGCAGTTCGAGCAGCGCCGCGCCGCCGCGCGCCATCGCAGCCGCGTGGCCGGCTGGAGTGCCGCGGCCGCGCTGGGTGTGCTGGCCCTCGTGCCGGCGCTGGCGGTGCTGACGCAGCCGGAGCCTGCCGCACAGGTGATCGGCCGGCCGGCCAGCGAGCTGCCCAGCCTGGCCGATGTGTTCCAGCAGCCGCCGGCGCTGGTGGACATGGGCCGCTTCGCGATGACCAGCGAGCTGGAGGACTACATCGCGCTGCTGGATGCGCAGATCTCGGCCGCACGCGCTTCCTCCCTGCCGCAGGAGCAGGTGCAGCAGCTGGAGAGCACGCGCGCGCAGCTGCATGACTCGCTGCGCAGCGTGGCCGAGGCGCATGCGCTGCTGGACCTGTGACCGGACTTGCCCGATCCCGATGATGGAGACACGCCGATGACTTCCCCCTGCATGAGGAGATCCCGCCGCCCCGCCGGCCTGCTGGCGACGATGGCGCTGGGCGTGCTGCCGGCCCTGGCGCCGGCGGCCGAGGATGCCACCGGGCGCGCGGTGCGCGACGTGGAGCTGCGGCTGGAGCAGCAGGAAGGCCAGCGCCAGATGCGCGAGCGCGAGCGCCTGCAGCAGCAGGCATTGCAGGGCCAGGAGGAGGCCATCCGCCGGCTCGAGGAGGCGCGCAGGCGCCTGGAAGCATCCACCCGCGAGGTGGCCGAGCTCTCCAGCCAGATCGGCCGCGACTCTGCACTTGCCCCGGTGATCACCGCCGTCGGCCCGCTGCCGCGCGCGCTGCTGGGCGTGATGGTGTCGAACGACCGGGCGAGCGAGGGCGCGCTGGTGCGCGAGGTCAGCCCGGGCGGTGCGGCGGCCGAGGCCGGCATCCGCGCCGGCGACCTGATGGTGGCGCTGGACGGGCGGGACCTGACCGGCGGCAGCGACCCGGCGCGGGTGGTGGTGGACCTGATGCGCGAGGTCGAGCCCGACCGCACGGTGCGCGTGGACGTGCTGCGTGATGGCCGGAAGATGTCCTTCGACGTCGCTCCCCGCCGCGGGCCGGCCGTGGCCACGCGCGGCATCGCCATCGGGCAGGGCTTCGGCGACGGCCCGCGCGAGTTCCGCATCATGCCCCTGGACGGGGCCGGCATGCGCCTGGACGGCCTGGAGTTCGCCACCTTGTCGGAGCGGCTGGGCAGGTACTTCGGCGTCACCACAGGCGTGCTGGTGGTGCGCGCCGGGGAGGATTCGCCCTTCGGCCTGCAGGACGGCGACGTGGTGCTGTCGGTGGACGGCCGCGTGCCGGCCAATGCGCAGCACCTGGGCCGCATCCTGCGCTCCTACCAGCCGGGCGAGAAGGTGAAGCTGCGCGTGCAGCGCGACCACAAGGCCATCGACCTCGACAGCAGCGCACCGGGCCGCACGGGCCCGGTCGGCCCCTGAGCACCACTCCCCCAAGGATCGCCTCCCCCGATCCTCACCGCCGGCGCGACGCATGGAGTACCATCCCGGCGCTTCATGCGCCGCGCCGATTTTTCCTTTGAATTGCCTCCGGAGCTGATCGCCCAGGCGCCGCTGCCGGAGCGTTCGGCGAGCCGGCTGCTGTGCCTGGACGGCGCCACCGGTGCCCTCCAGGACCGCCACTTCACCGACCTGCCGCAGCTGCTGCGCGCGGGCGACCTGCTCGTGTTCAACGACACCCGCGTGGTCGCGGCCCGCGTGCTGGGTGCCAAGCCCTCGGGTGGCCGGGTGGAGGTCTTCCTGGAGCGGGCCGTGGGACCGGACCGCGCCTGGGTGCAGCTGCGCGCCAGCAAGCCCATCCGGCCAGGCCTTGCCATCGCCACCGCCGGCGGCGAGGTCGAGGTGATCGAGCGGGTGCGCCGCGATGCCGGTGACCTGTGGGAGGTGCGCACCCCCGGCGAGCCGCTGGCCTTCTTCGAGGCGCATGGCAGCGTGCCGCTGCCGCCGTACATCACGCGGCCCGCCAGCGAGGCCGACCGCGAGCGCTACCAGAGCATCTTCGCCCGCCAGCCCGGCGCCGTCGCCGCGCCCACGGCCAGCCTGCACTTCGACGCCGGCCTGGTGGCGCAGCTCGATGCCATGGGCGTGAGCCGCGGGCTGGTCACGCTGCACGTGGGCGCCGGCACCTTCCAGCCGGTGCGCGTGGAGGAGCTCTCGCAGCACGTGATGCATGCCGAGGCCTGGGCGGTGCCGCAGTCGCTGGTGGATGCCGTGGCCGAATGCCGCGCCGCCGGCGGCCGGGTGGTGGCCGTGGGCACCACGGTCACGCGCGCGCTGGAATCCGCGGCCGCCGACGGCACGCTGCGCGCCGGCCATGGCGACACCCGCCTGTTCATCACCCCCGGGTATGCTTTCCGCGTCGTCGACGCGCTGATCACCAACTTCCACCTGCCGGAGTCCACCTTGCTGATGCTGGTTGCCGCCTTTGCCGGCCGCGACAACGTGCTGGCCGCCTACGCGCACGCCGTGCGCGAGCGCTACCGCTTCTTCAGTTATGGCGATGCCATGTGGATCACCGCGTCGCCGGCGGCGCGCGCGGGGCAGGGCGCATGATCCGCTTCGACCTGCTCGCCACCGAGGGCGCCGCGCGGCGCGGCCGGCTGGTGCTGGACCGCGGCGTGATCGAGACGCCGGCCTTCATGCCCGTGGGCACCTACGGCACGGTGAAGGCCATGACGCCGGAGGAACTGGAAGGCCTCGGCGCGCACATCATCCTCGGCAACACCTTCCACCTGATGCTGCGCCCGGGCACGCAGGTCATCGACCTGCATGGCGGCCTGCACGGCTTCATGCACTGGCAGCGTCCCATCCTCACCGACTCGGGCGGCTTCCAGGTGTTCAGCCTCGCCGACCTGCGCAAGATCAGCGAGGAGGGCGTGCGCTTCGCATCGCCGGTGGACGGCAGCCCGGTGCGCCTGACGCCCGAGGATTCCATGGACGTGCAGCGCGCGCTGCGCTCGGACATCGCCATGTGCTTCGACGATTGCACCCCCTGGCCGGCCACCGAGGCGCAGGCACGCGACTCGATGGAACGCTCGATGCGCTGGGCGGCGCGCTCGCATGCGCACTACTACCGCGACGAGCCGCCGGGCAACCTGTTCGGCATCATCCAGGGCGGCATGTATCCGCAGCTGCGCGAGGCCTCGCTGGAGGCGCTGGTGAAAATCGGCTTCCCCGGCTATGCCGTGGGCGGCCTGGCGGTGGGCGAACCGGAGGAGGTGCGCCTGTCGGTGCTGGAGGCGATCGAGCCGCACATCCCCAGGGACCGGCCGCGCTACCTGATGGGCGTGGGCCGTCCCGAGGACCTGATCGCCTCGGTGGCGCGCGGCATCGACATGTTCGACTGCGTGATGCCCACCCGCCATGCCCGCAACGGCCACCTCTTCACCCGCGACGGGGTGATCAACATCAGGAATGCCGCGCATGCGAAGGACACCGGTCCCATCGACCCGGAGTGCGGCTGCTATACCTGCCGCAACTACTCGCGGGCCTACCTGCGCCACCTGGACAAGTGCAACGAGATCCTGGGGGCGCGCTTGAACACCCTGCACAACCTGCACTTCTACCTGCAGCTGATGCGGCAGGTCCGCCAGGCACTGGACGAGGGGCGCTTCGCCGCCTTCGCCCGCGAGGTGCTGGCCCGCCGGGCGGCCGGCGCAAGGCCGGGCTGAACATCGACGGCCGGTTGAAGCCCCGGGGACGGGTATTGCAGCCGCCCCGGCAGGCCCGGGACGCTGTGGCATAATCCCCGGCCGATTTTACGCCCGTACAGGACAAGCCTATGAGCCTGCTCATTTCCGATGCCCACGCCCAGGCCGCCGGCGCCGCGCCCCAGGCCGGCATGATGTCGATGCTGCTGCCGCTGCTGCTGATCGTGGTGTTCTACTTCCTGCTGATCCGCCCGCAGCAGAAGCGCCACAAGGAGCACCAGGCCATGCTGGCCAGGCTGGCCGCGGGCGACGAGGTGGTCACCGCCGGCGGCCTGCTCGGCAGGATCACCGAGGTGGGTGACGCCTTCATCACCGTGGAGATCGCCGACGGCGTGCGCATCAAGGTGCAGCGCCAGCAGATCACCCAGCTCGTTCCCAAGGGAACCTACAAGAGCGCCTGAGCCATGCTCGAATTCCCGCGCTGGAAGTACATCCTCGTCGTCGTCGTCGTGCTGGTGTCGCTGCTGTTCGCGGCACCGAACTTCTTCGGCGAGGACCTCGCCGTGCAGGTGGCGCGGCGTGACCGCGCGGCCATCAGCGAGCAGGCGCTGGAAGGCATCCACCAGGTGCTCGAACGGCAGGGCGTGAAGGTCAAGCGTTCCTACGTGGACAATGGCCGCGCGCTGCTGCTGTTCGATTCGGTCAACGACCAGCTCGCGGCGCGTGACGCCGTGGCGTCGGCCGAGCTGTCCTCCAGCTACGTCTCGGCGCTGGCGCGTGCGCCGCGCGCGCCGGAGTTCTTCCGCAAGCTGGGCCTGCGGCCCATGCCGCTGGGCCTGGACCTGCGCGGCGGCCTGTACCTCCTTTATGAAGTGGACGTGCAGGGCGCGGTGGTGCAGCTGGTCGACGCCTACGAGCAGGATTTCCGGCGCGCCCTGAACGAGGCCAAGGTCTCCGTCGCCGACGCGCGCCGCCTGCAGGACGGCGAGCTGGTCAACGGCATCCGCCTGGTGTTCCCGCCGGACACCAATGTCGACGCCGCTGTCACCGCCATGCGGCGCGCCGTGCCCGACATGACCTTCGTCACCAGCAGCACCGCCGCGGGCCCGCATGTCGACGCCACGCTGACCAGCGCACAGATCACCGAGCGGCAGCGCGGCGCCATCGAGCAGAACATGACCACGCTGCGCAACCGCGTGAACGAGCTGGGCGTTACCGAGCCCATCGTGCAGCAGCAGGGAGCCAACCGCATCGCGGTGCAGCTGCCCGGCGTGACCAACTCGGCCGAGGTCAAGGACATCCTGGGCCGCGTCGCCACGTTGTCCTTCCATCTCACAGATACCGCCAACAACGTGGCCGAGGCGGTGCAGCGCGGCCGCGCCCCGCTGGGCTCGCGGCTGGAGTTCCACCGCGCCGACGCCAGCGGCTACCGCCGGCCCACGCTGCTCAAGCGCGAGGTCATCGCCACCGGCGACCAGCTGATCGGCGCCACCTCGTCGATCACCCAGGACGGCCCCAGCGTGCAGGTGCGCCTGAGCTCCCAGGCCGGCGACCGCATGCTGCGCGTCACGCAGCAGAACATCGGCCGCCCGATGGCCGTGGTGCTGATCGAGAAGGTGCAGGAGCCCTACATCGACGCCAACGGCGAGCAGAAGACCCGCACCGTCGACCGCCGCGAGGTGATCAGCGAGGCCACCATCCGCGGCGTGTTCAGCAACCAGTTCAACATCACCGGCCTGACCCAGGTCGAGGCGCGCGAGCTGGCGCTGCTGATGCGTTCCGGCCAGCTGGCTGCGCCGCTGCTGCTGGTCAGCGAGCGGCCCATTGGTCCCTCTCTGGGCCAGCAGAACATCAACGCCGGCATCAAGGCGCTGCTCATCGGCACCGTGGCGCTGTACCTGTTCATGATCGTGTACTACCAGGTGTTCGGCCTGGTGGCCTGCGCGGTGCTGACCGCCAACGTGATCCTGCTGACGGCGCTGCTGTCGATGATGAAGGCGTCGCTGTCGCTGCCCGGCATCGCCGGCATCCTGCTCACCGTGGGCATGGCGGTGGACGCCAACGTGATCATCTACGAGCGCATCCGCGAGGAGCTGCGCAACCGGGTGTCGCCGCAGACCGCCATCCGGGCGGGCTTCGAGAAGGCCTTCTCGGCCATCTTCGACTCCAACCTCACCACCATCCTCGCCGGCATCGTGCTGTGGGTGTTCGGCACCGGGCCGATCCGCAACTTCGCCGTGGTGCTGGTGCTGGGCATCGCCACCTCGATGTTCACCGCGCTGCTGGGCAGCCGCGCGCTGCTGACGCTGATCTACGGCGGCACGCGTCGCCCGGCGAAGCTGGCCATCGGCTGACCCGCGGGCAGATCACAAGGGAACCAAGACAGTGGAATTCTTCCGCAAGCAGACGAACTTCCCGTTCATGGCCACGCGGCGCATCTGGTATGCGCTGTCGATCGTCATGGTGGTCGGCTCGCTGGTGCTGTTCTTCGCCCGCGGCCTGAACCTGACCGTGGACTTCACCGGCGGCACCAACGTCGAGGCCACCTTCTCGCAGCCCGCCGACGTGGAGCGGGTGCGCGCCGCGCTGGAGGAGGCCGGCTTCAAGGATGCAGTGGTGCAGGTGTTCGGCACCGTGCGCGACGTGTCCGCGCGCCTGCCCGCCGATGCCTCGCTGACCGCCGACCAGGTGCGCGAGAAGGTGGCCGCCGCGCTCACCGGCATCGACCCGGGCGTGGAGATCAAGCCGCTGGAGTTCGTCGGCCCGCAGGTGGGGCGGGAACTGCGCAATGCGGCCATCTGGGCGCTGTCGCTGACGCTGCTGATGGTGTTCATCTACATCGCCATCCGCTTCCACACCTGGCGACTGTCGGCCGGCGCCATCATCGCGCTGTGCCACGACCCCATCCTCATCATCGGCTGGTTCGCGCTGGCGCAGACCCCGTTCGACCTGGCGGTGGTGGCGGCGCTGCTGGCCGTGGTGGGCTACTCGCTGAACGACACCATCATCATCTTCGACCGCATCCGCGAGCGCTTCGAGGCCAACCGTCGCCTGGCGCCGGAGCTGGTGCTGAACCAGTCCATCAACCAGACCCTCTCGCGCACCATCATGACCAAGGTGACCACGCTGATCGTGGTGGTGGCGCTGCTGGTGCTGGGCGGGCCGTCGCTGCAAGGCTTCTCGCAGGCGCTGGTGATCGGCATCCTGGCGGGCGCCTACTCGTCGATCTACATCTCCTCGGCCATCGCGCTGGACCTCGGCCTGAAGGCCGAACACCTCTTCCCGGTGGTCAAGGCGCGCGAAGTCGACAGCCTGCCCTGACGGGCGGTTGAGGTGAGGGGACGATGCTCGAGCTGCTGACGGATCCGCAGGCCTGGCTGGCCTTCCTGACGCTGTCCGCGCTGGAGATCGTCCTCGGCATCGACAACATCATCTTCATCTCGGTGCTGGTCGGGCGCCTGCCGCCGGAGCAGCGCGCCAAGGCCCGCAACTTCGGCCTGCTGGTGGCCATGGGCACGCGCATCGCGCTGCTGCTGTCCATCGTCTGGCTGATCGGCCTCACGCGCCCGTGGTTCACCGTGCTGGGCAACGAGATCTCCGGCCGCGACCTGGTGCTGATCCTCGGCGGCCTGTTCCTGCTCGGCAAGAGCGTGCTGGAGATCCACCACACGCTGGAGGGCGCCGAGGAGGAGCGCAGCGTGCGCGCCTTCTCCAACTTCGTGCTGATCATCGTGCAGATCGGCGTGATCGACATCGTGTTCTCGCTGGACTCGGTGTTCACCGCCGTTGGCCTGGCCGAGCCGCACCAGGTCCCCATCATGGTGGCGGCCATCGTGATGGCCATCCTGGTGATGCTGCTGCTGGCCGGCCCGATCTCCAACTTCGTCGACGAGCACCCCACGGTGAAGGTGCTGGCGCTGTCCTTCCTGATCCTGGTGGGCGTGGCGCTGGTGGCCGACGGCCTCGATACCCACGTGCCCAAGGGCTACCTGTACTTCGCCATGGCCTTCTCGGTGGGCGTGGAGATGATCAACCTGCGCCTGCGCAAGGCGCTCGACCGCCAGCGCGCGAAATAGGCAGCAGGGCGGGGCCGCTGCACCGCCCAGGGGCACAGGGATCCGCGCGCAACCCGCGGCTGGATTCCGCCGCCGGTCAATCTATACTCGGGCCTTCATCCAAGCCTCTGGTAAAGGAAACGGCCCCGCCATGAAGAACCGTCGCTTTGCCCTGCAGGCCGGCCTGCTCGCCGGCGCCGTGCTGCTCGCAGGTTGCTCCGGTTCCGGTGGTTCCGGCGACGCCGGCGACACCATTCGCATCGGCGAGTTCGCCTCGCTCACCGGCAAGGAAGCCACCTTCGGAACGTCCTCGCATCGCGGCACCCTGCTCGCCATCAAGGAAATCAACGCCGCCGGCGGCGTGCTCGGCAAGCAGCTGGAGCTGGTCTACGAGGACAACCGCAGCCTGCAGGGCGAGTCGGCCACCATTGCCAAGAAGCTGATCACGCGCGACCGGGTGGTGGCGTTGCTGGGCGAGGTGGCCTCCGGCCGCTCGCTCGAGGTGGGCCCCATCGCGCAGCAGTACAAGGTGCCGATGATCACCCCGTCGTCCACCAACCCGCAGGTCACCCGGACCGGCGACTACGTGTTCCGGGTGTGCTTCACCGATCCCTTCCAGGGGCGCCTGCTGGCCAACTTCGCCCGCAACACGCTCAAGGCGCAGAAGGTGGCCATCCTGTCCGACGTGTCGCAGGCCTACAGCGTGGGCCTGGCGCAGTACTTCCGCGAGCCCTGGCTGGCCGGCGGAGGCACCATCGTCGCCGACGAGAAGTTCAACGGCGGCGAGAAGGACTTCCGCGCCCAGCTGACCACCATCAAGGCGGCCAATCCCGATGCCATCCTGGTGCCGGGCTATTACACCGACGTGGGCCTGATCGTGGCGCAGGCACGCCAGCTGGGCATCAACGTGCCGCTGTTCGGCGGCGACGGCTGGGAGGCACCCGAGCTGATCGAGATCGCCGGCGCCAGGGCGCTGGAGGGCACCTACTACTCCACCCACTTCTCGCCCGAGAGCACCGACCCGCGCGTGCAGCAGTTCGTCGCGGCCTACAAGGCCGAGTACGGCGGGCAGGTGCCCGATGCGATGGCTGCACTCGGCTACGACTCGGTGCAGGTACTGGTCGATGCCATCCGTCGCGCTGGCACCACCGAGGCGGCGGCGCTGCGCGACGCCATTGCCGCCACGCGTGACTTCCCGGGCGTCACCGGCATGACCACGCTCGACGCCAACCGCGATGCCTCCAAGCCGGCGGTGATCATCACGGTGAAGGACGGACGCTTCCAGTACCTGGAGACGGTCTCGCCCTGACCCGCGACGCCAGGCAAGCAAGGCACCGCGCCCCGTGACCGAGCTGCTGCAGCAGGTACTCAACGGCCTCGCCCTGGGGTCGATCTACGCATTGATCGCGCTCGGCTACACCATGGTGTACGGCGTGCTGCGCTTCATCAACTTCGCCCACAGCGAGGTGTTCATGGCGGGCGCGTTCTCGGGCTACTTCCTGGCGAGGATTGCGCCCGGCGGGGTGGCCGGCGGCCTCACCGTGCTCGTCGGCGCCATGGTGATCTGTGCGCTGCTGGGCGTGCTGATCGAGAAGCTGGCCTACCGGCCGCTGCGCGGGCGCTCCACGCTCACCGCGCTGATCACCGCCATCGGCATCTCGCTGCTGCTGCAGAACCTGGGGCAGCGCTTCTTCGGCGCCAACCCGCGCTCCTTCCCGGCGCTGTTCCCGGTGCGCCAGTTCGAGTTCGCCGGCATCGTGATCTCCAGCACGCAGGTCATGGTGTTCGTGGTCACGCTGGTGCTGCTGTTCGCGTTGCGCTACATCGTGCTGCACACCCGCGTGGGCACGGCGATGCGGGCTGTGTCGTACAACCAGACCGCGGCCTCGCTGATGGGCATCAACAACGACCGCATCATCTCCTTCACCTTCGCGCTGGGCTCGGCCATGGCCGCCGCCGGCGGCATCCTGTACGCCTCGAACTATCCTTCCATCGACCCGCTGATGGGCACGCTGCCGGGCCTGAAGGCTTTCGTGGCGGCGGTGCTGGGCGGCATCGGCAACATCGCCGGCGCCGCCATCGGCGGGCTGGTCATCGGCCTGGTGGAGACCTCGGTGGTGGGCATGGGCGGCTCCACGTACCGCGACGCGGTGGCCTTCGCGGTGCTGATCCTGATCCTGCTGCTGCGCCCCACGGGCCTGCTGGGCACTCGCCACGCGGAGAAGGTGTGATGCTGTCGCGCCCGCAGATCGTGCTGCTGGCCGCGCTGGCGGTGATCGTGGCGGCATCGGCGATGTCGGGGCACTACAACCCGTACTACCTCGACATCGCCGTCACCTGCGGCATCAACATCACCCTGGCGGTGAGCCTGAACCTGATCAACGGCTACACCGGCCAGTTCTCGCTGGGCCATGCCGGCTTCATGGGCGTGGGCGCCTACGTGGCCGCCGTGCTCACCACCGCCGCGGGCGGCGCGCTGCTGTCAGTGTTCGGCGGGCAGGAGTGGCTGGTGTTCACGGTGGCACTGCTGGCCGGCGGCTGCGCGGCGGCGCTGGCGGGCCTGGTCGTCGGCGTGCCTTCGCTGCGCCTGCGCGGCGACT
>CAYVZE010000067.1:0-13883 GCA_964455685.1 uncultured Steroidobacteraceae bacterium
GCCGGCGCCGACATCGACCTCGACGACCCGGACGGCACCACGGCGCTCATCATGGCGCTGCTGAACCGCCACTGGGACACGGCGAAGTTCCTGATCGAGGCCGGCGCCGACGTGAACCTGTGGGACATCTACGGCCAGACGCCGCTGTACGTGGCCGTGGACCAGAACACGCTGCCGGTGGGCCGGCGGGTGGAAATCCCCTCGATGGACCGCACTACGGGCATCGAGGTCATCCGCATGCTGCTGGAGCGCGGCGCCAATCCCAATGCGCAGCTGAAGCTGCGGCCGCGCTACCGCAACATCCCCTACGACCGCTACCGCGACCCCATGATCGTCTGGGGCACCACGCCGCTGCTGCGTGCCGCCAAGGCAGGGGACATCCCGGCGATGCGGTTGCTGCTCGAGCACGGCGCGCTGCCCGACCTCGCCAACTCGCAGGGCGTGACCCCGCTGATGGCGGCGGCGGGGGATGGCCACATCCACGACCCCACGCGCGGCAACCAGCGCACCGAGGAGGACGCGCTGGAGGCCTGCGAGCTGCTGCTGAAGGCCGGCGCGGACGTCAAGGCCCGCACGCTGCTGGGCTATGCCGACGCGGACCTGAAGATCCGCACGCCGGCCAACCGCACGGCGCTGCATGCCGCCGCCTCGCGCGGCTGGAACCGGCTGGTGCGCCGGCTGGTGGAGAGCGGGGCGGAGCTGGACGTGCTCGACTCCAACGGCCTTTCGCCCATCGACTACGCCATGGGCCGCTTCCCGCAGGAGTTCAACGCGCTGGCGCCGGTCCAGCACCACGATACCGTGGCGCTGCTGCGCGAGCTGGGGGCCACGGCGGAGAATCCGGAGGCGAAGTTCCCCCCGGGGACAACCCCGAAAATCGAGGCAGTCGTGCCCTGAAAGCGGCCTTCCCCGTTGCCAAGCGGGGGGCGTTCAGGCGAAAGTGCCGCACTTCATCGCAACTGGATCGGGGCGGGGGCCTTAATGAGCGAAAACAAGAAGACCGTCGAAGTCGGCGAGGTCATCGACTCGGCGAACTATTTCTGGGTGCCCTTCGGCATCACCATCATGATGATGATCATCATGGCCACCGACGGGTACGACCTGTTCCTGATGGGCCAGGTGGGCCCGCTGCTGACCGCCGAGTGGGGCATCACCGCCGCGACCCTGGGCAGCATCAACACCGCCGGCCTGCTGGGCATGGCCATCGGTTCGGTCGGCCTGGGCTGGCTGGGCGACCGCATCGGCCGCAAGCGCTCCTACTTCACCTGCCTGTTCTTCCTGTTCGTCGGTTCGGTGCTGTGCTGGCAGGTGGCCCGCACCGGCACCAGCGAGACCGCCGAGACCTCCCTGTACTGGATGGCGATCTGGCGCTTCGTGACCGGCCTGGGCATGGGCGGCGTCACGCCGCTGGCCACCGCGCTGATCTCGGAGTGGACCTCGAAGAAGGTGCGCGCCGTGGTGGTGGCCTTCGTGATTTCCTCGGTGCCCATGGGCGGGTACCTGGCCCGCTGGGCCGTCACCCACGTGGAATGGGAAACCATGTTCCTGATCGGCGGCTTGGTGCCGCTGGGACTGTGCCTGCTGTTCGGCTTCCTGCTGCCCGAGTCGCCCAAGTACATGGCGCAGCGGCCGCACCTGCACAAGAAGCTGGCCCGCGCGCTCAACCGCCTGTTCCCCGAGCCGCGCTTCGACGGCACCGAGAACTTCGTGGTGCACGAGGAGGGCAAGCGCTCGGCCAACTGGCTGGCCACGATCTGGAACAGCTACTACGCGCGCGCCACGTTCTTCATCTGGATGGCGTTCTCGTTCAACAGCTTCGTGCTGTACGTCTACACCAACTACCTGCGCGTGATGCTGCAGGAGAACCGGGTGGTGGCCGACGTGGCAGCCGAGGCGCTGGGCCTGTTCTCCATCGGCGCCTTCTTCGGCTCCATCGGCGGAGCGCTGATGATCCGCTGGTTCGGCTCGCGCTACGTGGGTTCGGGCATCGCGCTGCTGGGCGTGGTGGCCACGGCGGTGATCGGCCTGCTGCTGGTGGGTTCGGCGGCGCCGTCCTCCAGCAACATCCTGCTGTTCAGCTTCATCGCCGGCATCTCGTTCAACGGCATGCAGGCCTTCATGTACGCAGTGGCCGCGCATTCCTATCCCACCGAGCTGCGCGGGTCGGCGCTGGGCCTGGCCCAGACGGTCTCGCGCGTGGGCGCGGTGCTGAGCCCGATGGTGGCCACGTACTACCTGGCGCTGGATCCGCGTCCGACCGTGGACTTGTTCTTCTGGTTCGTGGCCGCCTGCGCGATGATCACCACCATCAGCTTCTTCATGATTCCTTCGCACATCCCGAAGGACCAGAAGGCCTGATCCCCGCGGGCCGGTGATTCCCGTGCCCGCGGCCCACGCCGCGGGCACGGCTGATGGAGGAAAGCGATGCCGGAGAACGTTCCGCCTTCCGCCACGCGCCTTGAGCGCCTGCTGGGCCACGTCGAGCGTGCGGGCAACCGGCTGCCCGATCCCGCGGTGCTGTTCCTGTGGCTGCTGGCGATCACGCTGCTGGTCTCGGCAGTGCTTTCGACGGTCGCGTTCTCCGCCATCGACCCGCGCAACGGCGAGCCGCTGGCCATCATCAACCTGCTGGCCGGGCGCCAGCTCACCTCGCTGACCAGCGACATGGTCACCATCTTCACCAGCTTCCACCCGCTGGGGGTGGTGCTGGTGGCCATGCTGGGCATCGGCGTGGCCGAGCACGTGGGCTTCATCAATGCCGGGCTGCGGGCGCTGCTGGCGGTGACCTCGAGGAAGCTGCTCACGCCGATGCTGATCCTGGTGGCGCTGCTGTCGCACCTGGCGGTGGACGCGGGCTACGTGCTGGTGATCCCGCTGGGCGGTGTGATCTTCTACGCGGCAGGCCGCCACCCGCTGGCGGGCATCGCGGCGGCGTTCGCCGGCGTGTCGGGCGGTTTCTCGGCCAGCTTCCTGCCGGTGGCGCTGGACGCGCAGCTGGCCGGCGTCACCCAGGAGGCGGCCCGGCTGCTGGACCCGGGCGCGCTGGTCAATCCGCTGGTGAACTACTACTTCACCACCACCTCGTCGCTGCTGATCATCGCGCTGGGCTGGTGGCTCACCGACCGGGTGATCGAGCCGCGCTTGCTGCGCTCAGGTGCCGCCATCGACGGCGACATGAGCGAGATGCCCAAGTTCGAGGAGCCGACCCCGGCGGAGCGGCGCGGCCTCCGTGCGGCGCTGCTGACCCTGCTGGTGGCAGGCGTGCTGCTGGTGGCCACGGCCTGGCCGGCCGACAGCGCCTGGCGCTCGCCGGCCAGTGGCGCGCTGACGGCGGCGGATGCGCCCATCATGCGGTCCATCGTGGCGCTGATCTTCCTGCTGTTCCTGCTGCCCTCGATCGCCTACGGCATCGCCGCCGGCACGGTGAAGAGCCACCGCGACGTGGTGCAGGGCATGTCGAAGGCCATGGGCACGATGAGCTACTACCTCGTGCTGGTGTTCTTCATGGCACTGTTCATCGCGGCCTTCAACCGCTCGAACCTGGGCGTGCTGCTGGCGCTGGAGGGCGGGGCGGCACTGAAGGCGCTGGGGCTGCCGCTGGCGGTCACCATGGTGGGCATCGTGCTGCTCACCTGCTTCATCAACCTGTTCATCGGCTCTGCCACCGCCAAGTGGGCGCTGCTGGCGCCGATCTTCGTGCCCATGCTGATGCAGCTGGACATCGATCCGGCCACCACCCAGGCGGCCTACCGCGTGGGCGACAGCTCCACCAACATCATCACGCCGCTGATGCCGTACTTCCCGCTGGTGGTGGTGTTCTGCCAGCGCTACGTGAAGTCCTCGGGCATCGGCACCGTGGTGGCCCTGATGCTGCCGTACTCGGCGGGCTTCCTGGTGTGCTGGAGCCTGCTGCTGGTGGCGTGGCTGCTGCTGGGGCTGCCGATGGGCGTGGGCGGCTGAGGAAGGCCGGCCCGGCCGGCGTCGCGCCGGCGGACCTGCGGGGCAGGGCGTTCAGAGCAGCTCGAGCACCTTCTCGGGCGGGCGGCACAGGCGCACGCCCTTCGGCGTTACCACCACCGGACGGTTGATCAGCGACGGGTGCTTCGCCATCTGGTCGATGATCTGCTCGTCCGACAGGGACGGGTCGGCCAGGCCCAGCTGTTCGTAGAGCTCGCCCTTGGCCCGCAGCAGCGAGCGGGCACCCGTGCCCATGCGCTCGATGAGGGACTGCAGCGTGGCCCGGTCGGGCGGGTTCTTCAGGTACTCGATGACGTCGGGTTCGATGCCTCTCTCGCGCAGCAGCGCCAGCGCACCGCGCGAATTGCTGCAGGCGGGGTTGTGGTAGATCGTGACCTGGCTCATGGCTCCTCCTGGCTTCGGGACAAGGCTGCGTCTTACCAGATGCGCCGCCCACTGTCGCCCGTGGAAACATGTTAATCATATGATCATTGTAACGTCATAGGCGGCGTATAGAATGTAACCCTTTCCTGATCCGCAGATCCCAGATCCTTGGAGGAGTCCCCGATGGCCCGCTACCCCGCCAACCGCCTGAATGTTCCTGCCGTGGTCAAGCACCGGGAGCTGGTGGAGTGGGTGGCCAGGATCGCGGCGCTGGCGCAGCCCGACCAGGTGCAGTGGGCCGACGGCAGCAAGGCCGAGTACGACCGCCTGTGCGAGCAGATGGTGGCCTCCGGCACGCTGCGCCGGCTGAACCCGGAGAAGCGCCCGAACTCCTACCTGGCCTGGTCCGATCCCAGCGACGTGGCGCGCGTGGAGGACCGCACCTTCATCTGCAGCGCCAGGCGCAGCGATGCCGGGCCGACCAACAACTGGGTGTCGCCGGGCCAGATGCGCGCCACGCTCAAGCGCCTGTTCACCGGCTGCATGCGCGGGCGCACCATGTACGTGATCCCGTTCTCCATGGGGCCCATCGGCAGCCCTATCGCCCACATCGGCGTGGAGATCACCGACAGTCCCTACGTGGTGGTCAACATGCACGTGATGACACGCGTGGGCACGGCGGTGCTCGAGCACCTGGGTGCCGACGGCCGTTTCGTGCCCTGCGTGCACTCGGTGGGCGCGCCGCTGGAGCCCGGGCAGCAGGACGTGCCGTGGCCGTGCAACCGCGAGGAGAAGTACATCGTGCACTTCCCCGAGACGCGCGAGATCTGGTCGTACGGCTCGGGCTACGGCGGCAATGCGCTGCTGGGCAAGAAGTGCTTCGCGCTGCGCATCGCCTCGAGCATGGCGCGCGAGGAGGGCTGGCTGGCCGAGCACATGCTGATCCTGGGCGCCGAGAGCCCCGAGGGCGAGCGCACCTACGTGGCGGCGGCCTTCCCGTCGGCCTGCGGCAAGACCAACTTCGCCATGCTGATCCCGCCGCCGGGCTTCGAGGGCTGGAAGGTGTTCACCGTGGGCGATGACATCGCCTGGATCAAGCCGGCGCCGGATGGAACACTGCGCGCCATCAATCCCGAGGCGGGCTTCTTCGGCGTGGCGCCGGGCACCTCCGAGTCCACCAACGCCAATGCCATGGCCACGCTGCGCGAGAACGTGATCTTCACCAACGTGGCGCTGACCGACGACGGCGACGTGTGGTGGGAGGGCATGACCGAGGAGCCGCCGGCGCACCTGGTCGACTGGACCGGCCAGGACTGGACGCCGGAGATCGGCCGCCAGACCGGCCGCAAGGCCGCGCACCCGAACGCGCGCTTCACCGCGCCGGCGCGCCAGTGCCCGTCCATCGACCCGCGCTGGGAGGACCCGGAGGGCGTGCCCATCTCGGCCTTCATCTTCGGCGGCCGCCGCGCCAGCACCGTGCCGCTGGTGTACGAGGCCGCCAACTGGCGCGAGGGCGTGTACCTCGCCGCCACCATGGGCTCGGAGACCACCGCCGCGGCCATGGGCAAGCAGGGCGTGGTGCGCCGTGACCCCTTCGCCATGCTGCCGTTCTGCGGCTACCACATGGGCGATTACTTCGCGCACTGGCTGGCCGTGGGCGCCAGGCTCAAGGACAGGCCGCGCATCTTCAGCGTCAACTGGTTCCGCCGCGGCCCGCAGGGCGAGTTCCTGTGGCCGGGCTTCGGCGACAACATGCGCGTGCTGAAGTGGATCATCGACCGCGTGCGCGGCCGCGTCGGTGCGCGCGAGGCCGCGCTGGGCTTCGTGCCGCGCTACGAGGACATCCAGTGGACCGGCTGGCAGGGCGCGCCGATGACGCCCGATGCCTTCGAGGCGCTGGTGCGCTTCGACCAGGAGGCCTGGCAGGCGGAGATGGCCTCGCGGGCCGAGTGGTTCAAGAGCCTCGCGCCGCGCGTGCCGCGGTCGCTGGCGTTCACCCACGAGGTGCTGGCGGAAGGGTTCCGTTAAGTGCCGGAGGACGGTTCAGCCGCGGCGGGAAGTGCCCTTGCGTGCGCCGGCGCCGGTGCGCGCCTCGGCGGCTTCCTGCCAGCCATGGCCGAGCCGGGATTCGATGTATTCGCGGATCATCCGGCGCACGACCTGCGAAGGCGTGACATCCTCCGCGGCACAGACCTCCTCGAAGACCTGCTTCTTGCGCGGATCGATCAGCAGGGTGAGGCGGGCTGTGCGCTCCTCGCCCGGTGCGACGGTACGACGTCGGGGCATGCTGTTACGATGTGCATTCTGTGGTCATGAAATGTTAATCGGTGGCTGTGCATGAACGCAACCAGTGCCGGTAGTCGCGAGAGCTTCCGCGACCTTTTCACTCCCAAGCTCATCTCGGTGCTGCGCGAGGGCTACGGGCGCAGGGAACTGGCCGCGGACGCACTGTCGGCACTCACCGTAGCCATCGTGGCGCTGCCGCTGTCGATGGCCATCGCCATCGCTTCGGGGGTGGAGCCGCAGCGCGGCCTGTACGCGGCCATCTTCGGCGGATTCCTGGTCTCGGCGCTGGGTGGCAGCCGCCACCAGATCGGCGGGCCGGCGGGGGCGTTCATCGTGCTGGTGGCCGGCACGGTGGCGGTGCACGGCGTCACCGGGCTGATCCTCGCCACCATGCTGGCTGGCGTGATCATGGTGGTGGCCGGGTACCTCAGGCTCGGCACCTACATCCGCTACATCCCGTACCCGGTGACGGTGGGATTCACCACCGGCATCGCGGCCATCATCTTCGCCAGCCAGATCCGCGACCTGCTGGGCCTGAAGCTCGACACGGCCGAGCCTGCCGCATTCCTGCCCAAGCTGGTGGTGCTGGCCGAGGGCATCTTCTCGTTCACGCCGGCGGCCCTCCTGGTGTCGGCGCTGACCGTGGGCACCATCATCTGGCTGCGCCGCTGGCGCCCGCGGCTGCCGAACTTCCTGATCTCGGTGGCGCTGGCCTCGGTCGTGGTGGCGCTGCTGGACCTGCCGGTGGAGACCATCGGCACGCGCTTCGGCGGCATCCCGCGCCAGCTGCCGGTGCCGTCGTTCCCCGACGTGGGCTGGCGCGACGTGACCGCGATGATCCCGGTGGCGCTGTCGTTCGCGCTGCTGGGCTCGATCGAGAGCCTGCTGTCGGCCGTGGTGGCCGATTCGATGACGGGCCGCCGCCACCGCTCCAACTGCGAACTGGTGGCGCAGGGTTTCGCCAACGTCGCCAGCGGCCTGTTCGGCGGCATGGTGGTCACCGGCACCATCGCCCGCACGGCCACCAACGTGCGCTCCGGCGCGCACGGGCCCGTCTCGGGCATGCTGCACTCCCTCTTCCTGCTGGGGTTCATCCTGTTCGCCGCGCCGCTGGCCGCGTACATCCCGCTGGCCGCGCTGGCCGGTGTGCTGGTCACGGTGGCCTGGAACATGGCCGAGCGTGATGCCTTCATGACGCTGCTGCGCGGCTCGCGCGCCGACGCGGTGGTGATGCTGGCCACCTTCCTGCTGACGCTGTTCCGCGACCTGACCGAGGGCATCGTGGTGGGCTTCTCGCTGGCCGCGCTGCTGTTCATCCACCGCATGTCCAACGCGGTGGAAGTGGAGGGCGCGCCGCTGCCCAAGGACGAGGTGCCGCGCGACGATGCCGGCACGCGCGAGGACGCGGCCACCTACGACCAGGCCGGCCGCGACACGGTGGTGTACCGCATCACCGGCGCGTTCTTCTTCGGCGCCGCGGCCACTGTGGGGGCGGCGCTGGACCGCATCGGCGACCGGCCGCGCTTCTTCGTGCTCGACTTCTCGCGCGTGCCGGTGATCGATTCCACGGCGGCCACCACCATCCACGGCTTCGTGCGCAAGAAGCGCGCCCGCGGCGCCAGGGTGATCGTGGCCGGCGCCTCGCGCCATGTGCGCCAGGAGCTGCTCACGCATGGCGTGCGCGAGCCGGAGGTGCTGTTCCGGCCGGACGTGGCATCGGCGCTGGCCGCGCGCTACGAGCCCCAGCAGGCCGAGCCGCCATCGGCGGCCTGAGCACGCGCATGCTGCCCGGTGCCGGCACGCTGGAGTCGAGGCAGGTGCTGGTCTATTTCGGCGCCGTGGCCACAGGGCTCGCGGCAGGGCTTCTTTCCCCGGCCCTGGCGGGCGTCATGGCGCCGCTGGTCGCTCCCGCCCTGGCGCTGCTGATGTACATCATGTTCACGCAGCTGCCGCTGGCGCGCCCCGGGGGTGGGGCGGGCAATCCACGCTTCCTCGCCGCGCTGCTGCTGGCCAACTTCGTGTTCGTGCCGCTGCTGGTGTGGGGGCTGGTGGCTGCCTTCCCGCCGCATCCGGCCGTGCTCGCCGGCGTGCTGCTGGTGCTGCTGGCACCCTGCATCGACTACGTGGTGGTGTTCACGCGCCTGGGGCACGGGGATGCCGCACTGCTGCTGGGCGCAACGCCGCTGCTGCTGGTGCTGCAGTTCCTGCTGCTGCCGCTGTACCTGGCACTGCTCGCAGGAGGACACGGGATGCCGGAGGTCACCTTCCGGCCCTTCATCGAGGCTTTCCTGCTGTTCATCCTGCTGCCGCTCGTGCTGGCCTGGCTGACGCAGCGGCTGTGGCGGACCGGCACCGGGCCAGGGGCGTGGCAGAAGGCCTGCGCCTGGCTGCCTGTGCCGGCCATGGCCGCGGTGCTGCTGCTGGTTGCCGGCTCGCGTATCGGCGGCGTGGTGGAGGCGGGCGACTCGCTGGCCCGCGTGCTGCCGGTTTACGCGGCCTTTGCGCTGCTGGCGCCGCTTGCCGGGATGCTGGCCGCGCGGCTGCTGGCGCTGCCGGCACCCGCGGCGCGGGCAGTGGCCTTCAGTGCAGGCACGCGCAATTCACTGGTGGTGCTGCCGCTGGCGCTGGCCCTGCCGGGCGAGGCCGGCCGGCTCGCCGCCATGGCGGTGGTCACGCAGACCCTGGTCGAACTGCTGGCCGAGCTGGGCTACCTCCGGGGGATCCCGGCGCTCATCCGCGGCAGGTGATTTCCGCCTGCGCGGCGGGCCTGTGAGAAACTCCCGCGCCGCCATGAACCCCGCCAATCCCACATTCCATCCCCTGGAACGCGCCGAACTCCTGCATGAGGGCTACCTGCGCGCATTCGACGTCGGCGGCCTGCACCTGGTCCTGGTGCAGCAGGGCGGCGTGCCGGCCGTGCTGGAGGGTTACTGT
Organism: uncultured Steroidobacteraceae bacterium; assembly: GCA_964455685.1. Taxonomy (GTDB): domain Bacteria; phylum Pseudomonadota; class Gammaproteobacteria; order Steroidobacterales; family Steroidobacteraceae; genus ZC4RG30. The sequence continues at coordinate 9,562 of CAYVZE010000067.1, forward strand.
CCCCATGCCGGCCACCCGCTGGAGGGCTCGCGGCTGGTGGGCGGCGAGATCCGCTGTGACATGCACGGGTACCTGTTCGACCTGCGCAGCGGCGAATGCACGTACTTCACCGAGGGGCCGTGCCGGGCGCTGAAGGTCTATCCCTGCGAGGTGCGCGAGGGGAGGGTGGGAGTGCTGCTCTGATGCCCGGCGGGAGGCCGCGGGCTGGAACAAGGAGAGCCAAGGATTGGTGGGCGGTACAGGGCTTGAACCTGTGACCCCTGCCGTGTGAAAGCAGTGCTCTACCGCTGAGCTAACCGCCCGTCCTTGCGAGGGAGCGCAAGTCTACGCAGCCAGCCGCCGGCGTGCAAATCCGGCGTGGGGGCGGGGAAGTCTGGCGCGTTGAGCCGGCCGCCGGCCTGTGCCACAGTCACCCGCCATGAGCGCTGCCCAGAATCCACCTCCAGGAGCCGCCCCGGGGCCCGCCGCGCCGGTCCCCGGACTGACCCATGTCTTCTCGCTGCGGGGCGAACTCGCGCCGCCGCTGGAGTACGGACGCATCGACGGGCTGCGCAAGCGCTTCATCCCGGTGACCGGCGGCGTGGTCTACGGGCCGCGCCTGTCTGGTCGCGTGCTGCCGGGCGGCGGCGACTGGCAGTCCGTGGCGGACGACGGCCTCTCGCACGTGCTGGCCCGCTACACCATCGAGGCGGCCGATGGCACGCTGGTCGGCGTGACCAATGCCGGCGTGCGCACTGCCAGCCGGGAGGTGATGGAGAAGCTCGTGGCCGGCATCGAGGTGCCGCCGGATGCCTACTACTTCCGCACCAGCCCGGTGTTCGAGGTGGCCGACGGGCCGCACGGCTGGCTGCGCCGGCACCTGTTCGTGGCCCGCGGCATCCGCAAGCCCGACCACGTGATCGTGGACTTCTACCTGGTCGACTGACCGGCCGCTGCTGGCGGCAGCGGTCGAAGTCCGCTGCCGGGCGCCCGCTTTCGGCTACCCTACGCGCCCTATGACCATCGTGACCCGATTCGCCCCCAGCCCCACGGGCATGCTGCACATCGGCGGCGTGCGTACGGCGCTGTTCTCCTGGCTGCTGGCCCGCCGCCACGGCGGCAAGTTCATCCTGCGCATCGAGGATACCGACCGCGAACGCTCCACCGAGGAAGCCGTGCAGGTCATCCTCGACGGCATGCGTTGGCTCGGCCTCAACGAGGACGAGGGGCCGTACTACCAGACGCAGCGCTATGACCGTTACCGCGAGGTCATCGGCCAGATGCTCGAGAAGGGGCTGGCGTACCGCTGCTACTGCTCGAAGGAAGAGCTGGAGGCCATGCGTGCCGGGCAGCTGGCGCGCAAGGAGAAGCCGCGCTATGACGGCCGCTGCCGCCACCGCACCGAGCCGCGCCCTGGCGTGACGCCGGTGATCCGCTTCCGGAACCCGGACGAGGGGGAGGTGGTGGTCGAGGACCTGGTGCATGGCCGCACGGTGTTCCAGAACGCCGAGCTCGACGACCTGATCATCCAGCGCTCCGACGGCAACCCCACCTACAACTTCTGCGTGGTGGTGGATGACTGGGACATGGGCGTCACCCACGTGGTGCGTGGCGACGACCACCTGAACAACACCCCGCGCCAGATCAACATGCTCAGGGCCCTGGGCGCCACGCCGCCGCAGTACGCGCACGTGCCCATGATCCTCGGCGCCGACGGCGCCAAGCTGTCCAAGCGCCACGGCGCCGTCAGCGTGCTGGAGTACCGCAAGGAAGGCTTCCTGCCCGATGCGTTGCTGAACTACCTGGTGCGGCTGGGCTGGTCGCACGGCGACCAGGAGATCTTCACCCGCGAGGAGATGATCGCGGCCTTCGACATCGCCAACGTCAACAAGGCTGCCGCGGCGTTCAACCCGGACAAGCTGCTGTGGCTGAACCAGCAGCACATCATGCGCGCCCCGCAGGCCACGCTGGTGGCGGCGCTGCGCGAGCAGCTGGCCGTGCTGGGTGTCACCGATGCCGACGAGTCCATGTGCGCCGGCGTGGTCGAGGCGCTGCGCGAGCGCGCCAGGACCATGAAGGAGATGGCCGGCTCCGGCCTGATCTTCTTCCGGGAGCCGGTGATGGACGAGAAGGCCGTGGCCAGGCACCTCACGCCCGAGGCCAGGGCCATGCTCGGCGAGCTGGCCGGGGCGCTGGGCAAGGTGGAGCAGTGGGACGCGCCGACCCTGCATGCGCTGCTGCAGGAGTTCGCAGGCATGCGCTCGCTGGGACTGGGCAAGGTGGCCCAGCCGCTGCGCGTGGCGGTGACGGGCGGGACGGTGTCGCCGCCGATAGACGCCACGCTGGCGCTGCTGGGCAAGGAGAGGGTGCTCTCACGCCTGCGGGCGGCCCTCGGCTGAAGGCCGCCGCGGCGCGCAGCGCCTACGGCTGCTTCTTCGCGACAAACTCCTCGCCGCCCATGCCGGCCACGTCGCGCCGGAACTGGATCTGGTCCGGCGCGACAAGCTTGCCTTCGTAGGAAATGGCCAGGGCCATGCCCTGGTAGTCCATGTTCTCGACGAAGGTGATCTTGTCGCCTTCGATCTTGCCGTCGGCGATCTCGTAGTCGCCGTTGCCGGATCTGGCGCGTCCGGTCACCTTGTCGCCCTCGACCTTGAAGGTGTAGGTGTAGGTCTGCACGCCCACCTGGCTGTCGAAGCTGGTGGTCCAGGTACCGTTGAAATCGCTGGCGTCGGCAGCCAGCACGCGAGCGGAGGCAATACCGAGCACGAGTGCGGCGGCAAGGCCGCGGGTGAGGTGGCGGGGGTGCTGCATGGAACTCTCCTTCCCTGAAAATCCGGCCGCCACGGGTGTGACGCCGGGCGTCCATGTTAAGCCCGCGCTCGACATCCTTGACAGGAAACGGGCCGCCGCGTAACGTCGCGGCCCTCTCGTCGTGGGGCTATAGCTCAGCTGGGAGAGCGCTTGCATGGCATGCAAGAGGTCGACGGTTCGATCCCGTCTAGCTCCACCAATTTCCTCCCGTTCCGCGCCGCCGGTACCCGATCCGGGTCGATTCCGGGCCATTTGCGGGATTCCCCGGGTCCATTGCGCTTGACACCCCCCCGGGGGGGGCTATCCTTCCGCCGCCATGACCCAGGCCAGCCGCCCCTTCAAGCCCCAGCACATTCGCGCCGGATATCCCAATCCGGACGCCATCCCCCGGGCGTAGTCGGCTGCGTGCTGCGTCCGGGGGTGGTTGTCCACCCCACGCGGCCACCCCAACCCTTTTTTCCGCCAGCTCCGAAGGTCGCATGGGCGACCGGGCGGTGACGGCGACCACCCCCAGCGGAAACCATCGATGTCCGAGCAGATCAATACAGGGTCCCCCGTCCCGCCCGAGGCCAGCCTCGGCACTGGCGCACCGGCCGGCCGGCCAGGCGAGGCCGTGCTGCGCACGCCTTATTACTTGATCGACCGGGCGAAGCTGCAGCGCAACCTGGATCGCATCGCGCGCCTCAGGGAGCTGTCGGGCGCGAAGTCGCTGCTGGCGCTGAAGTGCTTCGCCACCTGGTCGGTGTTCGACCAGATGCGCCAGTACATGGACGGCACCACGTCCTCCTCGCTGTTCGAAGTGCGGCTGGGGCGAGAGCGCTTCGGCGGCGAGACCCATGCCTACAGCGTGGCCTGGGCCGACCACGAGATCGACGAGGCGGTGTCGTATGCCGACAAGATCATCTTCAACACCATCGGCCAGCTGGAGCGCTTCGGTGCCCGCGCCGCCGGCATCGCCCGCGGCCTGCGCCTGAACCCGGGCATCAGCTCCTCGAGCTTCGACCTGGCCGATCCGGCGCGGCCGTTCTCGCGGCTGGGCGAGCGTGACCCGGCAGCGGTGGAGAAGGTGCTCGACCAGGTCAGCGGCTTCATGGTGCACAACAACTGCGAGAACGGCGACTTCGGCCTGTTCGACCGCATGCTGGGGCAGGTGGAGGAGCGCTACGGCCACCTGTTCGAGCGCGTGGAGTGGGTCAGCCTCGGCGGCGGCATTGCGTTCACCGGCGATGACTACCCGCTGGAGGACTTCGCCGCGCGCCTGAAGCGCTTCTCGCAACGCTACGGCGTGCAGGTGTACCTGGAGCCGGGCGAGGCGGCGATCACGGGCAGCACCACCCTGGAGGTGACCGTGCTCGACACGCTGTTCAACGGCCGCCAACTGGCCATCGTCGACTCTTCGATCGAGGCGCACATGCTCGACCTGCTGGTCTACCGCCAGCAGGGCAAGGTGTACCCGAACGAGGGTCCCCACGAGATCATGGTCTGCGGCAAGAGCTGCCTGGCGGGCGACGTGTTCGGCACGTTCCGCT
>CAYVZE010000068.1:0-13839 GCA_964455685.1 uncultured Steroidobacteraceae bacterium
GGCCGATGGCCGCCTCGGCCGCCGCCACGGTCAGCACGAAGAACACGAACACCTGCCCGTCGATGTTGCCGAGGTAGCGCGAGAAAGCCACGAAGTTGATGTTCGCGGACAGCAGCAGCAGTTCCACGCACATCAGCAGCAGGATCAGGTTCTTGCGGTTGATGAAGATGCCCGCCACGGCGATGGCGAACAGCAGGCCCGACAGCACCAGAACGTGTTGCAGCGTGATCATTCGCCCTTCTCCGCCGGCATCTTCAGCACGCGTACGCGGTCCTCGCGGCGCACCGCCACCTGGGCGGCGACGTCCTGGACCTTCAGGCCCCGGCGATGGCGCATGGTCAGCACGATGGCGGCAATGATGGCCACCAGCAGCAGCACGGCAGCCAGTTCGAACGGGTACAGGTAGCGGGTGTAGATGGCCACGCCCAGCTCGGTGGTGTTGCTGGCGTCGGCAGCAACCGGCTGGAATCCGCCGGCCATGTTCAGGCCGCCGCCGAAGCCCCTGGCGACGATGACGCCGACGATCTCGGCCACCACCACCAGCGCGGTCACCAGGCCCACCCAGAAGTGGCGGGTGAAGCCGCTGCGCATGGCCTCGATGTCCACGTCGAGCATCATCACCACGAACAGGAACAGCACCATCACGGCGCCGACGTAGACCAGCACCAGCACGATCGCGAGGAACTCGGCCTCGAGCAGCAGCCAGATGGCCGCCGCGGAGAAGAAGGTGACGACCAGGCACAGCGCGCTGTGCACCGGGTTCTTCAGCCCGATCACGCCGATGGCCGATGCCAGCAGCACCAGCGCAAAGGCATAGAAGAGGATCTGGACCAGCAAGCTCTTTCTCTCCCCTCGCCCGTCAGCGGTACTTGGCGTCCGCCGCCTTGTCGGCGTTGATCATGGCCTCGTAGCGCTCGCCCACGGCCAGCAGCTTGTCCTTGGTCATGATGTTCTCGCCAGGATGTTCCATGTGGTACTCGTGGATGCGGGTCTCCACGATGGCGTCCACCGGGCAGGCTTCCTCGCACAGGCCGCAGTAGATGCACTTGAACAGGTCGATGTCGTAGCGCGTGGTGCGGCGGGTGCCGTCCGCACTGACATCGGAATCGATGGTGATGGCCAGCGCCGGGCAGGTGGCCTCGCACAGCTTGCACGCGATGCAGCGCTCTTCGCCGTTCGGGTAGCGGCGCAGCGCATGCAGGCCGCGGTAGCGCACCGACTGCGGGGTCTTCTCGTCCGGGTACTCCAGCGTGACCTTGCGCCGGAACAGCGTGCGCGCCGTGACGCTCATGCCCACGAGCATCTCGGACAGCGTGAAGGTCTTCAGGAAACTGCGTACGGACATCAGGCGCTCCACGGACCGATCTTGAAATAGGCCATCAGCATCTCGGCGAAGATCCACACGATGGTCACCGGGATCAGCGCCTTCCAGCCCAGCCGCATGATCTGGTCATAGCGGTAGCGCGGGAAGGTCGCGCGCAGCCACAGGAACACGGTCAGGAAGAAGAAGATCTTCAGTGCCAGCCAGTGCGTGCCGTTGCCGAGCAGCGCGCCCAGCACCGGGACCTGGAACAGCCCCGAGTCGGCCGGCACGTAGCCGTCCAGCGGGCTCAGCCAGCCGCCGAAGAAGAACACCGCCGTCAGCGCCGAGATCAGGATCATGTTGGCGTATTCGGCGAGGAAGAACATGGCGAAGCCCGCGCCGGAATACTCGACATGGAAGCCGGCCACGATCTCCGACTCGCCCTCGGCCACGTCGAAGGGCGCGCGGTTGGTCTCGGCCACGCCCGAGATGAAATAGACCACGAACAGCGGGAACAGCCAGAACCAGTTCCACGACAGGAACCCGCCGGACTGCTGCTCGACGATGGTGCCGAGGTTCAGGCTGCCCGCGGCCATCAGCACGCCCACCAGCGCAAAGCCCATGGCGATCTCGTAGGCCACGATCTGCGCCGCCGAACGCATGGCGCCGAGGAAGGCGTACTTGGAGTTCGACGCCCAGCCGGCCAGGATCACGCCGTACACGCCCACCGAGGTGAGCGAGAGGATGTACAGCAGGCCCGCGTCGATGTTGGCGATCGAGAAGCCCGGCGCCAGCGGCACCGCCGCCCACAGCGCGAAGGCCGGGATCAGCGCGATGGCCGGCGCGAGGCGGAACAGGCCACCATTGGCCTGGCGCGGCACGATCACTTCCTTGATCAGCAGCTTGATCACGTCGGCGAACGGCTGGCCGAAGCCGGGCAGGAAGCCGAAGATGCGCACGCGGTTCGGGCCCTTGCGCACCTGCATCCAGCCGATGACCTTGCGCTCCCACAGCGTCAGGTAGGCCACGCAAAGGATCAGCACGATGGCCACGACCAGGATCCAGCCCGTGGAAATGGCCACGGTCTTCACCTGCTCGGGCAGGTTCTCCCAGAACTGGATCATGCCGACACCCCCGCCTCGCCGTACACGCGACGGAAGTTGCGCGCCTCGCGGGTACGCTGCAGCGGCGCGGAGCGGCGCACGATGGCATCGCTCTGGTACAGCGCCACGTCGGTCACGGTGACCGGGCCGTCAGGGATGGCCAGGCCCGCGGGCTGCACCGGCAGCGGCCGCGCGTTGCGCTCGACCAGCGCGCGCAGCGCGTCGCGCACCTCCTCGGAAGAGTTGGCATCGAAGCCCGGCAGGTCGAGCAGGTTGCCCAGCACGCGCAGCACCTTCCAGCCGGGGCGCGACTCGCCCACGGGCTGGGCGGCGCCGGTGAAGCTCTGCCACTGCCCTTCCAGGTTCACGTAGGTGCCCGAGGTCTCGGCGAAGGTGCCGATGGGCAGCAGCACGTGGGCCACGGACTTGATCTCCTCGCTGGCAAACGGGGTGGCCGCGACCACGAAGCGCGCGGCACGCAGGGTATCGGCAGCCTTCGGGTGCAGCGTGTCGGCCAGCTCCATGTCCCACAACAGGTAGGCATCGAGCGGCTGCGACAGCATGGCGCCGGCCGTCAGGCCCGCGCGCTCGCGCGGCAGGCCGCCGGCGGCGCGGTGCGGCAGCACGCCGGCCAGGTGCGCGCCGGCGGCATTGCCGCCCTCGGCGAGCACGCCGACCTGCGCGCCAGTGGCCTCGGCCAGGCGAACCACGGCCGTGCGCAGCGCGGAGTACTGCGGGTGACGAAGTGCCAGCGCGCCCAGCCAGATGGCCTTGCGGCTCGCCCCCTTGAGCTGTTCGACGATGGCACGGTGCGCGTCGCTGACCGTGGCCATGGCGCTGCCCACCGGGCCGGCACCGGCGACGGAGAGCAGCGCGTTGAGCTGCGCCAGCTGCGCGGCCGGCGGCTCGACCAGCTGCGCGGTCACCGGGAACATGTATTCGAACGCGGCCGGGTTCAGGAAGCTGACCTTGGCGCCGCGCACCGCCGCCTTGCGCACTCGGTGCGCCAGCAGGGGCAGCTCGCGGCGCAGGTTCGAGCCCACGACCAGCAGCGCCTCGAGGTGGTCGACGTCGGCAATGGTGCCGCCCAGCGACGGCAGCGCCGGGTCGGCGGCGTCGGCGGCGAAGTCCAGCTGCCGCAGGCGATGGTCGATGTTGGCGGTGCCGAGGCCCGCGGCGAGCTGCGCCAGCAGCGCGTATTCCTCGACGGTGCCGGAGGCACCCGCCAGCACGCCGATGCGCTCGCCGGCAACCTGCTTCAATCCCCTGGCGACGGCCTCCAGCGCCGACTGCCAGTCGGTCTCACGCCACTGGCCGGACTCCTCGCGCACCATGGGCCTGGCCAGGCGGTCGGGGCTGTAGATGCCCTCGTACGAGAAGCGGTCGCGGTCGGAGATCCAGCACTCGTTGATGGCCTCGTTGTAGCGCGGCACCACGCGCATCAGGCGGCCGCGCCAGACGTGGCCGTAGAGGTTGGTGCCGAGGCCGTCGTGCGGCGAGACCATGGGCACCTGGGTCATCTCCCAGGCGCGGGCGCGGAAGCGGAACGGCTTGCTGTTCAGCGCCCCCACCGGGCACAGGTCGATCACATTGCCGGAGAGCTCATGGTCGACGCTCTTCTCGACGTAGGTGCCGATCTCGTTGTTCTCGCCGCGGTTGGTGGTGCCCAGCTCGGGGAAGCCGGCGATCTCCTGGCCGAAACGGACGCAGCGCGTGCAGTGGATGCAGCGCGTCATGTCGGTGGAGATCAGCGGGCCGATGTTCTTGTCCTTGACCACGCGCTTGCGCTCGGAGAAGCGCGCCACGTCGCGGCCGTAGCCCACCGCCAGGTCCTGCAGCTCGCACTCGCCGCCCTGGTCGCAGATCGGGCAGTCCAGCGGGTGGTTGATCAGCAGGAACTCCATCACCGCCTTCTGCGCGGCCAGCGCCTTGGGCGAGCGGGTGTGCACCACCATGCCATCGGCCACGGGCGTGGCACAGGCCGGCAGCGGCTTGGGCGCCTTCTCCACCTCGACCAGGCACATGCGGCAGTTGGCCGCCACCGGCAGCTTGTCGTGGTAGCAGAAGCGCGGCACGTAGATGCCCTGCGCGTCGGTGACGCGGATCAGCATCTCGCCCTTCTTCGCCTGGACGGCGACGCCGTCCACGGTAATGGTGACGGTATCGGAGGGAACCGCGCTCATGCGGCCTCCTTCTTGCCGTCCACGAGGCTGCGTCCGCCGTGGTCGATCATGTATTCGAACTCGTGCCGGAAATGCTTCAGGAAGCTCTGCACCGGCCAGGCCGCGGCATCACCCAGCGCGCAGATGGTGTGGCCCTCGATGCGGTTGGCCACCTGCACCAGCATGTCGAGGTCCTCGCGGCGGCCCTGGCCGGCGAGGATGCGCTTCAACATGCGGTTCAGCCAGCCGGTGCCCTCGCGGCACGGCGTGCACTGGCCGCAGGACTCGGACATGTAGAAGCGCGACAGGCGCTCGAGCACCTTGACCATGCAGGTGGTCTCGTCCATCACGATCACGGCCGCCGAGCCCAGCGCCGAACCGGCGGCGCGCAGCGAGTCGTAATCCATGTTGGTCTTCATGATGACCTCGCCCGGCACCACCGGCACCGAGGAGCCACCCGGGATCACCGCCTTGATCCTGCGCCCGCCCTTCATGCCGCCGGCGATCTCCAGCAGGTCGGCGAACGGGATGCCCAGCGGCAGCTCGTAGTTGCCCGGTTTCGCAACGTGGCCGGACACCGAGAAGATCACCGTGCCGCCCGAATTGGGCACGCCCAGGCCCGCGAACCATTCGGCGCCCTTGCGCAGGATGGTCGGCGTGGAGGCGTAGCTCTGGGTGTTGTTGATCGTGGTGGGCCTGCCGTACAGGCCGTAGTTGGCCGGGAACGGCGGCTTGAAGCGCGGCTTGCCCTGCTTGCCCTCGAGCGACTCCAGCAGCGCGGTTTCCTCGCCGCAGATGTAGGCGCCGGCACCGACCGCGCAGTAGATGTCGACGTCGATGCCCGAGCCCTTGATGTTCTTGCCCAGCAGGCCGGCCTCGTAGGCCTCCTTCAGCGCCGCCTCGAAGCGCGGCACGGGCTCGCCGAGGAACTCGCCGCGGATGTAGTTGTAGCCCACGGTCGCGCCCATGGCGTAGCAGCCGATGGCCATGCCCTCGATGAGCTGGTGCGGGTTGTAGCGCAGGATGTCGCGGTCATGGCAGGTGCCGGGCTCGGATTCGTCCGAGTTGCACACCGCGTACTTCTGGCCGGGCGCGTTGCGCGGCATGAAGCTCCACTTCACGCCCACCGGGAAGCCCGCGCCGCCGCGGCCGCGCAGGCCCGAGGCCTTGATGGTCTCGATGATCTGCTCGGGCGGGGTCTTCTCGGCCAGGATCTTCTCCCATGCCGAATAGCCGCCGATCTTGCGGTAGTTCTCGAGCTTCCACGACTCCGGGTGCTTCAGCGCCTCGAAGCACACCAGGTTCATCTTGTCGTCCCACTTGCCCATGAGCTACTTCAGCCTGTCCAGGACCTCATCGACCTTCTCGGGCGTGAGGTTCTCGTAATAGACGTGGTCGACCATCATCATCGGCGCGCCGGTGCAGGCCGCGAGGCACTCCTCCTCGCGCTTGAGGTAGATGCGCCCGTCCGGCGTGCTCTCGCCGGTCTTGATGCCCAGCTTCTTCTCGATGTGGGCCACGATGTCGTCGGAGCCGTTGAGCATGCACGCGATGTTGGTGCACACGCTGACGTGGTGCCGGCCGCAGGGCTTCGTCTCGAACATCGAGTAGAAGGTCGCGACCTCGTACACCTGGATGGGCGGCAGCTTCAGGTACTCGGCCACCGCGTCCATCAGGTCGGTGGTCAGGTAGCCGTTGTTCTGCTCCTGGGCGAAGCGCAGCGCGGACAGCACCGCCGAGCGCTGCCGTCCCTCGGGGAAGCGCTTCACCCACTCGTCGATCTCGTGGCGCGTATGCTCGTTGAGCAGCGCCGCCTTGCCAGTCACCTGCGAACTCACCGGTCCACCTCGCCGAACACGATGTCCTGGGTGCCGATCACGGCCACCACGTCGGCCAGCATGTGGCCCTCCACCATCTCGGGCAGCGCCGAGAGGTGCACGAAGCCCGGCGCGCGGCAATGCAGCCGGTACGGCTTGTTGGCGCCGTCGGACACCAGGTAAACGCCGAACTCGCCCTTGGGCGCCTCGACGGCCGCATAGGTCTCGCCCTCGGGCACGGTGTAGCCCTCGGTGAAGAACTTGAAGTGGTGGATCAGGGACTCCATGCCACCCTTCATTTCCTCGCGCCGCGGCGCGCGCACCTTGCGGTTGTCCACCATCACCGGGCCCGGGTTCTCGCGCAGCCACTTCACGCACTGCTGGATGATGCGATTGGACTGCCGCATCTCCTCCACGCGCACCAGGTAGCGGTCGTAGCAGTCGCCGTTGACGCCGACCGGAATGTCGAAGTCGAGGTCGGCATAGACCTCGTAGGGCTGCTTCTTGCGCAGGTCCCAGGCGATGCCCGAGCCGCGCAGCATCGGGCCGGAGAAGCCCAGCGCCATGGCGCGCTCCGGCGAGACCACGCCGATGTTGACCGTGCGCTGCTTCCAGATGCGGTTGTCGGTCAGCAGCGTCTCGTATTCGTCGATGCAGGCCGGGAAGCGGCGGGTGAAGTCCTCGATGAAGTCGAGCATCGTGCCCGAGCGGGCCTCGTTGAGCTTGTCGACTTCCTTCTTCGAGCGCCAGCGCGAGGGCTGGTACTTCGGCATGGTGTCCGGCAGGTCGCGGTGCACGCCGCCGGGACGGTAGTAGTTCGCGTGCATGCGCGTGCCGGAGACCGCCTCGTAGCAGTCCATCAGGTCCTCGCGCTCGCGGAAGCAGAACAGGAACACGCTCATTGCGCCGATGTCGAGGCCGTGCGCACCCAGCCACATCAGGTGGTTCAGGATGCGCGTGATCTCGTCGAACATCACGCGGATGTACTGCGCGCGCGGCGGCGGGGTGATGCCCAGCAGCTTCTCGATGGCGAGCACGTAGGCGTGCTCGTTGCACATCATCGAGACGTAGTCCAGGCGGTCCATGTACGGGATCGACTGGTTGAACGGCTTGGTCTCGGCCAGCTTCTCGGTGCCACGGTGCAGCAGGCCCACGTGCGGGTCGGCCTTCAGGATGGTCTCGCCATCCATCTCCAGCACCAGGCGCAGCACACCGTGCGCGGCCGGGTGCTGCGGACCGAAGTTCAGCGTGAAATTGCGGATGTCGGCCATCAGCCCTGCCCCTTCAGTTCGGGCGAGTAGCGGGCGTCGTCGCGGATCACGCGCGGCACCAGCGTGCGCGGCACGATGGACACCGGCTCGTAGACCACGCGGCCCTTCGCCTCGTCATAGCGCACCTCGACATTGCCGGACAGCGGGAAGTCCTTGCGGAACGGATGCCCGATGAAGCCGTAGTCGGTGAGGATGCGGCGCAGGTCCGGGTGGCCGGCGAACACGATGCCGAACAGGTCGAAGGCCTCGCGTTCGAACCAGTTCACCGACGGCCACACGCCGGTGAGCGTGTCGAGCACGGGCTCCTCGTCGTCGGGACAGAAGGCGCGCAGCGACAGGCGCTCGTTGTTCTGGATCGACAGCAGCTGGTAGACGGCGGCGAAGCGCGGCCCCTGGCGGGCCTGCCCTTCGGCACCACGGCTCACCGCGCGGCTGAAGCCGCGATTGGTGGACGAGGTCGTGCGCCACTCGTCAACGCCGTAGGTCATGTAGTCGACCCCGGCCATGTCGATGAGCATCTCGAAGCCGATCTCATCGCGCAGCACCTTCGCCACCTCGACCAGGTCGGCCGCCGCCACGTCGTAAAGCAGCTCGCCCAGCGCCGAGGGGCGCCGCGTGATGCGCCCCTGCAGCCGCGACTCGATGCGCGCCGCCAGTTCCTGCCTGCGGGTGCTCATGCCGCCATCACCGAAGTGCGCTGGATCTTCTTCTGCAGCTGGATGATGCCGTACAGCAGCGCCTCGGCCGATGGCGGGCAGCCCGGCACGTAGACATCCACCGGCACGATGCGGTCGCAGCCACGCACCACCGAGTAGCTGTAGTGGTAGTACCCGCCGCCGTTGGCGCAGGAACCCATCGAGATCACCCAGCGGGGCTCGGGCATCTGGTCGTAGACCTTGCGCAGCGCCGGGGCCATCTTGTTGACCAGGGTGCCGGCCACGATCATCACGTCGGACTGACGCGGGCTGGGACGGAACACGATGCCGAAGCGGTCGAGGTCGTAGCGCGAAGCGCCCGCATGCATCATCTCGACCGCGCAGCAGGCCAGACCGAAGGTCATCGGCCACAGCGACCCGGTGCGCGCCCAGCTGACGAGGTTGTCGACCTGCGTGGTCAGGAAGCCGCGCTTCGACCAGGCCTCGGGATTCTCAGGCGGCAGTTCGACCTCTTCTAGTCCCACTCCAGCGCCCCTTTCTTCCATTCGTACACGAAACCGACCACGAGGATGAACAGGAAGATCCCCATCGCCACCAGCCCCAGCGTGCCGGTCTCGGACATGGACACGGCCCACGGGAAGAGGAAGGCGATCTCGAGGTCGAACACGATGAACAGGATGGCCACGAGGTAGTAGCGCACGTCGAAGCGCGCGCGGGCATCCTCGAAGGCCTCGAAGCCGCACTCGTAGGCGGAGAGCTTTTCAGGGTCCCCGCGGTGGCGGACGCCCAGCCTGCCGAGGATGTTGCCGAGGACCAGCAGCACGACGGCGAGGCCCGTGGCAATGACGAAGAAGATCAGTACTGGAAGATAGTTGGCGAGCATTGCGCGTCCACAACAAAACGGGGCTGTTGCGCTCCTTCGGGAGGAAGGCACGCCGCCCCGCGACCGCCCTGAATTGTAACAAACAGTCTCAATCGATTGGTGCCGACGAGGAGATTCGAACTCCTACACCTTGCGGCGCTAGCCCCTCAAGCTAGTGTGTCTACCAATTCCACCACGTCGGCAATCGCAAACCTTGCTACTGGGCCGGCGGAGCCTCCGGCGCGGGCACCGGGACTTCGTCCCCGGCCGGCGGCGCCTGCGGCACCACGGGCACCTGCTGCTCCACCCCCTCGTTGGCGAGCCGCTCGAGCAGGCTCTCCTCCGGGCCGGTGGCACGGGTAACCATATAGGCCAGCATCAGGCTGGTCACCATGAAGATGGTGGCCAGCACGGCAGTGGCGCGCGAGAGCGCCGTGGTGGCGCCGCGCGCACCGAACACGGTGCCGGAGGCGCCAGCGCCGAAGCCCGCACCTGCGTCAGCGCCCTTGCCGCGCTGGACCAGCACCAGCGCCACGATGCAGATGGCGCTGACGATGTGGACGATCATCAGGAGCGTGTGCAGCATTCTTCCTTACACCTTTGCGGCGGCCATCAGGATCGCCAGGAACTCTTCAGCCTTCAGCGACGCGCCGCCGACCAGCCCGCCATCGACATCCGGCATGCCGAAAAGGTCCGCGGCATTGGAGGCCTTCACGGAACCGCCGTAGAGGATGGGCAGAGCGGCCGCGATGTTAGCATCGTGCGCTGCAACGCGCGCGCGGATGAATGCGTGTACATCCTGCGCCTGCTCGGGAGTGGCATTGCGGCCGGTGCCGATGGCCCAGACGGGCTCGTAGGCCACGATCGCCTTCGACAGTGACTGCACGCCGCACAGCGCCAGCACGGCATCGACCTGGCGGGCCACCACGTCGTGGGTGGCGCCGGCGTCCCGCTCTGCCAGGGTCTCGCCCACGCACAGCACGGGGGTCAGGCCCGAGCCCAGGGCGGCGAAGAACTTGCGGGCCACCAGCGCGTCGTCCTCGCCGTTCATGGCGCGGCGCTCGGAATGGCCCACCAGCACGTGGGTGGCCCCCACGTCCGAGATCATGGCGGCCGACACCTCCCCGGTGAAGGCGCCCTGGGGCTCGGCGCTGACGTCCTGCGCCCCCACCCCGATGCCGGAACCGGCCAGCTGGCGGACCGCATCGGGGATGTACACATAAGGCGGGAACACCAGGCAGGTCACCTGGCCACCGCTGTAGCCGGACAGCAGGGCATCGAGCAGGGCCGCGTTGGCGGCGCGCGAGCCGTGCATCTTCCAGTTGCCGGCCACGATCAGGGGCCGGGTCTTTCTTGCGAGGGTCTGCATGGTTTTCTTGCCCGCGGCAGCGGCAACGGGCGCGCGATGATAGCGGCGCGCGCGCGTGGCCGCAAACAAGCCGCCTTCAGCCCTCCGCTGCCGCCCTGACGGCGACCGCGATCTCATCCGCGGCGGCGCGCGCGGCCTGCTGCTCGCGCGCCTCGACCATCACCCGGATCACCGGTTCGGTACCCGACGGGCGCAGCACCACGCGGCCCTCCTCGCCCAGCCGCTGCTGCACCTTCGCAACACTGTCGCGCACGGACGGCACCGCCTCGGGATCAAAGCGCTGGGCCACCCGCACATTGACCAGCACCTGCGGGAACGCCGGCATGCCGGCGGCCAGCTGGGCCAGGCTCTGGCCGGTGCGGCGCATCACGTCCAGCACCTGCAGGGCGCTGATCAGCGCGTCGCCGGTGGTGGTGCGGTCCAGGCACAGGATATGGCCGGAGGTTTCCCCGCCGATGGTGCCGCCCTCCTCCTTGAGCATGGCCAGCACGTAGCGGTCGCCGACGGCGGCGCGGCGAAAGCCGATGCCCAGGTCCTTCAGGGCCAGCTCCAGCCCCAGGTTGCTCATCACCGTGCCGACCACGGGGCCTGCCAGCTGGCCGCGGGCGGCGCGGTCGCGGGCGATGATGTAGAGCAGCTTGTCACCGTCGACCACGCGGCCCAGGTGATCGACCATCACCAGCCGGTCGCCGTCGCCGTCCAGCGCAATGCCGGCAGCGGCCCCCACGCCGGGCACGGTGAGCCGCAGCAGGCCCGGCGCGGTGGAACCGCAGCCGTCGTTGATGTTGCGGCCGTTGGGCGAGCAGCCGATGGGGATCACGTCGGCCCCCAGGGCTGCCAGCAGCCTCGGGCCCACCTTGAAGCCCGCGCCATTGGCACAGTCGATCACCAGCTTCATGCCCGTGAGCTCGAGGCCGCCCGGCACCGACGCGGCGCAGAATTCCGCATAGTCCTCCAGCAGCGTGTCCACGCGGCGCGCCTTGCCCAGCCGGGTGGAGGGCTGCGTCTGCACGCCCTGCTCCATCTCCTGCTCGATGCGCTCCTCCAGCTCGTCGGAGAGCTTCTCGCCGGTGCGGTCGAAGAACTTGATGCCGTTGTCGTCGTAGGGATTGTGCGAGGCGCTGATCACCACGCCGAAGCTGTCGCCCTTGTGGCGGATCAGGTAGGCGATGCCGGGGGTGGGCATGGGACCGGTGAGCCACACGTCCACGCCGGCGGCCACGAAGCCTGCTTCCAGCGCAGCCTCGAACATGTAGCCGGACACGCGCGTGTCCTTGCCGATCACCACCTTGCCGCCCTCGGGCGCGAGCACGCGCGCTGCCGCACTGGCCAGGCGCAGCGCAAAGTCCACCGTCATCGGTGACTCGCCTACCTTGCCGCGGATGCCGTCGGTGCCGAAGTACTTCCTCATTGGGAACCGTCCCTGAAATATCCGTCTCTTACCGGGGGCGCTGGCGGGCCGCGAAGGCCACCTTCACCGCATCGACGGTGGCCGCCACATCGTGCGCGCGCACGATGTGCGCGCCGTGCAGCGTGGCGATGGTGGCCAGCGCCAGGCTGCCGGCCAGTCGCTCGTGCACCGGGCGGCCGGTGATGGCGCCCACCATGGACTTGCGTGACATGCCCACCAGCACCGGGTAGCCGATCGAGAGCAGCTGCGGCAGCCCGGACAGCAGTTCGAGGTTGTGCTCCAGGGTCTTGCCGAAGCCGAAGCCGGGGTCAATGCAGATGCGTTCGGCAGGAATGCCGGCCGCAAGGCAGGCTGCCGCGCGTTCACCCAGGAAGGCGCCCACCTCGGCGACCACGTCGTCGTAGTGCGGATCCTGCTGCATGGTGCGCGGCATGCCCTGCATGTGCATCAGGCATACGGCGGCATTGCCCGCGGCCACGGCCTCGATGGCGCCGGGTTCGAGCAGCGCGCGCACGTCGTTGATCAGCCCCGCGCCGGCACGCACGGCCTCGCGCATCACCTCGGGCTTCATGGTGTCCACGGAGATGACGGCATCCACGCGCCCGGCCAGCGCCTCGACCACCGGCACGACGCGGTCCAGCTCCTCCTGCAGGGGGACGGGATCGGAGCCCGGACGGGTCGACTCGCCGCCCACGTCGACGATGGCGGCGCCCTCCTCGACCAGCTTCGCGCCATGGGTAATGGCCGCGCCGAAGTCGCGGAAGCGTCCGCCGTCGGAAAAGGAATCGGCGGTGACGTTGAGCACGCCCATCACCACCGGGCGCGTCAGGTCGAGCACGCGCCGGCCACAGACCAGCTTCAAGCGGCCTGCCTCCTGGTCAGCCCGGATTGCCGGCGGGGGAACCGTAGGCGGCCGGCCGCGGCTCTGCCGGAGTGCCGCCGTTGCTGCCCGCACCACCCAGGCCCGAGCTGTCCCAGCCCTCCGGCGGCGACGGCGTGCGACCGGCCATGATGTCCTTGATCTGCGCGTCGTCGATGGTCTCGTACTTGATCAGGGCCTCGGCCATGGCATGCAGCTTGTCGATGTTCGACTGCAGGATTTCCTTGGCGCGGTTGTAGTTGGTCTCGATCACGCGCCGGACTTCCTCGTCGATGGCGTGCGCGGTCTCGTCCGAGACCTGCTTGGTCTGCGTGACCTGGCGGCCCAGGAACACCTCGCCGGATTCCTCCGAGTACGTCAGCGGGCCCATGCGGTCGGACAGGCCCCACTTGGTGACCATGTTGCGCGCCAGCTCGGTGGCGCGCTCGATGTCGTTGGAGGCGCCGGTGGTCACCGCGTCGCGGCCGAAGATGATCTCCTCGGCCAGCCGTCCGCCGAACAGCGTGCAGATCATGCTCTCGATGCGCCGCTTGCTCATCGAGTAGCGGTCCTGCTCGGGCAGGAACTGGGTCACGCCCAGCGCGCGGCCGCGCGGGATGATGGTGACCTTGTACACCGGGTCGTGCTCGGGCACGGACAGGCCGATGATGGCGTGGCCGGCCTCGTGGTAGGCCGTCATGCGCTTCTCCTCGGCGCTCATCACCATGGAGCGGCGCTCGGCGCCCATCAGGATCTTGTCCTTGGCCTTCTCCATGTGCTCCATGGTCACCACGCGGCTGTTGGCACGCGCGGCGAACAGGGCCGCCTCGTTGACCAGGTTGGCCAGGTCGGCGCCGGAGAAGCCCGGCGTGCCGCGCGCGATCAGCGCCGGCTTGACGTCATCGGCAATGGGCACCTTGCGCATGTGCACGCGCAGGATCTGCTCGCGGCCGCGCACGTCGGGCAGCGGCACCACCACCTGGCGGTCGAAGCGGCCCGGGCGCAGCAGCGCCGGGTCGAGCACGT
>CAYVZE010000069.1:0-6318 GCA_964455685.1 uncultured Steroidobacteraceae bacterium
TCGGGCAAGAAAAAACCCCAACCGAGAACGGTTGGGGTTTCATTATTGGTGGAGGCGGCGGGAATCGCACCCGCGTCCGCAAGTCCTACATTTCAGGATCTACGTACGTAGCTGTCTCTTTGGGTTCTCGCCTCACGCTACCCGAGCAGCAGGGAAGACGCTTGGCCAGCGGACGGTACCTCTTAGCGATACACCCCGTCGCACGGAGCATCGCGATCCTGTGAGCGCGTCCCCCGGTTCCGTGGCACAGGCACCAGCGGGTCGGAGGTTAGGCGGGATTAGGCCGCCAGAGCGTAGTTGTCGTCGTTGGCAACTATGAGTTTGCACAGAGTTTAGCGAGGGCCATGCACCTCGGTACGCCCCTGAAGTTTCGCAACCCACGTCGAAACTGGTCGCCCCCTTCAAAAGGTTGCTTGATTCTACCGTGAAAGCCTATTGACTTCCAGTAACGTCTTTCGTAGCGCCTGGCATGGCGCTATCTGTTCCCCGCCGGTCCATTCCAATTCGACAGCGGGGGGTTGTGTGATGAAGCACGTTCTTGGCCGCCACGTCGGCGGCAATGCCCTTGTCATGGCTGCGGTGGCGGCGGCCATCGCGGCGTTCCAGGCCCCGGGCGCCCAGGCGGCAGAAGCCGGAACGGCCGAGCTCGCCGAAGTGGTGGTGACGGGTTCGCGCATCGTCCGGCGCGATTACGAGTCGCAGAGTCCCATCGTGACGGTGCAGGGCGAGACTTTCGAGGACCGCTCCGCCATCGGCATCGAGGCAGCGCTGAACCAGCTGCCGCAGTTCTCGCCCGCAGGCACTTCGCAGAACGCGCCGGGCGGCGATGCCTCGACGCCGTTCCCGTCGCCCACGGCGGCACCGGGCGCGGCCACCGTGGACCTGCGCGGCCTCGGCACCAACCGCAGCCTGGTGCTGGTGGACGGGCGGCGCGTGCAGCCGGTCAACGGCAACCTGGTGGTGGACCTCAATACCATCCCCTCGGCGGCCATCCAGAGCGTGGAGGTGATCTCCGGCGGTGCCGCGGCCGTGTATGGGGCGGACGCCATCGCGGGCGTGGTGAACCTGATCCTGAAGAAGAACTTCGAGGGATTCGAAGTCGATGCCCAGTACGGCATCACGCAGCGCGGCGACGGCGAGGAGCTGCAGGTCAGCGGGCTGTTCGGCTCCAACTTCGCCGACGGGCGCGGCAACGTGATGTTCGGTGCCAACTATGCCAGGCGCAACGGCATCCGCAGCCGTGACCGCGGCTGGGTGCGCGAGGGCTGGGACGACCCGGGCACCGCCGCCGGCGGCGCCGGCACCGCGGGCGGGTTGAGCCAGTTCGAATGCCAGGCACCGGGTCCCTTCACCGGCCCGGGCAACTGCCCGCCGCCGGACCTGTTCCCGCTGCAGCTGGGGTCAACGATCTGGAACATCGACCACAACGGCAACCTGTTCGACGTCAACGACCCGCTGAACCCGGCCCACCCCTACACGGGGCCCCTGGGCGGAACCTCTGGCTTCAAGATCAACCCGGATGGCTCGCTGGGGTACACCGACCGTGAAAGCGGTTTCCTGTCGCTGCCGCTGGAGCGCTGGTCGATGTTCGCCTCCACGCACTACGACCTGACCGACAGGATCGAGCTGTTCGCGGACGCGCGCTTCTCCGAGAGCTTCGTCAGCGCCACCGGCACGCACATCGCGCTGTGGAACATCTGGTCCATCCAGGTGCCGTACAACCAGGCCTACGACGACCCGGATTCGCCCACCTTCGGGCAGGGGCCGGCCGGCTTCGCGCACCATCCGGTGCCGGCGGCGCTGGCGGACCTGCTGAACGCGCGGGTGAGCGACGACCCGGCCTTCGATCCCCTGACCGCACCCTGGCAGTACAACGGCAGCGTGGACTACCTGCCGCCGTACCGAACCGACACCACCAGCAACGTGTACCAGGTCATCGCCGGCTTCCGCGGCAAGCTGCCGCTGAAGGACTGGTCATGGGAGGTGTACGGCTCGCATGGCAAGGCCTCGGTGAACGCGCACCTGCCCGAGAGCTTCCTGAGCCATCCGAAGGTGCAGCAGCTGTTCGAGCAGGACCATTACGGACGCGGATGGATCAACCCGGCCATCATCGCGGCGGCCGGCCGCTGCACCAGCGGCCTGCCCATCTTCAACCCCGATGGCAGCGTGAACAACACGCCGTCGGTGTCGCAGGACTGTGCCGACTACGTGACGCTGCGCATGAACAACATCTCCACGATCAAGCAGCAGGTCGCCGAGGCCACGGTGCAGGGCACGATCGCGGACCTGTGGGCCGGGCCGCTGCAGTTCGCAGCGGGCCTGACCTACCGTTCCGAGCGCTTCCAGTTCACGCCCGATGCCGCCTACAACGCCAACCAGGATGCCGCCAACGTGGTGAACAACATCGCGCTGCCGCTGGGCGTGAACGGCCTGACCTACGTGAAGGAGGCCTATGCCGAGTTCGCCATCCCGCTGCTGCAGGACCTGCCTCTGGTCAAGAAGCTGTCCATCGAGCCGGGCATCCGCTTCTCGGATTACAAGACCGGCGGGAGCCTGGAGACCTGGAAGGTGCTGGGCGACTGGCAGGTGAACGACTACGTCCGCTTCCGTGGCGGCGTGCAGCGCGCCAACCGCGCGCCCAACATCACCGAGCTGTACATGCCGGTGGGCGCGGCCGCCATCGCCACGGCCATCGATGGCTGCGGCTACTGGGAGAACTTCACGCCGGAATGGGCCAACCACCCGGGCAACCCCAACCGGCTGAACGTCCAGGCGCTGTGCCAGGAGCTGATGGTCCGCGATGGCGCGCCGCCCAGCCTGTACGTTCCGGGCGAGGACAGCGCCAACAACTACCGCTTCAACGTGTTCGGGCCGGCGGCCAATCCCTTCCCCTTCGACCTGGCCGTGCAGGGCGGCAATCCGGACCTGGACTCCGAGAAGGCCGAGACCTTCACCATCGGCACGGTGCTGCGCTGGCCGTTCCAGGCCGAGGCGCTGCGGCGCCTGACGCTGTCGGTGGACTGGTATGACATCGACCTGAAGGGCGCGATCGGCATTCCCGACCAGCCCACCGTGTACCGCCAGTGCCTGGACGCGCGCTTCAACAGCCTGGTGGGCGACGCGCCGGGCTCGCACACCGGCGCGGAGCTGGCCGAGGGCAACCCGTACTGCGCGTTGATCCAGCGCGAATACACGCCGCAGTTCCCCTACGGCGCGGACCGCCGCTACCGGGCGCAGTACGTGAACCTCGGTGGCATCAGGACCAGCGGCCTTGACGTGCAGCTGGACTGGGGGGCGGACCTTTCGGCACTGGGCTTCTCCTCGGCGCCAGGCTCGGTGAGCGCGAACATCCAGTTCAACTACCTGGACAGCTTCGCGCGCGCGCCGTTCCCCGGTGGTGAGTACGTGGAGGAGCGGGGCACTTCGGCCGGCGGCGACTTCCACTTCAAGAACCGCTGGCTGACCACGCTGGGCTATCGCAACGGGCCGTTCTCGGTCGGCCTGAGGTGGCAGCACCTGCCGAGCGTGGCGCCCGGCGAGAACGCCTCGGAGTTCACCTTGCCGCTGGCCAGTCACGACCAGTTCGACCTGTTCGGCCGCTACTCGGTGAGCGCCCGGACGGAGCTGCGCTTCGGCATCGACAACCTGCTGGACGCCGAGCCGGAGGTGTTCGGCGCCGTGTACGTGCCGGACTCGCCGGAGGACAGCAACAATGCGAAGGGCAGCACCAACCTCGTGCACGACTCCTTCGGGCGCCGCTTCTACCTCGGCCTGAAGATGTCGTTCTGAAGGGGGCCTGCGGGGGTCAGCCGGCGCCGGCGTAGTCGACGCCGGCGCCACGGCACACGGCGCAACGCGGGTGGTCCGGCACCACCCGCGCCGCGATCGCATCGGCCAGCGAGGGCCCAAGGTCGAAGCGCGGCTCGTCATCGGTGAGCACGCAGGTATGCACGCGCGTGGCGCCGCCCTTGCTGAGCAGCATGCGGCTGCGCGCACAGGGCGGGGGGATGGCCCCGCCAGCCGGGTCCGCGGGGGCAGCGAGCGGCGGCGTTTCGCCGAGCGCGCCCAGCTGCGGCAATGCCACCACCGTCAGATCCTGCGGCAGGCCGTGCCGGCGCAGCACCTGGCGGAACTTCTCCCCGATGGCGTGCGCGTCCTCTCCCGGCGTGGCCTGGCAGGTGATGCCCACCTGGAAGCCGGCTGCGTGCAGCAGCTTCAGCCCCTCCATGGCCTTGCGGAAGTTCTTGAACCCGCGTCCTGCGTCGTGCACGGCCTCATCGGGGTGGTCGATGCTGACCCGGAACCCCACCGGGTGCGGCGCCTCCCGCAGCTGCGCCAGCTGGTGGGAGCGGCGGATGAAGGGCGCGGTGCCATTGGTGAGCACCAGCACGGGCCTGAGGCTGGCCGCATGCAGCAGGATATCGAGGATGCCCTTGAGGATCAGCGGCTCCCCGCCGGTGAAGGCGAAGCGCTCCACGCCGCGAGCCGCGGCCTCCTCCAGCAGCGGCGCAAGCTGCGCCAGCGTCGGAGCCTCGATGCGCGTGTCGCCGGGCTTGCTGCCCTCGTGGCAGAAGGGACAGGACAGGTTGCAGGCGGTGCCGGTATGCACCCACAGCTCGCGCAGTCGTTCCAGCGCGATCGGGGCCGGTGCGGGAAAGGGGGCAGGGGCGTTCACGGCCGCGGATGGTAGCGCGATGGCGCGCGCATCGCCCGCCGGAAAGCCCCGGGCGCCGCGGGCGGATCGGCCTAGCGCTGCTCCCGCAGGCGCTTCGACAGTTCAGAGGCGGGCATCGGCCTGCCCAGCGGGAAGCCCTGCACCTCGTCGCAGCCCAGTCGCCGCAGCAGGTCGATCTGCGGGGGCTGCTCCACGCCCTCGGCCACCACCTTCATGCCCAGGTTGTGGCCCAGCGTGATGATGGCGTGCACGATGGAGGTGTCCTCGTGGCTCTTGAGGATGTCGACGATGAAGGAGCGGTCGATCTTCAGTCGCTGTGCCGGGAAGCGCTGCAGGTAACGAAGGTTCGAGTAGCCGGTGCCGAAATCATCGATGGCGATCTGGATGCCGGCCTCCTGCATCCAGTGCAGCATGCGGGTCAGGCGCGGCGCGTCCTGCACCACCATGCTCTCGGTGATCTCGATCTCCAGCGCGTCGGCCGGCAGGCGGAACTCCTCCAGCGTGGCCAGCACGGTCTCGGCGTAGCGTTCCTGCTGCAGCTCGCGCGGGCTGGCGTTGATGGAGATCACCAGGTCGCGGTGGCCGGCGTCCTGCCAGGTGCGGGCCTGCGCACAGGCCGCGCGCAGTACGTAGCGGCCGATGTCGACGATGAGGCCGGTCTCCTCGGCAATCGAGATGAAGCTGGCCGGGTACACCAGCGGCCCGCCCGGCGCCTGCCAGCGCACCAGCGCCTCGGCGCCGACGATGCGGCCGGTGCCGATGTGCACGCGCGGCTGGTAGTGCAGCAGCAGGTGGCCGTGGCGGATGGCTTCGCGCAGGCGCTGTTCGGCCGCCAGGCGGTCGGCCAGCTGCTGGCGCAGTTCGGCGCTGAAGAAGCGCAGCGTGCTGCGCCCCTGTTCCTTGGCCAGGTACATGGCCGCGTCGGCGTTCTTCAGCAGCGACTCCGGATCGCGGCCGTGCTCGGGATACAGCGCGATGCCCACGCTGCCGTTGACGCGCAGCTCGGTGCCGTTGAACTGCCAGGGCTCGCCGGTGGCGCGCAGGATGCGGCGGGTGAGCTCATGCACGGCCTGCTCGTCCATGTCAGGTACCAGCAGCACGAACTCATCGCCGCCTACCCGGGCCACGGTGGAGCCGGCGGGGGCGCAGGCCAGGAGCCGCCGGGCCATCACGCACAGCAGCTCGTCGCCGGCGTGGTGGCCCATGCTGTCATTGACGAACTTGAAGCGGTCGAGGTCCACGAACACCAGCGCGAAGCGGGTGTCATCACCGGCGCGGCGGACGGTGGCCTCGAGCTGCTCGCGCAGCTCGGCGCGGTTGGCGAGGCCGGTGAGTTCGTCGGTGCGCGCCTGGCGCTCGATGCGCTCGCGGTACTCGTGCAGCGCGGTCACGTCCTCGACCGTGCCCTCATAGCAGACCAGGCGGCCGGAATCATCGTGCACGGCGCGCGCATTCTCGGAGATCCAGATGAGCTTGCCGTCGCGGCGGCGCACCTGCGACTCGAAGCCGGTGACCGAACCGTCGCGGCGGATGGCCTCGATGAAGGCGGCGCGGCGGCCCGGGTCGACGTACAGCTGCGAGCCGATGTCCTGCAGCGAGCTGACCAGCTGCTCGGCGGTCTCAAAGCCGTAGATGCGCGCCAG
>CAYVZE010000069.1:6418-13687 GCA_964455685.1 uncultured Steroidobacteraceae bacterium
GCGCGCCAGGTGGCCTGCCGCACGCTGATGTCCTGGATGATGCCTTCCACGGCCAGCACCCGGCCGTCGTTGCCTGTCAGACCGATGCCGCGTTCCCACACCCAGCGCTCGGTGCCGCTGCGGTGGATGATGCGGTATTCGATGTCGAAGCGGCGGCCCTCGGCCAGCGCCGCGTTGACGGTTTCGCGGATGCGCCGGCGGTCCTCGGGGTGGGTGATCTCCTCGAAGGAGATGCGGCTGTTGAACAGCAGCTCCTCGGGCTGGTAGCCGGTGAGGGCGAAGCAGCCGTCGCTGACGAACTCCATGGTCCAGCTGTCGTCGGGCAGGCAGCGGTAGACCATGCCATCGATGTTGGCGATCAGCGTCTGCAGCATGCGCGCGGTTTCGCGTGCCGCAGGCGCGTTGCTGCCAGGAGGGGCGGAAAGAACAGGCTCGGGTTGGGTCGCCATCAACGATCCGGGTATGCGTGGTGCCCGGATTCTGTAAGCCCGGAGCCTTGTGGCGCGGGGTGTGCATCACAGTTCATGCGATGCACCATTGACGTGCGCGACGGAGGTTGTCCGCACCAACCGGATGCAGGCGGATGCCGCTGCAGGCGGCAGGGAAATCAGCGCAGGCGCATCAGCCGCGCCTTGTCGCGCTGCCAGTCGCGCTCCCTTTCGGTGGCGCGCTTGTCGTGCTGCTTCTTGCCCTTGGCCAGGCCGATGCGCAGCTTGGCGCGGCCCTTCTTCCAGTAGAGCTCCAGCGGCACCAGCGTGTAGCCGGAGCGCTCGACCGCGCCCACCAGCCGGTCGATCTCCGCCCGGTGCAGCAGCAGCTTGCGCGTGCGGGTGGGGTCGGTGATCACGTGGGTGGAGGCGGAGGCCAGCGGCGTGATGTGGGCGCCGTGCAGGAACACCTCGCCGTTGCGGACGAACACGTAGCTCTCGGCCAGCTGCGCGCGGCCGGCGCGCAGCGCCTTGACTTCCCAGCCGGCCAGCGACAGGCCGGCCTCGAAGCGCTCCTCGATGAAATACTCGTGGCGCGCCTTGCGGTTCTCGGCGATCAGGGCGCCGGCGTTGTCATTGCCTCGTTTGGCCATGCGTTATTATGCGGTATGCGCCATATCCGACGCTCGGCGCTGGTGGGCAGCAGCCCGCAGCGCATGTTCGATCTCATCAACGACGTTGAACGTTATCCAGAATTCGTCCCGGGCTGCACGGCGGCGCGGGTCATCGAGAGTTCGCCGGAGGAGCTGCACGCGGAGCTGACCGTGGGCGCCGGGTTGCTGAAGGCGACGTTCTCCACCCGCAACCGCCTGAGCCCCCCCGACCTGATCGAGATCCAGCTCGAGAAGGGGCCCCTGAAGAGCCTCAACGGCCGCTGGACGCTCAAGCCTGTCTCCGCCGGCGACGTGGCCGGCTGCCGCGTGGAGCTGGATCTCTCGTTCGAGCCCGACGGCGGGCTGGCCGCGATGGCGCTGACGCCGGTCATCGAGAAGCTGGCCAGCTCGCTGGTGGACGCGTTCGTAGCGCGGGCGCGGCAGCAACGGGAGTAGGGCGGGGCTGCTCAGCTGCCAGGCCCGGCGGCGGGCTCCGCGTCGGCATTCCCGGCCTTTTCCTTGTCGATGGGCTGGTCGCTCTCGATGCGATCCACCTTGTCGTCCTTGAACCACACCGTCAGCCGCCGCGTCTCGCGGTAGCCGCGGTAGTTGTTGAAGTAGTGGTAGTAGTCCCAGCGATCATTGTTGAAGCCCGGCGGCACCATCGGCGTGCCCAGCAGGTACAGCACCTGGGAGCGCGTCATTCCGGTCTCCAGCTGGGCAACCTGGTTGTCGTCGAGCATGTTTCCCTGCTGCACGGGCATGCGGTAGAGGCAGCCCGCCGCAAGGACAATCAGGGCAAGCAGCGGCAGCCGGAGCAGCGGTTTCATGGGTCGCATGGCAAGGAAATGGAGTGTAAACTTTGCATATTACCCGAGAGACGGAGTCTGCCCAATTGGAAGGCAAGGATCTGCGTAACGCGGGGCTCAAGGTCACGCTTCCGCGCCTGAAGATCCTCGAAATCCTCGAGGGTGGTTCGGCGCGCCACCAGTCCGCCGAAGACATCTACAAGGCCCTGCTCAATTCCAACGAGGACATCGGCCTTGCCACCGTGTACCGCGTGCTCACGCAGTTCGAGGCCGCGGGGCTGGTCACCCGCCACCATTTCGAGAACGGCATGGCCGTGTTCGAGCTCAACCGGGGCGACCACCACGACCACATCGTCTGCATCGAGTGCGGCACCGTGGCCGAGTTCGTCGACTCGGCCATCGAGGAGCGGCAGAAGGCGGTAGCGCGCGATCGCGGCTTCGAGCTGCACGACCACTCCATGATCCTCTACGGGCGTTGCGAGAGTTGCCGCACCCGTGGCGGCTCCGGCCCGCGCAAGGCCGGGCACCCGCAGGGCTGATTCACCGCTGGACGGTGCGGGCCCGCGGCCGCTGGATGCGGGCGGTTTCCTGGTCCTGGGCTGCGGCCGCCGCCAGCATCTCCTGGGCATGGGCCAGCGCCTTGCTGGTCACGGCGGCGCCGCCGAGCATGCGCGCGATCTCCGGTCCCCGCTGCTTGGCCGACAGGCGCGTGAGCTGGGTGCGCGTCTGCCCTCCGGTGGTGGTCTTGGCGACCTTGAGCTGGTGATGGCCCTGCGCCGCCACCTGTGCCAGGTGGGTGACGCACAGCACCTGTCCCTTGATGCCCAGCGAGCGCAGCTGCCGGCCCACGACCTCGGCGGTGGCGCCGCCGATGCCGGCGTCCACCTCGTCGAACACCATGCAGCGCGGCTCCTCGGCCACGCAGGCCACCTGCACGGCCAGCGACAGGCGCGAGAGCTCGCCACCGGAGGCCACGCGCGCCACGGGCTTGAGCGGCTGGCCGGGATTGGCCGAGACCAGGAATTCCACCGTGTCGAGCCCGTGCTGGGCGGGGTTGGAGCCATCCTGCGGCTTGACCGTGGCTTCGAAGCGCCCGCCCTCCATGCCCAGCTGCTGCATGCGCGCGGTGATTTCGCGGCTGAAGGTGGAGGCGGTGGCGATGCGGGCCTCGGACAGCTCCCGGGCCTGCCGGTGCCATTCGGCCAGCGCCTCGTCGCGCTGGCGGCGCAGCTCCTCGCAGCCGGATTCCACGGCCTGCAGTTCGGCCAGTTCCGCGCGCATGGCTTCGTGCAGCGCCGGCAGCTCGGCCGCGGGCACGCGATGCTTGCGCGCCAGCTCCTCGGCAGCGGCGAGGCGCTTCTCCACCTGGGCCTGGCGGGTGTTGTCGAGGTCCAGGGTGTCGGCGTAGCGGGTGAGCTCGCGTGCCGCCTCGGTGATGCGGATGGCGGCCTCCTCGAGCAGCGGCAGCACCGCGGCGATCTGCCCGTCCAGGCCGGCCAGCGGTTTCAGCGCCGATTGCGCGCGCGCGATGCGTGACTGGGCGCTGTCGCCTTCGCCCTCGTACAGCAACTGGGTGGCCAGCTGGGTGCCCTCCAGCAGCCGCCCGCGATTGGCCAGGCGCGCGGCCTCGGCGGCCAGCTCCTCAACTTCGCCGGGCCTGAGCGCCAGTGCGGCGAGCTCGGCCTCCTGGAAGCGCAGCAGGTCCAGCCGCGCATCGCGGTTGCGGAGCTTCGATTCCACTTCGTCGAGTTTTGCCTGCAGCGCGCGCCAGCTGGCGTAGGTGTCGCGCACGGCGCGGGCGCGGTCATCCAGGCGGCCGTAGGTATCAAGCAGCTCGCGCTGTGCGGCCGGGCGCACCAGCGACTGGAATTCGTGCTGGCCGTGCACCTCGAGCAGGTAGCCGGAGACTTCCTTCAGCATCTGTACCGGCACGGCCTGGCCGTTGATGAAGGCGCGCGAGCGCCCGTCGGCGTTGATCACCCGCCGCAGCAGCAGCTCGCCGTCGGCCTCGATGGCCGACTCCTCCAGCAGGTTGCGCAGTGGTTCGGGCATCAGCTGCGTCTCGAAGGTCGCCGCCACTTCGGCGCGGCCGGCGCCGGCGCGGATCATGTCCACATCGGCGCGGTTGCCGGCCACCAGCATCAGGGCATCGACGATGATGGACTTGCCGGCACCGGTCTCGCCGGTGAGCACGGTGAGGCCTCCCGCCAGCTCCAGCTCCAGGGAGTCGACGATGGCCAGGTCGCGGATGGTGATGTGCGTGAGCAATTGCCTACCGTTCGTGTGCGCCGGCGGCGCGGCCCCAGTGAAGCTTGGAGCGCAGCAGCCGGAAATAGTCGTAGCCGGGAGGATGCAGCAGCGTGATCGAGCGTTCCGTGGGCCGTATCTCAAGTCGGTCGCGCGGGGTGATCTCGCCCAGCACCACGCCGTCGCAGGTGACCTGCGCCTGGGTGTCGAAGCGGGGCTGGACCAGCACGGTGATGGTGCTGCGGCCGGAGACCAGGATGGGCCGGTCGGCCAGGGTGTGGGGGCAGATGGGGACCACCACCAGCACGTCGAGTCCGGGCTCGATGATGGGTCCGCCGCAGGACAGCGCGTAGGCGGTGGAGCCGGTGGAACTGGCTACCACCAGGCCGTCGCCGCCGTGGCTGTTGACGAAGCGGCCGTCCACGTGGGTCTCGAAGTCGAGGATGCGGCCGGTGGCCCACTTGGCCAGCACCACGTCGTTGAGGGCGAGCTGGCGCTTTTCGCTGCCGTCGGCGAGCACCAGCCGCGCCTCCAGAAGGCGGCGGCGGTCGGGCTGGCACTGGCCCGCCAGCGCCTCGTCCACGCAGCGGAACATGTCCTGCGGCATCACGTCGGTGAGGAAGCCGAGCCGGCCGCGGTTGATGCCCAGCATGGGCACGTCGCTGCCGGCGAACAGGCGCGCCGCGAACAGCATCGAGCCATCACCGCCGATGACGATGGCCAGGCCCGCCCGCGCCACCAGCTCCTCGTCGTCCACCGGCGTGGCCTGCGTGGTGATGGCGTCCGGGGCGGTACGCTGCACCAGCACGGTCAACCCGCGCGAGGCGAGGTGGGGCAACAGCGCCGCCGCGGATTCCCCGACGGTGCGTTCTTCGAAGCGCCCCAGCAGGGCGCAGGTGGTGATCCGGGCGGTCATGCCGGCGCTAGTTTAATGGGGCGGGGCGGCGCCCGGCGGCGGCTTTTTGGGGCCGCTTGACCCGGATGGGGGGCGCAGCTAGCGTCATGCCACCAGAACCCAGGGCCCCTCACGTGGAACGCCGCGACGAAACCCAGCTCTCCGAGCGCGCCCAGCAGCTGCTGAAGGTGCTGATCGAGAGCTATATCCGTGACGGCCAGCCGGTGGGCTCGCGCACCCTCTCGCGCGACTCGGGCATGTCGCTGAGCTCGGCCACCATCCGCAACGTGATGGCCGACCTGGAGGCCTACGGCTTCGTCAGCTCGCCGCACACCTCGGCCGGCCGCGTGCCCACGGCCAAGGGCTACCGCTTCTTCATCGACTCGCTGCTCGAGGTCCAGCCGCTGGACCAGGAAGCGGCCGAGCAGCTGCGCACGCGGCTGGAGGGTGCACAGGACACCCGCTCGCTGGTGTCGGTGGCCTCGCAGCTGCTGTCCAACATCACCCAGCTGGCCGGCGTGGTGTCGCTGCAGGCGCCGCGCGCCGCCTCGCTGACCCACATCGAGTTCCTGCCGCTGTCCGAGCAGCGCATGCTGGCCATCATGGTGTTCAACGACCGCGAGGTGCAGAACCGCGTGGTGCACCTGGGCCGTGATGTCTCGGCGGAGGAACTGCGCCGCGCCGCGGCCGTGCTCAACGAGCAGTTCCGCGGCCACACCCTGGAGGAAGTCCGCCAGCGGCTGCTCGACGAGCTCTCCGAGATGCGTGAGCGGCTGAACCAGGGGATGCTCGACACCATCTCGGTGGCGCGCGAGCTGTTCGTTGAGGGACAGGCCAGCGACCCGGAGCTGGTGATCGCCGGCGAGACCAAGCTGATGTCCTACGGCGAGCTCTCCAGCGTGGAGAAGCTGCGGCGGCTGTTCGAGGCCTTCGACGAGAAGCGCGCCATCCTGCAGCTGCTCGACCTCTCGCTGGGTGCCCAGGGCGTGCAGATCTTCATCGGCAGCGAGTCCGGCTACCAGATCCTCGATGATTGCAGCGTGGTGGCTGCGCCCTACCGGGCCGCCAGCGGGGCGGTGGGGGTGCTGGGCGTGATCGGCCCGACGCGCATGGCCTACGAGCGGGTCATCCCGGTGGTCGACATGACCGCCAAGCTGCTCGGAGCGGCCTTGAATTCCCGCCGCTAGCCCTCAGACTCGCCCGGCAAGGTGCGTTCAAGACCTCATAACGGGGATCAGAATTGGTCCTCAAGTAATTGTTTTTGTTTGGAGAAGAAATGGCGGAGCAAGACGCAGCAGTGAACTCCCAGGAGCCCTCCCAGGCAGCGGATACCGGCGGGGAGGCGGCCAGCCAGGAGCTCCAGTCCCTGCGCGCCCGGCTCGCCGAGGCCGAGGCGCGTGCCAATGAGTCGCGCGAGCAGCTGATGCGCGCCGCGGCGGAGATGGACAACATCCGCAAGCGGGCCGCACGCGACATCGAGCAGGCCCACAAGTTCGCGCTGGAGCGCTTCGCCCAGGAGCTGCTGGGGGTGGTCGACAGCCTCGAGCTGGCCGTGGCCAGCGGCGCCAATGCCGATGCGGCCAGCCTGGCCGCAGGCCAGGAGGCCACGCTGCGGCTGCTGAAGTCGGCCTTCGCGCGCTTCTCCATCAACGAGATCAACCCGGCCGGCGAGCCCTTCGACCCGGAGCGGCACGAGGCCATGGCCATGCAGCCCTCGGACAGCGCCGAGCCGAACTCGGTGCTGCAGGTGATCCAGCGCGGCTACGAGCTCAACGGCCGGCTGCTCAGGCCCGCCCGCGTGATCGTCGCGCGCGCCCCCGACGGGGCTTGAAGCCGGCCGCGACGGCTCCACATTGGCGCATATCCAATCCAGTTTCACGCATCTCTGAAGGAACACCACATGGGCAAAGTCATCGGTATCGACCTGGGAACGACCAATTCCTGCGTCGCCGTCATGGAAGCGGGCAAACCGCGCGTGATCGAGAACAGTGAGGGCGACCGGACGACGCCGTCCATCGTGGCCTTCACCAAGGACAACGAGGTGGTGGTCGGCCAGTCGGCCAAGCGCCAGGCGGTCACCAACCCGCAGAACACGCTGTTCGCGGTCAAGCGCCTCATCGGCCGCAAGTTCAAGGACGACGTGGTGCAGAAGGACGTCGGCATGGTCCCCTACAAGGTGGTGCCGGCCGACAACGGCGACGCGTGGGTGGAAGTGCAGGGCAGGAAGATGGCCCCGC